>NZ_JBIWFC010000003.1:0-320144 GCF_044762845.1 Lysinibacillus sp. NPDC096382
AGATACTTAAGAGGTTGAACCGCCGTATACGGGACCGTATGTACGGTGGTGTGAGAGGTCGACTAGCCAAATAATGGCTAGTCTCCTACTCGATTTTCTCCTGAAGGGCTTTCCGTTCCTAATATGCCATTCTCTAGTATTTTAGTTCGTTGATTGTAACTCAACTTTGATTTATTACATTTATTCTTTTGTCGGAATCTCTTTTTATGTGATCTATTTTTACTGATTTTCTATTTCTGTTTGTCGTAAAAGTTGATTTCTAGTATGATAATGGAGTGATAGGGGGGAAACCCGTGAATAACGGTTCGAAAAAACAAGAAATGCTTGCAAAAATGCAAGAAAGAAAATCCGAGGTAAAAATTGTGAGAAAAATCGTTGCTATTGTAGCAATTGCTTTTGTTTTAATATCAGGGATTGTCGGTTTACTTGGTTATAGTTATGTGAAGAGTGCCTTAAAACCAGTGGATCCAGATGCAACTAAAACAATAGCAGTTGAAGTGCCGATAGGCTCAACTTTAAGCTCTATTTCAACTCTATTAGAGAAAAAAGGGGTTATTAAAGATGCTCGTGTTTTTAAATATTATGCTAAATTTAAAAATGAATCCCAGTTCCAAGCAGGAAACTATGATTTAACACAAGCAATGACATTGGATGAGCTAATCGAAAGTTTAAAAACCGGGAAGGTTTATCGTACGCCAGTCTTTACAATGACAATTCCTGAAGGTTTAACACTTGAACAAATTGGTAATATAGTGGAAAAGAAAACGCCTTACACTCAAAAAGAATTTATGGACTTAGTAACAAGCGATGCGTTTGTACAACAAATGAAGGATAAATACCCTGAGCTTGTGACGGATGCGGTTTTAGCTGATAAAATTCGATATGATTTAGAGGGTTATTTATTCCCTGCAACTTATTCTTATTTTGAAGAAAAACCATCATTAGAATCTATTGTAGACGAAATGGTAGGAGCAATGGACAAGGTTGTGAAAAATTACAACGATGCTCTAACTGAAAAGAAAATGTCAGTACATCAATTATTAACATTTTCTTCATTATTGGAAAGAGAAGCTACTGCCCAAACAGATCGAGAAACGATTGCGAGCGTATTCTATAACCGTATCGAACAAGGGATGCCATTACAAACAGATCCAACTGTTTTATATGCACTTGGTTCCCATAAAGATCGTGTCCTTTATAAAGATTTAGAAGTAGATAATGCCTATAATACTTACAAAAATAAAGGCTTACCACCAGGTCCGATTGCGGGTGCAGGAAAAACTTCGATTGAAGCAGTGCTTAATCCAAGTAAAACGGACTATTTATACTTCTTAGCGGATAAAAAAGGTGTCAACCACTTCTCGAAAACGTATGATGAACATTTACTGAAAGTAGATAAATATATAAAAAAAGCTGAGTAAGTACTTTAAATAGAAAAAATAAATAGCAATAATGTGGATAGAAGGAAAGAAAAATAGCTTTCCTTCTATTTTCGTGCTATTATAAATTGTGATTTTTAATCAATCCGCATGGAAAAAATTCAAATCAGTCCGTTAATGCGGAATAATATACGTGGTGGCAATTGTTTTGAGCTTATAAAAACAATTGCTCATTTTTGTATGACGAAGTACCAAGACATCACGTTTGGTCTTTTTCTTTTTGTTGCTAAATGATGAAGTACAGACAACGAGTATTGCTCGTTACGCCTCCGGCGAATGTCACGGAATCGGAGTGGAGTTCTTAAAGGATGTTAGCCTAAAATCATCGCATCCATGCGAGAACGGCTAACTGACCTGCATCGGTAAAAACGTCACGTCCTGTGGCATTACCGAAATGTCCGACATCGTGTCGGCCCTCATGCAGGCCTAAGCACAAAGCTGATTCCGGAAGCATTGTTTATCTGCGCAAAAGCGTAGCGACAGCGGCAATTATGCCGAGGCATAATTGATATGAGGGTGAACTAAAAAATGGAATTATCAGATGCATATATACAATCATTTATTCAACCACGTAATGAATTGCTTTTAGAAATGGAAGCATTTGCGGAGGAGAATCATGTACCGATTATGCAACTTTCAGGCATTGATGCACTAAATCAATTGCTACGTATTCAAAATCCGTCGAAAATTTTAGAGATTGGTACTGCAATTGGTTATTCTGCAATAAGAATGGCAGAGGCTATACCAAATGTGCAAATCGTTACAATCGAACGTGATCCAGAGCGTGTTGCAAGAGCAAAGGCTTATATTGAACGTTCTACAGTATCAGATCGTATTACAGTCATTGAAGGTGACGCCTTAGAAGTGAATGATGAAGCAATTCAAACGACCTTCGATGCTGTTTTTATCGATGCTGCAAAGGGACAATATCAACGCTTTTTTGAAAAGTATGCGCCTCTTGTAAAATCTGGCGGAGTTCTGTATATCGATAATATGTATATGCATGGCCTATCAGATTTGGATTTAAAAGATGTACCGCGTCGTAAGCGTACAATGATTCGCAATTTAAAAAACTTCACCGAATGGATTATGCAGCACCCTGATTATACAAGTGCATTTTTACCAGTTGGTGATGGTTTATTATTATGTTTGAAGAGGTGACTATTATGAAAAAACCTGAATTGCTTGTTACACCACAATCGGTGGACCATGTTAAAGCACTTTTACAGGCTGGAGCAGATGCTTTTGTCATTGGTGAACAACAATTTGGTCTGCGCCTAGCAGGAGAATTTTCTGTGAGTGAAGTGGAAGAAGCTACAAAGCTAATTCATGCAGCGGGTAAAAAGGTTTATGTTGCGGTAAATGGGCTATTCCATAATGAAAAATTGGATGCGCTTGCCGAATATTTAAAAGAAATGCAACGTATTGGTGTCGACCGTTTAATTTATGGTGATCCAGCAGTATTAATCATCCGTCGTGAGCAAGGTGTAACAATACCGCTACACTGGAATCCGGAAACGACTGCAACGAACTGGTTTACTGCAAATTATTGGGGAAAACGCGGAGCAACTCGCGCAGTGCTTTCACGTGAACTTTCTTTAGATGAAGTGCTAGAAATTAAAGAAAATACAGAAGTAGAGATTGAGGTTCAAGTACATGGAATGACATGTATGTTCCAATCAAAACGTCCATTACTAGGCCATTATTTCTTATATCAGGATAAAGTAATGGAAATTGAAAATCGTAAGGAAAATCGCAATATGTTCCTTCATGATGATGAACGAAATAATAAATATCCAATTTATGAGGATGCTAACGGTACGCATATTTTTAGCCCAAACGATATGTGCATTATCGATGAACTTGGCGAATTATTCGAAGGTAACATCGATGCATTGAAAATTGAGGGTGTTCTTCAAACGCCAGAATATGTGATCACAGTAACAGAAGCTTATCGTCAAGCAATTGACACATATTTTGACGAATCAGAAGATGCGTATGAAGATATTAAAGATGATTTATTAGCTAAAATTGAAGATATTCAGCCTGCCATCAGACCTCTTGATACTGGCTTTATCTTCAAGGAAACAGTTTACTAGGAGGTGGCAAGAACATGGCATTAGTATTAGAGCAAAATGACAAAATCCGTGAAATTGTAGACGGTAAACGTGTCATTACAAAAAAACCAGAGCTACTTGCCCCTGCAGGTAGTTTAGAAAAATTAAAAGTAGCAGTTCATTATGGAGCGGATGCTGTATTTATTGGTGGACGAGAGTTCGGTCTACGTTCAAACGCAGATAACTTCTCAATTGAAGAAATGCGCGAAGGTGTTGAATTCGCCAATAAATATGGTGCAAAAATATATGTTACGACAAATATCTTCGCCCACAATGAAAATATGGACGGCTTAGAGCAATATTTACAAGATATTGAATCTGCGGGTGTTACAGGCATTATTGTAGCGGATCCACTAATCATTGAAACATGCCGTACAGCTGCACCAAAGCTTGAAATTCACCTTTCTACACAGCAATCTTTATCGAACTGGAAGGCAGTACAGTATTGGAAAGAAGAAGGCTTACATCGTGTAGTATTAGCACGTGAAGTAGGCGGCGAAGAAATGAAGCTGATGAAGGAAAAAGTCGATATTGAAATTGAGGCATTCGTTCATGGAGCAATGTGTATCGCCTATTCTGGTCGCTGTGTACTTTCAAATCACATGACTGCTCGCGACTCTAACCGTGGTGGTTGCTGTCAATCTTGCCGCTGGGACTATGATTTATATGAGCTAGAAGATGGCGAAGAAAAGGCACTTTTCGATGATAATCACGCATCTTTTGCAATGAGTCCGAAAGACTTAAAGCTGATTGAAGCAATTCCACATATGATTGAGCTTGGTATTGATTCATTAAAAGTAGAAGGTCGTATGAAATCAATTCACTATGTTGCTACAGTTATTTCAGTGTACCGCAAAGTGATTGACGCTTATTGTGCTGACCCTGAAAATTTTAAAATTAAACGTGAATGGCTAGAAGAACTAGACAAATGTGCTAACCGTGATACTGCTGAAGCATTCTTCCATGATGCCCCTGGCCACGAGGAGCAAATGTTTGGTGTACATGGCCGTAAAACGACTTATGAGTTTGCTGGTTTAATTTTAGAGCATGACCCTGAAACGAAAATTGTGACAATGCAACAACGGAACTATTTTAAACCTGGCGATGAGGTAGAATTCTTTGGACCGGAAATCGAAAATTTCCGTTTTACAATGGGTGAAATTTGGGATGAGGATGGCAATAGCTTAGATGCTGCACGTCACCCATTACAAATTGTTAAATTTAAATGCGATACACCATTAAAACCACATAACATGATGCGAAAGGAGAATAATTAATGGTAGCAAAGCGTCCAGTCGTCATCGGAATTGCTGGTGGTTCATGTTCGGGAAAAACGAGTGTGACCCGTGCTATTTATGATGTTTTCCGCGATCATTCAGTAGTAGTAATTGAACAAGATTTTTATTATAAAGACCAAAGTCATTTAACGTTTGAGGAACGTTTAGGTACAAACTATGACCATCCGTTAGCGTTTGATAACGATTTGTTAATTGAGCATATAAAAAAATTATTGGTCCGTCAATCAATTAAAAAGCCAGTATATGATTATGTACAGCATACAAGGGCAAAAGAAGTTATTCATGTAGAGCCTGTAGATGTTATTATACTAGAAGGTATTTTAGTGTTAGAAGATGCAGATTTACGTGATTTAATGGACATTAAATTATTTGTAGATACGGACTCAGATTTACGTATTATTCGTCGTATAATGCGTGATATAAAAGAGCGCGGACGTACAACAGATTCTGTAATCGACCAATATTTATCGGCAGTGCGTCCAATGCATAATCTATTTATTGAACCGACGAAACGTTATGCTGATATTATTATTCCAGAAGGCGGGGATAATGAGGTTGCGATTGATTTAATGGTAACTAAGATTAAAACTATCCTTGAAACTGACAACGTATTGTAATAAGATAGAGTGGTATTGACAATATTTACATGCATATCTGTACATATTTCAGAAAGGCATGCATACTATTAGGTCAAAGAGTAATTTGAAACCGTTTAAAAATAATAAAATTCGATTAAGTGCATCCACTAGGCCACTTAATCGAGTTTTATGTTTTTATATTGACGAAAACAAGGAGTGAAGAACTTTGGCAAATGAAAAACAGTACCCAATGACAGCTGAAGGTAAAAGAAAATTAGAAGAAGAATTAGTAAAATTAGAAACGGAAACACGTAAGGAAATCGTAGAACGTATAAAAATCGCTCGTGATTTCGGGGATCTTTCTGAAAATGCTGAGTATGATTCTGCAAAAGAAGAACAAGCCTTTTTAGAAGGTCGAATTTCTACATTAAAATCTATGATTCGTAACGCAGTTATTATTTCTGAGGACGAAACAGACAACAGTGTAGTATCACTAGGGAAAACGGTTACATTTGTAGAAGTTATTAATGGGAAACCATCAACAGATGAGGAATCGTATACAATTGTTGGTTCGGCTGAGGCAGATCCAATGGAATTCCGTATTTCAAATGAATCACCAATTGCTAAAGGCTTACTAGGCCGTGCTGAGGGCGAAGAAGTTGTCGTACAAACACCTGGTGGTGAAATGAAAGTTAAAATTATTTCAATAAAATAATTTTGGTACAAGCAGTTAGCTTATCTTTAAGGAGAGCTAGCTGCTTTTATCTTCTGCATTGTCTGTGTGAAAGCGAGAACAATAACAATAACAATAACAATAACAACAATATACGCCAAGGGGAAATTGATCTTGATTTAAACATCTATGTAAGTATTTAAATCAAGGGAAAAAACTATGGGGAAATAAGTCGAGATATTTATATTTTTCTCTCTGAAAAAATATATGAGCACAATTATTTTGCAAGTACTGTTGAACTTGATAGAATATTGGCTAGAGAGGGGGAGACTTCATGAGTGAACGAAAAACTCGAAGCAGTCGTCATTTGCAGCCATCTCGTAATAAAAAGCTAGATAAACTATTGAATGTTTTAATTGGTATTGTCGTGATATTAATTATTATAACAGCAACATTTGTGTTTAAATGGCAGGATGATGCAGGAAAAGCTGAGAAAGACGAGCCAATACAGGAGCAGAAGAACGATAAAAAAGATGTGAAGGAAGAGCCTTCTAAAGAGCAAAAAAATGATGAATCAGCTCAGGAGGAAAAACCAGCAAAGGAAGAGCCAACAGAAGAATCTCAACCATCTGAACAGGACTCTACTACTGAAACTACTTCAGACAACCCAATTGTTGACAAGGTCATAACAAATAAAAATTGGGAACCTACACCTACAACACAAACAGGTCAGCATGTGTCTTCTTACGATGAAAAATCCGTAGACTGGGCTGAAAAGGTAGCAACAGTTGCGGCCGTTACAGGCATCGAAAAGGACAATATGATTATCTGGCGTATGGGGAACAATGGTAGCGCTAATTCGGCTATTGCAACAGTTTCAACGAATGATAAGACAAAAATGTATCGTGTTAGCTTGGAATGGGTTGACAACGAAGGCTGGACACCAGTAAAAATTGAACAACTAAATACATTAAACGGCGCCTATTGACGAAAATAATTCGTTTTATTATTTTTAATAGAGTTGAATATAGAAGGGAAGTAACAGAGAAATGAAAATTGCAGTAATCGGCGCAATGGAAGAGGAAGTAGAGCTTTTACGAGCATCATTAGAGCAAGCAAAAAGCACAACAATCGCAGGCAGTGAGTATACAACAGGAACTTATAAAGGGAAAGAGGTAGTTTTGCTAAAAAGTGGTATTGGTAAAGTGAATGCCGCAATGTCAACTACTATACTATTACATGAATTCAAGCCTGACGTAGTCATTAATACGGGCTCTGCCGGAGGCTATGATGAAACTCTTGAAGTTGGCGCAGTCGTTATTTCAGATGAAGTTCGTCATCATGATGTAGATGTAACGATTTTCGGTTATGAAATGGGTCAGATGGCAGGTATGCCAGCAGCTTATAAATCGGATGAAAAACTTATGAAAGTTGCTGAAGAGGCCGTAAAGGCTGTTGGAGAGCACCAATATGGTATTGGTTTAATTTGCTCAGGTGATGCCTTTATGAATGATCCTGTTCGTGTAGAAGCTGTCCGTTGTCATTTCCCCCAAATGAAGGCAGTGGAGATGGAAGCAGCTGCAGTTGCACAAGTATGTTATCAATTTGGTACTCCATTTGTTGTTATTCGTGCTTTATCAGATATTGCTGGAAAAGAATCGAATCTTAGCTTCGATGAGTTTTTACCAGTAGCTGCAAAGCATTCAACACAAATCGTACTAAAAGCTATCGAATCATTATAGAGTCTAATAATTTAGTGAAATAAACTACACAAAATAGTCAAAATGAGTGGCTTTTAGTGTGAGAAAAATCACAGTTTACAGGTTTCACTAATGCTAAACTGTTGTTAAATAAATCTCTTCATATCTAGATGGGAGGCATTCATAATGCTATTTTTAACAGCAGGTGCAGTTATTATAACAATGTTACTCGGTACACTTATTTCAGTAGAACTATCAGAATCTGCAGAATAAAAAAATCTCTTGCGATTAAAAATCGCAAGAGATTTTTTTGTACTTCATTAGTTACCCAAACTTTCTAAGAATTGGCTTATTACTAAAAGCTAGAGGTGATGTTTGGTAAAAAACGTATGATTTGTATATAAGTGATTGGAGTGGAAGCTGGCGACTCTTTAGGGATTAACGTCACAGATAAGGCCTTGGATCGCGCAGGTAGGGGAACAAAGTCTAAAACATCTTGTCTTGTGACAACGCCTCTGTGATTAACCTCCTGTTGTTATTGCTGTCGCTTCGCTTTCGCACAATAACATCCTATTACCCCAAGTGGCTCATCAGACGCCCCCGAGAGAGCGTTCAGTTGGAACGGAAATCAACTTTACGTTATGGTGATTTGCCAAAGGGGTACTTTTGTAACAAAAAATACAAGATTAATTGCAGAATAAAGTAATAAGATTGTTGAAATTTTATAAGTATCAATTTACAATATATTACTCAATTATCTTTTGATCTCGTTTATATAATTGATAGAGTTTAATAAGTGCTCGCTTTTCAATGCGAGATACATAACTACGAGAAATATTTAAACGTGCAGCGATTTCTTTTTGTGTAAGTGCATCTTGCTGGTTTAGACCATAGCGGAGTGTAACGATTTCGAGTTCACGTTCGTCAAGCATATGCAAATAATGATATAGTTGTGCAACATGCTCTTTATGTTCAAGTTTTTCTGTTGCACTTTCTTCATCGCATTGTAATAGATCTCGGATTTGTAGTGCATTACCATCTTTATCTGTACCGATTGGCTCAAATAAGCTAACATCTTTTTGCACTTTTTTCTGTGTACGCAGATGCATTAAAATTTCATTTTCGATACAACGGGCGGCATAAGTGGCAAGACGGGTTTTTTTGTCAGGAGTATAACTTTCAACGGCTTTCATCAGACCAATAGTACCAATGGAAATATAATCATCAAGTTGTTCATGCTTTGGGTGGAATTTTTTCACAACGTGTGCGACGAGCCTCATATTGCGTTCAATTAGATCAAGACGCGCTTGCTCATCACCGCCTAAAAATCGTTCAATACAAGCAGCTTCCTCTTCTTTTGAAAAGGGTTTATGGAATGTTTGCCCCTTTAAATAGCCAAGTAACGCTGGGATCTCAAGCCATAACTGCAACATAGATGTAAAAATTCCGCTCATTGAATGATTTCATCCTTTCCCCATTTTTCGACAGTATATGTTATAAAACTGTGTTAAATGAAAAAAAGTGCAACAGCAAATGCGCTGTTACACTTTTTTTAACGAGATTGTACTAATCATTAGTAATGCTAGTATTGGGAATAGGAAAAGATAAAATGCCGGGTGGAACGTATTAGATGCAAAATACGTTAAAGTTAAGATCGTACCTGCAGCTGTAATTGGTAACCCTGTAAAATAGCCGTTTGCTTCAGTAATATTGAAACGAGCCAATCTCATCGCACCGCAGATGATGTATAGTACTGTCATCGTCATGCCGACGAAACCAAAGTCGACTAAGACAACTTTATACATTAATAATGCAGGCGCCACACCAAATGATATAATATCACTCATAGAATCTAACTGTTTACCTAGATCAGACACTTGTCCGAGTGCTCTAGCTACCTTTCCATCATAACGATCAAGAAGGGCTGCAATAAAGATAAACAAGACACTGTAGCTATAGTATTCGTGTAGTGTAGCCATTATGGCCGCGCCGCCGAAGGACATATTACTGATTGTGATAAAGTTTGCTGCTTGCGATTTCATTTTCTTAACCGTGGTATCCACCAACTTGTGATAAAAAAACAAGGGGGATCACTCCTTTGCACTTAAGATATTGTACCATTATACTTCGAATGCGAAAAAATTGACAGTCTAAATTAATCGATAGGGGTTTTGTTTTATGAAAGAAAAACTATATCAACACTTGATTGAATTAACAAATGGCAAGCAATCCTCCCATCTTTTGCAATCTATTGCAAAAGCAAAGTGGAGTAAACGAATTATTCCTAGTTATATGAAAGTATACGACATTAATCTTGAAGAAGTTTCAAAACAACAACAACAATTTTCAAGTTTACATGATTTTTTTACAAGAGAGCTTTTAAAAGATGCACGTCCAATTGAACAAAATCCCACTACTTATGTAAGTCCAGTGGATGCCAAAGTGGAATCCTTCGGACGTATCGAATGGGATATGACATTTCATGTAAAGGGTAAGCCTTATGCTTTACATGATTTACTCGGCAATGTAGAACGTGCTTCACAATATGCAGATGGACATTTTATCGTGTTTTACTTGAGTCCTGCAGATTATCACCGTATTCATAGCCCGATTGATGGGGAAGTGCTAAGACAATATACACTTGGTCAAAAATCTTTTCCTGTTAACCAGCTCGGTCTTACATACGGTAAAAAACCTATTTCACACAATTATCGTTCAGTAACAGAGCTTAAAGTGGCGAATGATCAGCAAATAGCGTTTATTAAAGTTGGTGCTACCTTTGTAAACTCTATTATGCTCACTAATACAACAACAAAGTGGCATAAGGGTGAAGAAGTCGGATATTTTTCATTCGGCTCAACAGTAGTTATGCTGTTTGAAAAGGATGCTATAGAATTTACGGAAAATGTTGTACAAGGAAGCCCAATTCGAATGGGTGAAGCCTTCGCAAATATGCTATAATGGTCGAATAATACGTTTAGATTAGGGGTCGCTATTTTGTATAATTTTTTATTACCAGATGAATTTGTCACGAGTATTTATGAAATTACACCGGAAAAGCTTCAAGACTTAGGTATTAAAGGGATTATTACGGATTTAGATAATACGCTTGTGGAATGGGACCGTGCAGATGCAACGGAAGAGCTTATTATTTGGCTGCGCATTATGAAAGAATCAGGCATTCGTGTAATTATTGCGTCGAATAACAAAGAGGCGCGTGTTAAGCAATTTGCTGAGCCATTAGGTATTCCTTATATTCATAAGGCGAGAAAGCCACTTCGTAATGCCTTTTATAGTGCAATTGTTCAATTAGGGCTACGACCACAGGAGGTAGTAATGGTAGGAGACCAGCTACTAACAGATGTAATGGGCGCAAATCGCTTAGGTTTGCATACGGTACTAGTAAAACCAGTTGCACAATCAGATGGGCTCGTAACAAAATTCAACCGATTTATTGAACGTCGTGTGTTCAATAATTTAAAACGAAAAGGAATCAGTACTTGGGAGGAAAAAGAATGAACGAAATGCCAAATTGTATTGGCTGTGGTACAACAATTCAAACAGAAGATAAAACAGCAGTTGGGTATGCACCCCCATCATCATTAGAAAAAGACGTGGTCATTTGCCAACGTTGCTTCCGTTTGAAAAATTATAATGAAATTCAACCAGTGTCATTAACAGATGACGACTTTTTACGCATATTAAATGGTCTTGGAACACAGCAAGGCTTAATCGTAAAAATTGTTGATATATTTGACTTCAATGGGAGCTGGCTACCAGGACTTCACCGCTTCGTAGGTAAAAATCCTGTGTTATTAATCGCGAACAAAGCCGATTTATTACCGAAATCTGTGAAACCGAAAAAAGTGATTAATTGGCTAAAACGTGAAGCAAAGGCTCTGGGTCTACAACCTGTAGATGTACTTTTAGTGAGTGCCCATAAAGGTATAGGGATGGCCGAAGCAATGGAAGCCATTGATGAGTACCGTAATGGACAAAATGTGTACGTTGTAGGTTGTACAAATGTTGGGAAATCCACGTTCATTAATCGCATTATCAAGCAGGCTACAGGTGAAGGTGAGATTATTACAACTTCTCATTTCCCAGGTACCACTTTAGATATGATTGAAATTCCATTAGATGATGGTAGTGCATTATATGATACACCGGGAATTATTAATCACCATCAGATGGCACACCATATTGACGCTAGCGAATTAAAATATATTATGCCTAAAAAAGAAATAAAGCCAAAAGTGTATCAACAAAATGCTGGACAAACATTATTTATTGGCGCTCTTGCTCGTTTTGACTTTATTCAAGGAGAACGTTCGGCATTTACGGTACACGTGGCAAATGACTTGCCAATACACCGAACAAAGCTTGAGAAGGCAGATACATTGTATGCAGAGCATAAGGGTGAATTGCTGGCACCTCCAACTGCTGAATTTATAGAACAGCTACCGCCATTAGTGCGTCATGAGTTCTCTATTAAAGAAGCGAAAACAGATGTTGTCTTCTCTGGTCTTGGATGGATTACTGTGCAGCATGCCAATGTAGTTGTTGCAGCTTATGCTCCAAAGGGTGTACAAGTTTCAATTCGCCCATCACTAATTTAGGAGTATAAGTAGAGAAGAGGGATTAGGAAATGAAGAAATGGTTTGCGGTTATGGGTGATCCGATTGAGCATTCAAAATCCCCAGCGATGCATAATGCTTGGTTCGAGGAAATGTCGATAGATGCAACGTATATTCCAGTGCATGTATCTTCTGAAAATTTGGAGTCAGCGGTTGCTGGCCTGAAAACATTAGGTGCTAGTGGCTGGAATATTACACTCCCACATAAAACAGCGATCATTCCTTATTTAGATGAGCTAGATGAGTTGGCAAAAAAAATGGGAGCTGTCAATACGGTTGTCCGAACAAAAGAAGGAAGATTAAAGGGATACAATACAGACGGTGTTGGTTTTGTACGTTCGCTAGAAGAAGCGGTTGGTAAGTCACATAAAGACAAGCCAGTTCTTCTAATTGGTGCGGGCGGTGCTGCTCGTGGTATTGCTTTTGCCATGCAACAGCAAGGTTATACGAATTTAACCATTGCAAACCGTACAGTGGCAAATGCCCAAGCAATTGTCGATGAAATGGGTGTAGGTCATGCCATTTCTTTAGCGGAGGCTGAGGAATTATTAGCTGATTTCGGCATTTTAGTGCAAATGACATCGGCTGGACTTGCTACGGGTAATTTTTTAATGCCATTTTCATTAGAACGACTTGCAAAAGGCGCAATTGTGGCCGATATTGTGTATAATCCATTAATGACGCCTTTTTTAAAAGCGGCTGAGGAAAAAGGAGCAACCGTCGTTACGGGTCTTGGAATGTTCGTTCATCAAGGGGCTATTGCTTTTGAGCATTGGCTTGGTGAATACCCAAATACAAATTCAATGATTGCGCAATTAAAGGCGCAATTAGGAGGAAATTAATTTTTATGTTAACAGGTAAACAAAAACGTTTTTTACGTGCAGAAGCACATCATTTAACACCAATTTTCCAAGTAGGAAAAGGCGGCGTTAATGACGAAATGACAAAGCAAATCCGTGAAGCATTAGAAGTACGAGAGTTGATCAAGGTACGTATTTTAGATAACTGTGAAGACGATAAACATGAAGTTGCAGAAGCACTTGCTAAAGGTGCTCATGCAGAGCTTGTGCAATTAATTGGACTGACAGTTGTTTTATATAAAGAGTCACGCAATCATAAAAAGATTGCATTACCAAAAGCAACGAAATAAGGTGAGACGATGAAAAAGGTCGGTTTACTGGGAGGTACATTTAATCCACCACATAATGGACATTTAATGATGGCTAATGAAGTACTGCATGCATTAGATCTAGATGAAGTTCGCTTTATGCCTAATGCGTTGCCACCACATAAGTTCGCACGTCATGATGCTAGCGATAAGGGACGCCTTGAAATGGTAAAGCGTGCAATAAGTCCATATCCGTATTTTTCTGTGGAGTCGTATGAGGTGGAGAAGGGTGGCGTATCCTATTCATATAAGACACTTTCTGCGATGTGTATAAGAGAGCCTAATGTGAAGTTTTACTTTATCATTGGAGGCGACATGATTGATTCGCTTCATACATGGTATTGTATTGATGAATTAGTGAAGCTTGTGCAATTTGTAGGAGTAAAGCGTCCAGGAACAGTGGCCACTACAGAGTATCCTATAGTAATGGTGGAAGCTCCCCAAATCGATTTATCGTCCACACTGATTCGTGAACGACTTGCCACTGGAGGAACGGTTACTTTTTTACTGCCTGAAGCGGTAGAGACGTTCATACGAGAGGAAGGTCTATATGGAACGCGAACAGTACTTAGCGGCGATTAAGCCACGCATGCCTGAGAAGCGCTATATTCATACCATTGGTGTAATGGAAACAGCCATCGAGCTAGCAATATTGTATGGCGAGGATGAAAAAAAGGCTGAGATCGCTGCCATCCTTCACGATATTGCGAAATATGCAGATATCGAATGGATGGAGAAAATCGTCTGTGATGAAAAATTAGATGCTCGCCTTATTGGCTGGGGTAGTGAATTACTGCATGGTCCAGTAGGTGCATATATTGCAGAAAGCGAATTTGGCATTACGGATGAGGATATGTTAAATGCTATTCGTTTTCATACTACAGGACGCGTGGGCATGAGCCGTCTAGAAAAAATTATTTTTGTTGCAGATATGATAGAACCTAATCGTAAATTTGATGGTGTTGATCGTCTGCGAAAAAAAGCAAAGAAAAATTTGGATAAAGCGATGAGTGCTTGTGTGCGCCATACATTGGCATTTTTAATTGACACAAAACAACCAATTTATCCATTATCAATAGAATGTTACAACGATATGATGAAAAGAGAGGACAGTGAAGGATGACTTCAACTTTATTACAAGCAGCTTACAAAGCAATTGACGACAAACATGGTGAGGATATTGTCGTTTTAAATATGGAAGGTATTTCACTTTTAGCAGATTACTTTATTATTGCTCATGGTAATTCTGACCGCCAAGTGCAAGCAATCGCACGTGAATTACAAGAGGTAGCAGTAAAAGAGGGCTATGAAATTCGTCGTGTAGAAGGCTTCGATGGAGCACGCTGGGTTCTTGTGGATCTTGGAGATGTTGTAGCGCATGTATTCCATAAAGATGAACGTGCTTATTATAATTTAGAACGTCTATGGGGCGATGCACCGCAACTAGACATGCCAGAGGCTTAAGTGTGAGTAGCTACGAACGATTTGCACACGTGTATGACGAGCTGCAAACCGATATCCCGTACAATCTTTATGTGGATTGGGTTTTGCAGCATGCACCGAGCAGTCAATTCCCAAATCTTTTAGATATCGGCTGTGGTACAGGTGTGCTTGGCCTGCTGTTTGCGCAGGCAGGTTACAAAGTGAGTGGAATTGACTTGTCTGAAAATATGCTCTCAATTGCCGCAGAGCGCTTTGCTGATGCAGGATTACATGTTCCTCTCTATTGTCTGTCGATGGATGAATTAGAGGGCTTTGAGGCGCTTGACGTTGTAACGATAGCTATTGATTCGCTGAATTATGTAGTGGAAGAAAAAGCAGTTTATTCAACATTAGAACGTATTTATGGTGCTTTACGAGATGGAGGCCAGCTGTTTTTTGACATACATTCATTATTTAAAATGAATGATATATTTTTAGACGGACCGTTTACGTATGACGATGGTGATATTAGCTATGTATGGCATACGGAACCTGGCGATTTCGAACATTCCGTTGTCCACCAAATGACGTTTTATGTGCGTGATGCTGTGAGTGGTGATCTGTATGAACGTTTCGACGAGGAGCATAACCAACGTACATTCTCAATTGAGCAATATATGGCATGGCTTCTGGAAATTGGCTTTAACCATGTAGAAGTAACAGCAGATTTTACAGATGAAAGCCCTGAATATGAAAGTGAACGCATTTTTATCCGTGCGGTAAAATAGTAAAACAGCTCGCTGGTAAACTTACTAGTGAGCTGTTTTTGTTTTTAGTTGTCGAAGAACACTTAGACTCTCAAAAAATATAATGATGATTTTATCCATAATTTTAGCTAATTACCATAAGGAGCAGTTGGAACTGCAATCAAATCTACGTTATGGCGGTGGGCTTTTATTCTTAGCCTTTCTATAAATAATTTATCTTTTCAACACTTGAATGATATTGTAAGATGAAATAGACTCCATATGATTACCTTTTGCAAAGGAAAGGATGTTATTGGATGATCCAATCTTTTTGGCAAAAGTACAAAAAAAGTATGTTGCTCCCCGGCATACTAGTAATCAGTGGACTTTGTTACTTCTTTTTTTCGAGATCTGACTCTTCACCTCCCCAAGAAGAGCTCATCGAAACAATCCAACCTATTGAACAACCTAGTATGAAAGAATCTGTTGATGAAGCGGTCATACAGCAGGTATTTGTTGATATAAAGGGTGCTATTATGTATCCAGGTGTCTATGAGCTACAGACTGACCAGCGAATTATAGATGCAGTACAGCTTGCAGGAGGCTATACGCAGAATGCTGATACGCAACTCATTAATCATGCACAAAAAGTTGAGGATGAGATGGTTATTTACATTCCTATAAAAGGTGAAAAGCCTAACGAAATTACTTCTAATATTTTAACGATGCCTACTAGCGGAGCATCACAAGGTGACAACGGTGTAAAAGATCAAAAAGTTAATTTAAATAAAGCAGATGAAGCTAAGCTTTCGACATTATCAGGTATTGGTCCATCTAAGGCGAAAAGCATTATTTCGTATCGTGAGGAGAATGGTGGCTTTAAAACAATTGAGGACTTAAAAAAAGTGAGTGGTATTGGCGAAAAAACGTTTGAGAGACTGAAGGATTTCATTACCGTTAAGTGATGGCAGGAAATTTTGAGATATTGACGTTTCTTTTCAAAAAGGGCTACACTATAGTATAAAAAGAGCAAAATGAACAGCTTTTAAATTTATGGAGGTAGTCATATGGAGCGAATTACTTGGGATCAATTTTTCATGGCGCAAAGCCATTTACTCGCATTACGTAGTACATGTACAAGGCTTGCAGTAGGAGCAACTGTCGTTAGAGATAAACGAATTATAGCAGGTGGTTATAACGGTTCAATTACAGGTGATGAACATTGTATTGAAAAAGGTTGCTATGTTGTGGAGAATCATTGTGTGCGTACAGTGCATGCCGAGATGAATGCACTGCTACAATGTGCTAAATATGGTACGCCTACAAAAGGTGCAGACTTATATGTTACGCATTTCCCGTGTCTACCATGTACGAAATCTATTATTCAAGCAGGTATTGAACGGGTGTATTACGCTACTGATTATAAAAATAACCCTTATGCACAAGAACTATTTGAAAAAGCAGGTGTAGAGGTTGTACACGTTCCGTTTGATGAACGTAAAATCGACTTTTTAAGCGACGAAAAATTAGCCTTGTACATAGACATGCTAAACGAGCTTCGTGAGAGTGGTATGCCTGCAGAAAAATTGCTCCCATATGAACAGAAGGTGAGTACATTATTTGGCAAAAAGCTTTAAAGCATAAATGGATTTACGTAGCACTAGCTGTACTTGTTGCTTCAATAGCGGCACACAAGTCAGCTTGGCTACTCACTATTCTTCTATTTTTCGCGTTATGGCTTAAATGGAAAGGTGAAAGGCGTCTAATTTCAGCGTTTGTTATAGCCTTTGGATTTCTTTCTTATTTCTTCATCGTAACATTTCAACTGACGGAATCTTCCCCTCTACCGTCAACATTCTCAATAACTTGGTCGAGTGAATATAAAATAAATGGTCATAAACTTAGAGGCTTTGTCAAAACTGAAACAGGTGAGAAGCTGTATGTCGTCTATACATTTTCATCAGAAGAAGAGAAAAGCTTGTTTGAAATTACTTCATTGACAGGCAGGACCTATCTAGTTCAAGGAGAACTTGTAGCACCTCTTCCACCTGCACACGTGTATGCGTTTTCTATGGAAAACTATTTAATCAGTAAAGGTGCCAGAGGAATATTTGAAGTTTCAAGATGGACCTTTATTGAAGAGAAAAAATCCATACGTTCGTTTCTTGCTAAACAGAGACACTCTATGAAAAAACATATTGAAACAACATTCCCTGATTTACTAGTTGCAGAGGGACAAGCACTTCTAATAGGATTACAGGATCAAGTGGATCATGAGCTTCAAAGAGCCTACCAAAAGCTTGGTATCACTCATATATTTGCTATCTCTGGTTTGCATGTGGCACTTGTCTCATGGTTGTTTTTTGAAGGACTTCTACGTATAGGCGTACGGAAGGAAATGGCGACCTTAGTTTTACTCATCATCTTACCTATCTATGGGGTGATTGCGGGTGGTGCTCCTTCCGTATGGCGCGCAGTATCTGTTGTAGAATTAATCATGCTGATGCGTTACGCTAGGTGGCAAATATCGAATGACGATGCCCTAGCAATTAGCTTTCTTTGCTTTGTCCTACTTGAACCAGGTGTCATTTATCAGATTGGCTTTCAATTGTCCTATTTAGCAACGGTTAGTTTAGTCTATTCAAGTGTCATTTTAAGACGATCCATGAACTGGTTGATTCGTTCATTTTTTATAACATTAGTGTGCCAGCTACTTGTTTATCCATTATTACTCCATCATTTTTATGAAATTTCTATTTCTTCATTTTTAGCAAATATTATTTTCGTACCACTGTTTTCCTTTGTTATTTTGCCCTTAAATTTTGCCATGTTTATAATAACGATTATATCGATGCCAGTAGCAAAAGCTTTGTTTGCTGGATACGAGCCGGTCCGTGTTTGGCTTATAAAGTTTATTTTATATCTTCAGGAATTGCCGTTTCAGCTGTGGTCGCCTGGGAAGCCTGCTATATGGCTTATTTGCGTAGCATTGATCAGCGTATTAGCGGGATTCTATTTTATAGAGATAAAACATTATGGTAAATTTGCAGTTGTTATTTTTATTCCTGCATTGTGTATTCATTTATCACCGATGTTGTTTAACGAAACGAAGCTGACATTTTTAAATGTTGGTCAAGGTGATTGTACAGTAATAGAATTACCGTTTAGAAGGGCTGTGTATGTTATTGATTCAGGCGGTTTACTACGCTTTGAGCAGGAAGTATGGAAGACTTCAGAAAGCCCATATGAGATTGGGAGACAAGTTGTTGTACCGTTTTTGAAAGGAAAAGGGATACGAGACATTGCTATTTTTATCGCCACTCATGCGGATGCCGATCACGTAGAGGGAGCTGAAGAGATTTTGCAAGAGATTACTATGCATGAAATTCATCTCACTCCTGGTTCGATGGATAAGCCTGTAATGCGGGATTTACTGATGGAAGCCAAAAAGCAAAAAGTTCCTGTGAAAGAAAAAATGCAGGGAGCTGCGTGGCGCATAGGAAAAACTAGTTTTTATTATTTATGGCCCCGTGACACCTTTTATGAGGGGAATGATGATTCAATTGTATTATATATGCAGCAGGGGTCATTTCGAGCGTTGTTAACGGGTGACTTAGAGGAACATGGGGAACAGGAGCTTATTCATCTTTATAACAAGCAATTAGCGAATATGACAGTGTTGAAGGCTGGACACCATGGCAGTAAAACATCGAGTTTTGAGCCTTTTGTAGAGCTGTTACAGCCTGAATTAACCATTTTCAGCGCGGGGCTCAATAACCGCTATCGTCATCCACATGCTGAGATAGTGGAGCGTTTTACAAGTCGAAATTTAGCTACTTTAACAACTGGAATAGATGGGACGATTGAAGTAAGAATTCGTGGCAATAGTTGGTCTATGCAAAAGGGAAAAGACCTTGTCCAATGAGCAAGGTCTTTTTTTCTAAGTACATTACATTCAATTATTTAGAGGCTACTTCTACTACTATCGCGATGAGAAAAATAAGTGCGAACATTCCGAATGATACACCGAAGCCAACTCCTGAATCAGTTGCATCGTTACGGCGACATTGTATGTTTTTTCCTTCAAATGGATTCATTGTTATCCCTCCAATTCTGTTATTTATTATAAGACATCGTTTTCATAAAAGCTATATCGAAACGGAGAATTTACCATGTGGCAAAGAATCGACACAATTCGGTCAAAGTCACAAAGGAATTTCAAATCATGTATACTAGTAGTATTGCTAGATGGAGGGAAAATTATGATTTCAACGATTTGGAATAATATTAAAAAAGGAGAGCTCTCACCAGTGTATTTACTCGTTGGTGAGGAAGGCTATTTTATAGATGAAACAGTTAAACGATTGAAAGAAGCGATAGGACCCGAAGAAGAGATAGAGATGTCAACATTTGATTTGGAAGAAACGCCAGTGGATGCCGTTATGGATGAAGCTGATACAATTCCTTTTTTCTCTGAGCGAAAGCTTATCATTGCTAAAAACGCATCCTTTTTAAAGGCAACTGAAAAAGGAAAAGAAAAAATTGACCATGATATGAAACGCTTAGAAACATGGCTTGCTAATCCTTCTGATTTTTCAGTAACAGTTTTTATCGCACCTTATGAAAAATTGGATGAACGTAAAAAAGTGACAAAGATGATGAAGGAGCATGCGTTATTAGTCCAAGCCGAAACGCCAAAAGAGCAGGACTTAGCTGTGTGGATACAGAGTAGAGTTAAAGCAGAGGGCAACAGCATTACACAAAATGCGATTGAGCAGCTTGTCGCAATGGTTGGATCGAATATGCTACAGTTGCAAATGGAAATTGAAAAGCTAACCCTTTATATAGGAGATGGCGGTGAAATAACTGCTACGCTAGTCGAGGATTTAGTGGCAAAAACGTTAGAGCAGGATGCCTTTAAAATGTTAAATGCTTATTTTGCAAACGATTCTGTAGGAGCATTGTCTATTTATCATGATTTACTACGTCAAAAGCAAGAGCCTATTATGCTTGTTGGTTTGCTAGCATCAAATGTACGTACGATGTCCAATGTGTTTTATTTATTAAAAAAGGGCTATCATCCACAGCAAATCGCAAAAAATTTAAAAATACATCCTTATCGTGTTAAGTTGATGGTTGAGCAGCGTAATCGTCCATCAGAGGAAAGCTTATTGAAGGCGTTATATCAGTTAGCAGAGGTCGATTTACAACTGAAATCAACAGGAGGCAATCGTGAGCGTTATTTAGAACTCTTTTTACTGCGTCAGCTTTAAGAATTGTGTAGTAAGATTTATGAGCTGTCCGAAGCACTAGGGGCAGCTTTTTATCAAGATGTAATTAATTTTCTTGTAAATTAAAAAGATCAGCTACTCTTAATAGAGTAAACTGATCTTTTATAACAATTACGCTTTTTTAGCAAGGCGAGACTTTTTACGAGCCGCCGCGTTTTTGTGGATAAGTCCTTTTGAAGCTGCTTTATCTAAAGATTTGTAAGCTGCTTGTAAAAGTTCTTGTGCGTTTTCAGCTTTAGCAGCAACAGCGTTCTCAGCTTTTTTCACTGTAGTACGCATTGCAGATTTAGCTTGAGTGTTAGCAGCGTTAGCTTTTTCGTTAACTTTTACGCGTTTAATCGCAGATTTAATGTTTGGCATATGTTTCACCTCCTAAAATAGGTACGAGATGATATCTTCTCATTGATTTCTTGTGTCAATACAACAAAAATCATTTTAACAAACGCTAGGACAAATTGCAATAGATAAATGCAAAGAATATTTACTTGACAGTTTGAACAAACTACAGTTGAGGTGAACTGTATGCAAAATTTTAATTGGCAACGCACGGATTTAATTGATGAGTCTGAAGAGGTTGTTTTACATCAAACGAAAGAGCAAAAAGATACACTTAAAGAGTCGAGTGGTATTCAAATTGAAGATCAGACTGCTGGTCGGGTAAAAATCACTGATGTGCTCGTTGATGCCGAAGGTGAGAAGCAAATCGGGAAGAAAAAAGGGAAGTACATTACTCTTTCTGTTCCTACTTTGACGTTAGAAGATCAGGATGGCTTTGAGCAGCTTGAGAAAGAATTGCTTGTGAATTTCAAAAAAATGCATAAATCCATGTCATGGAAAGAAGATGACAAAATTTTAATTATTGGTTTAGGGAATCGGACAATTACACCAGATGCTATAGGACCGTATCTTATTGATCATTTGCATAGTTTAGATGTAATAGATGAAAAATTCGTCATGTATGCGCCTGGTGTAACGGGGCAAACAGGATACGAGACTGGTGAATTTGTAGCGGCGTTGGCAGAGCGTCTTAAACCTAAATTAATTATTGTTGTAGACGCACTTGCAACGAGAGCTAGTGATCGCTTATGTAAAACAATTCAATTAACGGATACAGGGATACATCCTGGTTCAGGTGTAGGAAATCACCGTAAGGAAATTTCATATGAGATGCTTGGCATTCCTGTTACTGCAATTGGTATCCCAACAGTAGTTGATGCACCTGTATTAATTGCGGATGCTGTAGAAGTAATGCTACGTTCTATAGCTGCACGGGTGGCAGAGCGGAGTAAACCTTCATCAAAATTGTCATTGTCGTCTTGGCAACCAGATATAAATAAAGAACTAGATATGTCTTTAGTACAGCCGATTTTTGGCGAATGGGCTACATGGTCTAAAGAAGAGCGTCAGCAATTATTTGCTGAGACTTTCGCAGGCTCGCATACACAGCTGATGGTTACGCCAAAGGAAGCTGATTATTGGGTAGACAAGTATGCAAAACTCGTGTCATCTATGCTTATGAAATGGGCTAATAATCTATAATTTTTTTCGTTCTAAAAGACACATCCCCTCCATACGATAAGGGGAGGAGGGTGTGACTTTGCTAAAAAAACTACAGTGGTCATTTGGTTTATTATTGTTCTTCTTCGTATTACCTGTCATTGCTGGGCAACTTCCGTTCAACAAGCAAGCATCGACTCCGATTAAAGAACCAGAGGATAAACAAGTCGTGTATGCCGCTACTAATTTAGCTGAACAAAGTGCACTGGAGCAGACAAAAAAGGAAACAAAAGAAGAAACAAAAGAAGAAACAAAAGAAGAAACAAAAGATCAAACACAAGATCAAACACAAGATCAAACAAAAAACCCATTTAAAGTATTGTTATTATTTACGCATTCACAGGAATCATATCAACCAATAGTGAAAGCTGCTAGCGGGAAAGCCGCCGTTTATGATGAAAAAACGAATATTTATCAATTAAAAGATACTATTTCTAAGCATTTTAGTACGAGTGGTATACAAACCGACGTTTTAGATGTGGATGTTATGAAGGAACTAAAACTTAAGGGGAAAACTTTTCCGTATTCTTACAACTTTGTACGTCCTTATTTAGCAAAACGTTTACAAGAGCAATCGTACGATTTAGTTATTGATTTGCATCGAGATTCTGCCAAGAGAGATGCGACAACTTTAACATATAATAATGAGTCCTATGCACGGATTGCGATTGTTATTGGTGCAGAGCATAAGAATTATAGATGGAATACTGCTTATGCAGAAAGTCTATCTGCTGCTATGAATGGAATTGTGCCAAAAATTTCTAGAGGTGTTATATCAAAAAGTGGTGACAATGTAGATGGACGTTATAATCAAGATTTAACAAAAGAAATGATATTAATCGAACTAGGTGGAATTGACAATACAGAAGTAGAATTGAATCGTACGATTGCTGTAATAGGAAAAGCTATATCAAAATCCTTCATTACAGGAAAACAAGAATAAATAAATAGATTATTAAAATTTATTGGCGAAAAGCAGTCTTCTTTTTGCCAATTTTTTATTGATATATTGTACTTAATTACATTTTGGACAAAGTATGAAAATTGAATGATTGTTAGTAAAAAATACCAGGGATTTATTTAAGAAAAAATAGTAATTAAGCCTTTTAATTATTCATTTCTTGCCTTATAATTTTCGAGTCAGCACATAAAGATTTGACGATGAGTTGTAAAAGTGAAGCGGCATATGCAATAGGCGAAATACGCTTTTAAAGCATCTACCATTTTGGAGATGCTTTTTTGATGGATAAAATATGAATAAGATTAACCTTTATTTTATAAGGATGAAGGACATATACATATGAGAAGTTATTTTAATGTTGTTTATGTGATAAAAAAAGTAAACTTTTATAAATACTCATCCGTCATTTATATAAGTGAATGCACCGAATCAGTAGGTAAAAGGGGACGATATTGACTTAATACTAATTTTCACACTATAAGTTTGTAGATTATCGGAAGAAGAGGAAGGAATTTTATGTCAGGCAAGACAGTCAATCATCGTTATATCCCTGGAATAGATGGGATTCGAGCTTTAGCAGTACTAGCTGTGATAGCTTATCATTTTAACTTCAAATGGGCCAGTGGAGGGTTCCTAGGAGTTGATATCTTTTTTGTTTTATCGGGTTACTTAATAACTTCTACTATTTTACCTTTAAAAGGAAACCGATTAAAAGTAGGTCTAGGAGAATTTTGGATTGGGCGATTTCGACGCCTACTGCCTGCTGCGTATGTAATGATTATTACTTCATTCGCTTGGGCTACCTTATTTCATAAAGAACTTCTCCATACATTGCGCGGAGATGCAATATCCTCTATTTTTTATTCAAGTAATTGGTGGTTCATTTTTCATAAGCTCTCGTATTTTGATAGTTTTGGATCCCCTTCACCTATAAAAAATTTATGGTCTTTAGCAATTGAAGAACAATTTTATCTTATTTGGCCAATTCTGTTAATGCTCGGGCTTTATCTTGTGAAAAAACAGAGTAAATTAGCCATTTTTATCTTTATCGGTGCATTATGTTCCGCTGTGTTAATGGGTATACTGTATGAGCCAGGAGCTGATCCTAGTCGTATATATTACGGGACAGATACACGTTCTTTTGAATTACTTATAGGCTGCTGGCTAGCTCTCGTTTGGCCGATGAAAAGACTATCTTCTCAAAAACTATCTACTGACCATGTCAATAAACTAAATGCCATAAGTTTGGTTGCTTTTAGTATTTTCATATTAAGTATTATTTTTGTAAATGAATATCAAACTTTCTTATATAGAGGGGGCATGTTCCTATTTTGTTTGAATGCAGCTATATTAATAGCGTGTGTTTGTCATCCAATTAGCATATTAGGAAAATTACTTTCTTTGAAGCCTCTACGTTGGATCGGTTCAAGATCATATGGAATTTATCTATGGCATTATCCAATCATGGTGTTGGGTACTCCAGTCCACGAAATAGGTAATCCTGCATACTGGCGAGTTGCTTTACAGCTAGTTCTTATATTGATTATTGCAGAATTATCGTATCGTTTTATTGAAATGCCAATAAGGAAAGAAGGATTCCGCTCCTATTATCGACAATATCTTGTAGTTAATAAAGATAAATGGGGCAGCTTTTCGTTTACTAGAAAAATTTCTACTGTGCTTGTTTCACTATTCCTTCTAGTATTTTTTACTGGAATGACAGGCGTTATAGGAAAAGAACAAACGGAATCTAAAGAATCTAAGCCAACAGAAATTAAAATAAATGGTGAAGAGCAACCTTCTAAGCATAATGATTCCGTAGCGGAAAAAGGAACAACGGGAAGTAATTCATCAAATGTTGGGAATGAAAAAACTGAAACTAGCCCTCAATCGGACAAAGAAGAACCTAAGCAAGGAGAAAATGATGCAACTGCTAATCCTAATGAATCCTATAATGGTATATTAGCTATTGGAGATTCTTTAATGATAGATATTGCTACTAGCTTACATAATATCTATCCTAACATTACAATTGATGCAAAAATTGGTCGTCAAGTTTCACAAGCTGTCCAATTGGCACCAAATTATGCTAGTTTTAATGAGCCAAATAAAGCGGTTATTATTCAACTTGGCACAAATGGTTTCTTTACGAATGATCAGATCGATTCACTACTTAAAGCTTTCTCCAATGCCGATATTTATTTAGTGAATACTCGAGTACCTCGATCATGGGAAAGTAATGTAAACTCTTCATTGCAACAAAAAGCTCAAGAGCATGATAATATTACATTGATTGATTGGCATTCGGTTGCTATCAACCATCCAGAATTTTTTGCTCCAGACGGTGTGCATTTAGAACAAAAAGGTGTTAAAACGTTAACAAACCTTATTCAACAAACAATAAATATTTAACTTCTTTCAGCGGGTGTCCAAACATCTGTACCTGTCGCTATGTTTTCGGTACAAAAACATCCGCTGAAATAGAGGAACTCAGTCTTGGACGCCATGTCCTGTGGCAGCGAAGCGTCAGCGGCAATGTTTTCTGCGCGAAAGCGAAGCGTCAATTATGCCGAGGTCAAATTGATTTTAGTAATAGCCAGTGTGCACCATTTCTAGGTGTAGCTGGCTATTTTTTATGAAAGGTATAGGAAATTATTTTTAGCAACTTATTATCTTTTTTGCATTGTTTTGCAGAGGAAACGGTACACTATTTAGAATAACCATTGATTTAACAGCATTTATGCTGTTCTGTTGTTGTGGTTTGTATAAGGTTCATAGTATAATTCATTATAGTTTAATTAGGAGTGGAAAAGATGAACCGAGAAGCACGTTTAAAAAGACAAGAGAATATACGAAATTTCTCTATTATTGCACATATTGACCACGGGAAATCAACGCTAGCTGACCGTATTTTAGAGCAAACGAAATCACTAACATCTCGTGAAATGAAAGCACAGCTACTCGACTCAATGGATTTAGAGCGTGAGCGAGGCATTACGATTAAATTAAATGCAGTCCAATTAAAGTATGAAGCTAAAGATGGTGAAGTGTATATATTCCATTTAATCGACACACCAGGGCACGTCGATTTCACATATGAAGTATCACGTAGTCTAGCTGCTTGTGAGGGTGCAATTTTAGTTGTCGATGCAGCACAAGGTATTGAAGCACAAACACTAGCAAATGTATACTTAGCGCTTGATAACGACCTAGAAATTTTACCTGTTATCAATAAAATTGATTTACCAGCAGCAGATCCAGAACGTGTACGTCAAGAAGTTGAAGACGTAATAGGGTTAGATGCTTCTGAAGCGGTTTTAGCTTCTGCTAAAGCCGGTATCGGGATTGAAGATATTTTAGAACAAATTGTAGAGAAAGTGCCTGCACCGACGGGTGATCCGGAAGCACCGTTACAAGCCCTTATTTTTGACTCTGTTTACGATGCTTACAAAGGTGTTATTATTTCCATTCGAATCATGAATGGTACAGTAAAACCTGGCGATAAAATTCGTATGATGGCTACTGGAGCAGAATTTGAAGTTATTGAAGTTGGTATACACACACCGAAAGTTGTACCACAAGCTGAATTAACAGTCGGTGACGTAGGTTATTTAACAGCGTCTATTAAAAATGTAGGTGATACTCGTGTGGGGGATACAGTTACATTTGCGAATCGCCCAGCAGATGGGCCATTAGCAGGTTATCGTCGTTTAAATCCAATGGTATACTGCGGATTATATCCAATCGATACAGCGAAATATAATGATTTACGTGAAGCGTTAGAAAAATTAGAACTTAATGACTCTGCACTTCAATATGAGCCAGAGACATCACAAGCATTAGGATTTGGTTTCCGCTGTGGCTTCTTAGGGCTTTTACACATGGAAATCATTCAAGAGCGTATTGAGCGTGAGTTTAACATTGATCTAATCACAACAGCGCCTTCTGTAATTTACAATGTTCAAATGACGGATGGCTCTACAGTGAAGGTTGACAACCCTTCATTTATGCCAGATCCTCAAAAAATTGATTATGTGGAAGAACCATATGTAAAAGCTACAATTATGGTACCAAACGATTATGTAGGAGCTGTTATGGAGCTTTGTCAATTAAAGCGCGGTAATTTTATGACAATGGATTATATTGATACAACACGTGTCAGCATTATTTATGAAATGCCGTTATCAGAAATCGTTTATGACTTCTTTGATTATTTAAAATCAAATACGAAGGGCTATGCTTCATTTGACTATGAACTCATTGGTTATCAGACTTCAAAACTAGTGAAGATGGATATCTTATTAAATGGTGAGCAAGTCGATGCACTAAGCTTCATCGTACACCGTGACTTTGCATACGAGCGCGGTAAAGTCATCGTTGAAAAATTAAAAGAATTAATCCCACGTCAACAATTTGAAGTGCCAATTCAAGCAGCAGTTGGCCAAAAAATTGTGGCACGCTCAACAATTAAAGCTATGCGTAAAAACGTATTAGCGAAATGTTACGGTGGGGATATTTCTCGTAAACGAAAACTTCTTGATAAACAAAAAGAAGGTAAAAAACGTATGAAACAAGTAGGTTCAGTCGAAGTACCACAAGAAGCATTCATGGCTGTTCTGAAGATGGATGATTCGAAGTAATATAGTAATGGTAAGGGTTTATGGCGTATCTAGTTAATTTATAAAAGGGTTAAATGGTGGGGTTCCCCACCAATTCCCCACCATAAAAAAATACGTTAGCAATTTTTATATATCTTGAGCGAATGAATCAAAGATGTTCGCAGCATCTCTGGCCATTTTCTCAGTGAGGTGGACATAGCGATCTTCTGTTACTGCAGCTCTGCTATGTCCCAATCTTTTTTGTACAGTTTTAATAGGTGTACCATTTTCTATTAATGTTGTTGCATGTGTGTGACGCAATGAATGATAGTTAAAACTGATGTTTAATGTTTCACTAATTTTCCTAGTATTATATTTGATGACACTTGGCGTACAGTGTTCGCCATTTTCTTTTTTACATACATAATCATGTTCTGTATCCTGTTTATAAAACTCACCGAACTTTAAACGATTTTCAAGTTGTCTTCTTTTTGCACGTCTTAGGATTTCAGTTAGAGCATTACCAAATGGAAGTGTTCGATAACCAGCCTTTGATTTCGGTGGCCTAGGTTGCCACTGAATTTTTTTATTTTCATCTTTGATACCGACTAGTTGCTGCTCAATTTCTAATGTCATTTCCTCGAAATTTATATGTTTCCATTCAAGCCCGCAAACTTCTCCTACACGTACACCGCAATGTAAGCCGATGTGAAATGGTAAATAAAAAGGGTGATCCTCATTTAAAACACTATTAATACGTCGTAAGTTTTCTTTTGATTGAATTTTTAATTCTTCACGAGTAGGTTTTCTACTTTTGTCTTTCATTAACTCTACATAATGCATAGGGTTTTCTTTGATATATTTGTACGGATATACAGCGTGATTTAAAGATTTGCTTAAGATACCTACAATTATGCTTAATGTTTGACGAGCATATCCCTCACGTGTCTTTAAATTGATAAATTGTTGTAACACGTGGGTGGTTAAAGACTTTACTTTGTATTTACCTAAGTGAGGTAAGATGTGATTATTTATTACCCCTTCATAGTTGTAATACGTATTTGGTTCTAATTTAAGATCCACGTATTCCTCCATCCAAAACCTTAAAAAGTCTTGTAATGTAATCTCTTGAGGTTTAAATACTGTTCCGGCATTTTCGTACTCTAAAATCTTTCTTCGTAATATTGCTTCTGCTTCTGCTTTTGTATGAGCTCCTTCAGCTGTTGCCGAATACTCTGGACGAACACGCTTGCCCTCCACAATTCCCATATCAAAGTAGTAGTACCAGGTGTTTCCGCGTTTGCGAACTCCGCCTTTCATGTCTTTTCTCCTTCCTTATTTTGTTTTTCTGTTATCTTCACATAATAACCACCACCTTTAATGGGAATGTTTGTTCTTTTTAAGGTAAAATTTTTTTACCACCTATGTTTTTTAAAGACAATAGTTCGATTGGAACACCTTTTTCTTTAATTGCATCATAGATGGTAAAACATGAATAATTATCTTGCTCCAAAAATAGTTCGTCAGGTAATAACAATTCAACTGCAAATGTATTAGCTTCGATTTCTATTTTATCTGTAGAAAAAAGAGTGTGTTTTTTCAAAAAAGAAGTATTGATATCCTCATGTTGAACGTAGTGACCTAATTCATGAGCACAAATAAAAATCTGTAATTTCCTATCAGCATTTTCATTAATGTGAATCATAGGTACTCTAAAATGCTTATTATAGTATCCGAGCGCATTCCCTAAAGGTTCAAACACAATAAGTACACCCATGTACTCAGCAAGCTTAAAAGGGTCGTTAGTTCCGTATTTTTTAATTAACTGATTAACAATCGACTTTATTGACATGGCATCCAACACTCCCATTAATCTCTATATTTTTTTGGGGTGAATTTCTGTTTTGCTACACGTTTAGCTAGTCTTAACGAATTTTCCAAACTTGATAATAATAATTCTCTATCTTCTAATTCTTCTTCGCTTAATTCGTCTAGGGTTCTACCATCAAAAGAAGCATGACCACTTTTAGATAAACCTTCAATCATTCTATGGAGTTCTTTTTGTATATCTTGTTCATCTTTTTCAGTTAAATCGAAATAACGTTTTTTATCAGTACGCCCAAGTAAATAATCAGTACTAACATCAAAATAGTCTGCTACCTTCTCTAGTGTTTCTGATTTCGGGCTTTGTGTTTTCCATTTATAAAAAGCATTTTCGCTAAATCCTAGTTTTTGAGCAACAAATTTCAAGTTTTCTCCACGTTGTTCAGATAATTCTTTTACTCTATCGAACAGCATAATATCAACCTTTCTGGCTGCTTAGAGAAAATAAAATATACTTTTGGATATTTTTTAGTTGCAATAAGTATCCAATTGTATTATTATGTTCACATAAGCTAAATTATTAGCTAAAAGAGTACAAAAAATACGACCTATTTAAACACATTTTGACGTTGGGGAACGGAATAAATGTAATGTTTACAGGCTTTTCAAAGTCTTATTTAGCTATGCTTAAATAGTATACTATTGGATACTTAGTGTCAATACAATTAGCTAATTATTTAGCTTACATTTTCGTTAATTTTTGTAAATGCGCTGTGGTACCGAGCCAATGACGGTATAAACCATTCGGATTCATAGCTTGTATGACGGTAGCAACGTCAAGGTTTTTAGAAGGAGGTTAGGTTATGTCAGAAGATTTAGGAGTGCAAGTTCGCGCTGAATTATTTAAACGAAAAATGAATCAGAAAGAGCTTGCTGATCTAGTAGGGATTTCGAATGCATATCTTTCGGACATTATTCGTGGCCGTAAGGATGGCCCAAAAGCTCAGGAACATATAAAACACATTCGCAAGATTTTGTGTATTTAGGCAAAGAGGTGAACTATTTTGAATGAACTTTTAGAAGTTGCGGAGGTAGCTAAAAGACTTAAATGCAATAAAAATAAAGTATACGAGCTTATTAAAAGTGGTATGTTGCAAGGTCTTAAATTAGGTCGAATGAAAGTTTCGACTATAGAGCTAGATAACTTTATGGTGCGAAATACAGGCAAGGATTTAACAGATCCATATGATGTAAAAATACTAGAAAGTCAGGTGAACTAAATGAAAATCAAAGTAGCAGTGTGGAACGCGATGTCGGATAAGGATAAACAAGCTGCTTTAAATAAGCGAGCGAGAGGTGAACGCAATGAACATTAATCAAGTACCAGTTGAACTAGTTAGTGAAGCATTAAATAAAGCTGTATCAGCACGTCAGAAGTAAATCTATCAAACTATGAAAGGAGAGTGAAGAGTGTGGAGGACAAAGATGTATTTGCCAATTTAAAGCAAGCGTTTGAACAAGCTGTTGAATATGCAGTAGCAAATGGTATGGGTGAATGCGAAGTAGGAGAGATACGACGCTCAGAACTGTTAAAGGCAGTTGTGAACGAAGCATCCCTAAGATTAAAAGAAAGAAATGTGCCATACCAAGATGGTATTGCAGATGTTGTTACTGGTAGAAAGAAGTATCTAGAACGTTAGTGTTATTTTTGGGTGCTATCATAGAACATTTTGAATGAGTATTCGAAAACTCTAATAAAGCTATCAGAAGTGTTGTGTCGTTCTAAGTATTCAATAATAGTTTGGTAATCTTTAACGTTTGGAAAATCTTTATCTTCTAAAATGTCAGTAGCAATATCGCCAATAGGCAAATCTACACCTACAAACTTAATAATCCATTCTTTGAATGTCAACACTATGTATCACCTACCTTTCTACCAATAGTTTAACAGAAAGGAAATATAAGGAGGAATAAATATGCAAGCAGTTTTAAACGTAAAAGGTACAAAGTTATCGGTTCTATCAATTCATTATCGTACGAATGGAAAGCCTTCCACAGTCTATGCAGCAGATGAGAATGGACGTGAATCACTATTTATCGAAAAGGTTCAAAGTCAATACGATGACCGTCCTCATGTTGCCGTGGAAAACTTGAGTGAATTACTTGAATATCCGGAACTAGAAGCAAGAATTGTGGAAGGCAATAACAAGCTGATTAAGCATTTGGAGGATATGCAAAAGGAGGAAAATAACAAACTATTAGACATTGCAATAGATGCGATGGAAAGTGAACCAAACTTACCGTTTGATAGCCATCTATCAAGTAAACAACGTGAATACAAGCTTCTACAACAGCGAGTATTTGGCATCATCGACACAGTAGAAGAGGTCAAAGCATACACGGAGGGTTATTACGCAGATGTCGATGAAGAAGCATTTGAAGCGCAAAGCAGTAATCCAGCAATTGAATAAATTAGGCATCCACTGTATTGAAGGACAACCGTTAGAAGATGCCTTGTATACCACTTTATTAAAAATACTGGCGCGTAAACGTGCTAAAAACTAGGAGGAATTTAATTATGAAATCAACAGGTATTGTTCGTAAAGTAGATGAATTAGGTCGTGTGGTAGTTCCAAAAGAATTGCGTCGCACATTAGGGATTAATGAAGGAGATCCAGTAGAATTCTTTGCGAGTGGTGAACAGGTGATTATCAAAAAATACGTGGCTCATATGACGTGTGCTGTTACTGGTGAAGTCTCTGACGATAATTTCAGTTTACTAGGTGGCAAATTGGTTCTAAGTCTAGAGGGTGCGAAAAAGTTAATTGCTGAAATTGAGCGATCTAAGTAGGTGATTCCATGCGTATAGGCCACACACACGCTGATGTATATGACAGAGAATCGGATTACTGGCAAGACATCGAAGACGTTCAGAATGCTCAATTAGAGGCAGAAAAAAACTCGTCAAAGGCGGCAACCAATGGCGAGCGCAAAAATTTTATAAATGACACTGGTATTGTACCACAGGAGGATGCGAAATGACAAAGACGAAAAATGAGCGTATCACAGCATTAGAAGATACAGTAGCAATGCAATCGGAAGAAATTAGTAAATTAAAGCTAATTGTTCATGAATTACGTGGCAAGAAATCGGTTGAGCTTTCCACAACTAATACTGTGGAGGACATCATCGAACTTGAAGGTGATAAATATCGCAAGGTTGATCGTGAAGCAAAACATGGTGATGTCATTATGTATTCGGAAGTCGGTGAGGATTGGTCGTGCATTACACCTAACAAGCCTTATAAAGTTTATCAAGCGGAAGGTCCAATCAGGTTATTGTTTACTAGGGATAGCGGAAGAACTTGTAGAGTTTATGGTGACGATTTAACTTTAAATGGTTTGAAGTCTAAAAACATTAATGTATACGAACTTATCAAATCCAAACCACTAACACCAAATCAACAACGTGCTGCAATTATTGAAAAAGCGAAGAAGTTTGTAGAAAAATACAACGCTGTTCGAGCTGGGAACAAGACTCGAAAAAATGAGGGTAACACAACTGCAACTCAACATTATTACGAAACGGACTTCTTTGTAAAAGAGCAAAAAGTAACAGCAGTTGTTTACTGGTTATTATATGGTGAGATACGAATTAAAGAATCAAGAGAAGTAGGTCGTGCTGAATGTAATCCAACAGACGTATTCAACGAACATATCGGCAAAGCAATTGCACTAGGACGAGCGCTAGGTCTAGATGTTAGTGAGTTTGAACAGGCGGTGCAGCCAACTAAGGTATTGGCTGGCATGCAAGTACAATTTTATGATCACGATGGCAAAGATATTGGTATCGCTGAAGTAGAAAGTGTTGTTGAAGCAAATTACTGCCATTGTGGGAAATGGGGTTCAACGCATTTCGAACCAAATAAAACAAACGATAGAATCACCAACGACACTAACGCTAAATACTAGGAGGGGAAATAATGCAAACTGCTAACCAACTAGAATATCTAGATGAACAATTGCAAGAAGAAACAGTTCAATTAACAAATGAACAAGTTTCTGACCAATACAAGATTGATAACTTAGATAGTCTTGATTGGGCATTCCGTAAAATCGCTTCATATCGGGATGATTTATCAGAACAAGAAGCATTAGCAATATCACAAATCAAAAAAATAACAAAATGGATTGAAGGGGAACGGACTAAAGCTGAACGAAACATCAGTTTTTTTGAGTATCTTATAACAGAATATCACTCTAGCATTCTAACTGATAATCCTAAAAAGAAATCGATCAGTACACCAAATGGTAAAGTGCAATCGACAACTCGAAACCCTTCAATCGTTAAACCCGAAAAAGATGGCCTTCCACAGTTGATTGAGTACGCAGAGCAAAATGACTTCAATAAATTTGTAGAAGTTAACAAGGAACTGAAATGGAGTGAATTTAAAAAAGAACTACAACTCAAAGAGTTAGATGGCAAACAGGTTGTAGTTGATAGTAACGGTCAAATTGTTCCGAATGTACCGATTTCTGAAGGAGGTACAACATTTAAAGTCACAACATAGGAGGTAACTATGCATCGTTACACAAAAGGCATCATTGAAATTCAACAAAAAATATTTACTCAAACAAGTCAACGTACAGATGCACATTTCGAAATCGGTAAAGGTGCATTATTCGTTCCGGAGTTTGCAGAATTGAAACGAGAAAACGTCATTTACGCTGCATCAATCATGGAGTTGCATATGCGTTCATTATAAGGAAGAAACACAGAAAAGGAGTGTGGAAGGCTTGCAAATAACAAATGGTGCTCAAATCACTCGCAGTCATAAAGCCAAAGTGATTATGTATTCAAAGCCTGGTGACGGTAAAACAACCGTTGCTGGACTATTACCAGGAAAAACATTAGTGCTGGATATAGATGGTACGAGCCAAGTCCTTGAAGGTTATGAAAATGTAGATGTAGCGAAGATTGATAGTGAAAACCCACATGATAGCATTCTTCAATTTTACGCATTGGCTAAAGCTAACATTAACAATTACGACAATATTTTCATTGATAATCTAACACATTATCAAAAGTTATGGCTGCTTAAAAAAGGCGAGAACACTAAGAGCGGGATGCCTGAAATAAAAGATTACGCATTGCTGGATAATCACTTATTGAAATTGGTTGAAGTGTTTAACTCACTTGATGCAAATGTAATTTTTACGGCATGGGAAACAACGCGATCTATCACTCATGATGATGGTCAGCAATACAATCAATTCGTTCCTGATATTCGCGAGAAAATTGTAAATCACATCATGGGAATATCACATGTAGTTGCTCGATTAGTACGGAAAGCAGATGGTACAAGGGGTTTCATGCTTGAAGGCAATCAAAGCATTTTTGCTAAAAACCACTTAGACAATCGTAAAGGTTGTGTACAAGAAGAATTATTAAATATCGGCAGTACGCATTCCACAGATAATAAGGAGGAAAAATAATTATGTCATTCAAAATTAATTTCGATTCAGAAAACGTATCAACTGGAGATTTTCAATTAGTAGCAGAGGGTAAATATGAAGCTTCTATTATAAATGCAGAGGCTAAAGAGTGGCAAGGTCAATATTCAATAGGATTTGATGTTGAAATTCGCTCAGATGTTGAACAAAAGCATCAAGGAGCAAAAGTTCTTTATAATACACTTTATTTAAGCAGCACTAACCCTGAATACGCGGAAAATACGGAAAAGAAAAGAAATTCATTCTTAGTAGCTTGCGGTTATAGTGGTAAGCAAAGTCTTGATTTAGATGAAGTGGTTAAAAATATTATAGGAAAATCTGTATTAGTGTATATCAAGCATGTGGAGGATAAAAACGATAAGGAGCGTAAATATCCACGCGTTTCATTTGTTGCTGAATCAAAAGTGAATCCACCACAACCAAGTGGACCACCAATAACTGTTGGAAGTGATGATCTTCCATTCTAATAAAACTAAATAGAGAGGTCTGTTTTTGGCGGACTTCTCTTTTTTATACCCAAATTTGATAGTTTAGGAGTGATTTTATGAAAAAAGGTAGTACATTTCATGCACCTATAAAAGTATTAAGGGTCAAGAGTGGTATTCCTACATCAATTGAAGTTAATGGTGTGAAATACTCATTAGCTCATCAAAATAATCATGGTCGTATCACTGCTGCTAAACAAAAACAAAGTGGTGAATAAGTAAGAAATAAAAAAAGCACTCGGTTAGAAACCAAGCGCTAGTTTTACGATAGTCCAAAGGATTTTCCAAAGTACCACCGCTGCTTCTCGAGAAATTTCGGCTTCAAAGCTTACTTTTACTCTCATAGCAGACCACCCACTCACAATTGATAAGGTGGAATCCACCTTTCGATTGGTTAGTTGGGTAGGTTGATTACTATATTAAACATTTTTTCATATTTTGTAAATACTTGGAGGGCGACAATGAAAGAACATTATGATTTTAATAGTATACCGTCAGAGCTTAAAGCCCTTCCTCAGTGGATATTGTGGAGGGCAGAAGAAAAAAGCGGACGGTATACAAAAATACCGTATCAAGTAGATGGGAACGAAGCACGTTCGAATGACCGCCGTACATGGTCTACATTTGCGACAGCAGCTAAGTTTTATACAGAATCTGATGCAAACGGCATTGGCTTTGTATTTAGTAGGCAAGACAAGTATATCGGCATTGATATTGATAAATGTATTACGTACAGTGCTGATGATACTGAAAAAGCAAACCCTATAATTAACACCTTTGCTCAAGAAATTATAGACACATTAGACAGCTATACAGAGTTTAGCGTTAGTGGTACAGGAATTCACATCATCATCAAGGGTAGCCTTCCACAATCAATAGTAGGTACTGGACGTAAAAGCGTTAAGCATGGGCTAGAGATTTACCAATATGGACGCTACTTCACAATGACTGGTAACCGTGAAAACTCAAACGAAATTTATGAACGTACGGAAGAAGTAGCAGAGATCTTAGAAAAATATTTTGATGATAGTGATGTACAGGGACGTGTAAACCTAGCCGAGTTCGAAAGAGATGAAATCAAACTTTCTAATGATGCATTGTGGGAAAGAATGTTCCGTTCGAAAAGTGGAGACGAAATCCAAGCACTGTTTAACGGAAATTTAAAAAATGATGATCATTCTTCTAGTGATTTAGCTTTGTGTAATCACTTAGCTTTTTGGACTGGGAAAAGTGCTTCAAGAATGGATTCAATGTTTAGAGAAACATCCTTGATGCGTGATAAATGGGACAGAATCCATTTTAGTGATACTGGTGAAACGTATGGTGAAAGAACGATTGCTATGGCTATTTCTTCTACAACAACAACTGTACTAGACCACAAGCATGAAGAAGAGTATGCAGAATTCGATGTTTCTTTCAATGTTGATGCAGTGGTAGTAGATGAAGAAGAAAAACCGAAAAAGAAATTCCGACTTAATGAATTAGGAAACGCCGAACGGATCGCACATGAGTATGGCCATGCTATTCGCTATGTTTCTGAAATGGGTTGGATGTTATGGGACGGCAAACGGTGGAAATACGATAACAAATTACAAATTGAGCGTATTGCTAACAAGGTACTACGTGATTTAGAAAGGTCGGATGATGAAATGGAGCGTTCCTGGGCTCGTAAATGTGGTAAACGAAATATTCGTATGAACAGTATTAAGGACTTAATGCCATTAGTTCCGGCAGAGCGTGAAGAATTTGACTGTCATAAATTTTTATTTAACTGTACCAATGGTGTTTTAAATCTTAGAGACGGCAAGCTGCAGCAGCATGATAGAGATTTAAGATTATCAAAAATATCAAGTGTAGCATTTGATGAAAAAGCAACATGTCCTATTTGGTTAAATTTCCTTCAACAAATTTTTAAAGGTGACAACGATCTCATTGATTACATGCAGCGATTAGTTGGTTACAGCATGACTGGAGACATAAGTGAGCAAGGTATGTATTTCCTTGTAGGCGGTGGTAGTAATGGTAAATCAACATTTATCAATATTATTAAATCGCTCATGGGTGATTATGGACTTCAAACTAAATCTGACACGTTTATTAAAAAGAAAAATGATGGCGCTAATAACGATATTGCTAGATTAGCAAGTGCTAGATTTGTATCGGCCGTGGAATCAGAAGAGGGAGAAAAATTACAGGAATCACTTGTTAAAACAATAACAGGTGGTGAACCGATATTGGCCCGATTCTTACGACAAGAATTCTTTGAATTTATTCCGGAATTTAAAGTTTTCTTCACAACAAACCATAAACCGATTATTGGTGGCGTTGATGAAGGTATTTGGCGAAGAGTAAAAATCATTCCTTTCACTTTGAATTTAAAACCACATGAGCGAGATAAAAAACTTGAAGAAAAATTATCGCTCGAGATGTCAGGGATTCTAAATTGGGCTTTGGAAGGTTGCTTGAAGTGGCAGCAGTCAGGGTTAAAAGAACCTAAAATTGTGGTAGATGCAACAGGTAATTACAAAGAGGAAATGGATATTCTTGCTCCGTTCCTAGATGAAATTTGTTATATAGATGAACCGAAAAATGAAACGATTCGCATTGAAGCACAAGAATTATACAAAGTCTACGATAGATGGTGTCTTAATTCTGGCGAACGTCAAATTGGAAATCGTAGTTTTTATCGAATGCTCGAAACGAAAGGTTTCGGAAAAATGAAAGGTACTGGTAACAAAACGTTTTTGACAGGAATTACCTTGAATGAACGAAAACCAGTTAGTGAAGGGGTTACCGAAAATGATAAAACAGGTGGTTTTAAGGTTACTTACTAACTGTTTTGCACGTTAAATAACTTTCAGTAACTTTTCAGAAATTCAGTCGTACCAAGGGTTTAAGAGTTGTTTTTTACTACTTTAGTTATTTTAGTTATTTGTTTTTAGGTTAATTTAAAAAACAAATAAATATATAAGTATATATATAGAGCAGTAACACCCAAACGTGATAACGATACTAACTTTTTAGTAGTAAAAATATATTCAAACCCTTGTGGCTGTAAGGTTTAGGTGGTAGTTATTTAAATAACTATAGGGTTATTTTAGCCCGTTTTTCGTTATTTTGTGGGCTTTTAGAAATAACTCGGTAACTAGGAGGAAACAAAAAAATGGTTGATGAATTTATTCGAAATAAAATCGTAAAAAGTCCAGGTGCTCAATTAACACAAAATGAAGTGTATGAGAAATACAAGAAATATTGTTATGAAAATGGTGAAAAACCAGAAACTAAAATTTGGTTTGGTAGAAAAATGAATATATTTGATTTTTCATCAAAACAGGTCTCTAAAAATGAACGGCTTTATTTTGACTTCTTGGTGATAGATTGATGGTTTTATATATTCTTTCGCAAATTTGGAAAAGTGGAGCTGAAATATATCGTGATAAATCGGATGGTAGATTGTCGCTAAAAAATGCGAAGTTGGTTCCAGAGGAAGTGTTAAAAGCAACTGATCCGATTTTCAACGAAATAGAAAAATGGTTTAAATCATGGGAAGGTGCCGATGGAATCAATCAAACAATGCGGAAGATGGTCCATCAAGCTTGTGGATGGCAGCACAACCCAAAGTTGAATGAATGGATATGCGAGGACGTTGATTCATTGATGTTGTTCATGGAGTGGCAAGAAACATTGACTAAAAACGGATGGAACAACATTTATGAAGACTATCGACATTATGAAAATGAAGCTTCAAATGTCATGAAGAAAAAATTACACGAAAGTGCAGTTTTATATGCTAATCAAAATAAGTGATTTACAGCCGTTTTAAGCCGTTTTATAAGTATGGTGATAAATATATCAAACTTTAAAATAGAACGCGTGTACGGTGCTGATAATAGGCAAAAACGAGGAGGTTAAGAGAATGAGAGAGATTAAGTTTCGTGCATGGTGGAGCAACATTGGAGAAATGGAATACTTTGATACAGTAGCGTTTTTAAATTTTGAAGATGGTACTTTAATTTATCAAAAACATCCAGAAGAAGAAACTTGTACAGATGAGATATCAGATGGATTCGAATTAATGCAATACACAGGCTCGAAGGACGCAAACGGTGTTGAGATTTATGAAGGCGATATTTTACAAAGTGTTAACGACGAAACGTATATGTCCGTTGTCAAGTATTGTACTGAAGGCGTTGGTAGCTGTGGTTGTTGTTACGATGAATTCGAAGGTACTGGATTCAAAGCGAAAGATTTACGATTTAAAGAATCAGTAGTTGTCGGCAACATTTACGAAAATCCTGAATTGCTAGGTGGTGCTGTTGAATGAAGGCAATAACAATTAAACAACCATGGGCAACATTGATTGCTTTAGGTGAAAAACAATTCGAAACACGTTCATGGCAAACGAAACATCGTGGTCCAATCGCCATTCATGCAGGTAAGTCGATTGATAAGGAGGCTTGTGATGATTCTTGGATTAAATCTACTTTAGCTGAACATGGTATTAAGTCATATAAAGACCTTCCAACAGGAGTGGTTCTTGCAACAGCTGAATTAGTAGATTGCTATAAAGTTGAAGCTACCATAGGTCATGCGTCAGTATTATCCAAAGGAAAAACTGTTAATGGTTTAGAGGTTGCTTTTGGTGATTATACAGAAGGTCGTTACGCATGGGAATTAACAAATGTACAAGTGTTACCTATTCCTGTACAAGCTAAAGGACAATTGAGCTTATGGGAATGGAATGGTGATTCACAATGATTCACTACCATTACACGGACACAGAACTAAATAAAATCCTAAAAACACTCACAATTGTGGTTGATACTCGGGAAAAAGTGAACCAGCACATTTTAGACTATTTTCGAAAACACGACATTCCAATTAAATTCAAAAAATTAGATTATGGAGATTATTCAGCGATGATTCCTAAAAATGAGGAATTAGGAATTGTTCGTGATATTTATTTAAACAGCGCAGTTGAACGAAAAAACAGCGTTGATGAAATATGCGGTAACTTACAAAAAGATACACAGGCAGCATTTGAAAATGAACTGATTCGCTCGCAAAAAGGTAAGTTCGTCATATTTGTAGAAGATCCGCAATTTGACGAAAATATTGCTAATCACAACTATCGTAGTAGGTATGACAAGAAAGCATTGAAAGGACGTTTAGAATCATTCCAAGCAAAATACAATTTCGAAATTAGACCAATGAGCAAATTAATGATTGGTCATAATATTTATCATCGTTTCTTGCAACAGGCGAGATACTACTTGAAAGCTGGGGTGTTTTGATTATCGTGAACATGCGCAATGGGATTCCTATTGTTCAGTCGGTGAAAAGTAAGAAACCACAGAATAGATTGTGGAGGGCCATACCCAATCCGTTTACACGTTATATCGAAATGGCAATGATCATTAATGGATGCGAAGCAAGTGTCGTTATGCCTTACAAATTAGAATGGGTGCAACAGTATATCGAAGAAGGCTGGCATACCAAGAAAGTGTGGGATATAAATGAACGCAGATATGGTTGAGAAACGAATTAAGATATTGAAACAAATAGATGTTCTTTTACCGAAATGTGATTGTCTATCAGCAGTGGAATCTGAATCATGTTCAAACTGCATAGAAATTGCTTTTCACGGTCAAAAACTACTCAGATTAGTAAACAAACGAAAGTCTAATAAATTCATTGATTTAGATGATGTTGTACCCGTTAAAAATTCAAAAGTTCAATTAACAAAGCAGCAATATCTGAAGTTTAAAAGTGCTGATAAAACAGATAAGGAAATTGCTAAAATGTGTGGCGTATCTCCAGGAACAATTAAGAACTGGAAAATAGCAAATAACATTGTAACTGAGCGTGTAATAAGAAGGAGTTATAAAGCGAAATGACAATTGAAGAACAAATCTTAGGAAATCCAGTATTAAGAGAAGTTAACGGATTATTAAAATCAAAAAGAGCGAAAGAAGTACTAGCAAATCAAACTGCAAAAGGTTTGGCTAAGTACGGAACAACTGTAAATCCTGACGACTATTCACCTTCCGAATGGATTAATCACGCAATTGAAGAAGGGATGGACATGCTTGTCTATTGCACAACTTTGAAAATGAAGGTGCTTTACTTAGGATTGAAGGAATCGGGTTTAATGGTTAGTTACTTGGAAGATGAAATTAAAACAATCGTTTCAAAAATTGAAAGAATAATAAAGTTCAAAGGAATTTTAGAAGGAGCTATTAAAAATGAATCTAAATAAATTTCAAGAGTTATCAAAGCGTACAATGCCGTTTAAAGGTGAGCCGAAAAACAATATTGAATATGAAAATGGCTTAACAAATTACGCTATGGGATTGATTGGTGAGTGTGCAGAAGTATTGAGTGCTGTTAATGATCGTGAAGCAATTCTTAAGGAATTAGGTGATGTTTCGCATTACGCTTTTGGGATTTTAACTTTCTTAGGTGAAGCATATGACAGTGAGTCACTACCTAACTACTTTGTGGAAGGCTCAAAGGAAAAGCTAATCAATAAAATCATCATCTTATCAGGTGAAATTTCAGAACAAGTTAAGAAGTTCGTGTTTCATCGTCATGAATTGAATTCATCTAAAGTGAAAATGGCATTAAAAATGTTAATTAAGAATTTAATTGAATTGGCTAAGTTTTACGATTCTTCACTTGAAGAAATTTGCGAAATGAACATCGATAAATTGAAAATGCGTTATCCGGAAAACTTCAATGTTGAGGATAGTAAAAAGCGAGTAGATGTATCATGAAAATTCCATGGCATAAACGGATTTACGCATTATACAAAGGTGAACGGTTTATTGCAGAAGGAACGATACGAGAGATTAGTAGAGAAACAGGTAAAACGATTGATTTCCTTAGATACATGACGTATCCGATTTATGAAAAGCGAAGTATAAACGGTAAACATCGATTGAAAATGATTTCGTTAGATGATTGAAAGGAGAAGTGACATGACAGAAAAGGGATTTGAAAGTTTCCTAGAAAAATATGAAGACGAAATTCAATTATCTGCTGAACGTGCAGGAATAAGTGTTGAAGCCTTTAAAGATAAATTAAGAGTTATCTATGTAGTTGTAGAAGAGTTTGTTGATACTGTATGGAGAATTATAAAAGAGTTTTTGACAAATATAGATTTCGAAAAAATGGAACGGAAGATTGGGCAAAGACTGCATTTATACAAGTTGGATTTGAAAAGACCAATAATCAAAAATCAAGTAATTGATAGGAAACCTCAACATCTCATCAAGAAAATAATTTATTGAGTTAATTACTCAGTATCGCAAAGGATAATAAGGATGAAAAAAAGAGCCATCTCTTTAAAAAGAAATGGCTAAATAGTAATCAAAGGATGAAGACAAATCGTCAAGCGAATATGTCTAACACTACTATAAATATGTTGTAATTTTAGTTTTGTATAGTTGAATAACCTGGAAATTGAGTAAATAAACAAACAAGGTAGGTGCTGCACATGTATGAATGGTTGAAGGATTATCGAAAGCTTGAAGAACAAATTACTTACCTTGAATACAATCTTGATAAAACAAAACGTGAATTATCACGTTGGGAAAATGTAAATGACTTAGGTAAGTACAAGCTTGAAGCTAAATCATTAGGTGCAAATGTAGAAGAAAAGATTGAAGCAATCGAATACGAATTGGCCCATAGATTAAATGACCTTTATGATTTAAAGAGGCTTATTAGTACATTCGAAGGCCTTGAATATAAAATACTTTATCGCAAGCATGTGGAAGGCAAGACGCTCGAAACGATTGCCTGTGAATTAAATTACAGTACAAACTACATTAAGATGAAACACGCTAACATTATGCGTATGATGCAATACGCTAATAAAGTATCATCTAAGTAATGTATTAAAATAGTACCTTACTATCTAGTGGCTGAATCTATTGAAAATCCGTTATATGATAGTAGTATCAAAAAGCGCACGGAAATGCGTAAACAAATTACCTTACAAAATAAACAAGTTCGCTTGTACGTGTATTTCGCAAACAAGCATGAGAGGCTACTAAATTGGTAGTCTCTTTTTATATGTATCAGATTTGTATTATTGGCGTATCTTACCTTTTATCCTATGATAATAGTAGAAGGGAGGTATGTATAATGAATAATCAAGTTGGATTGAGTGAAAGAGAAATTGAAGGATATCTTAATCAAACTTCATTGAAAGATGAAGACAAGGAAATAATTAAAAACTTATTTGTAGCTAATAACAAGGCTCTTTGGGAAAAGAACCCTTTAAAAGATGCAATGAGTGCTAAAAAATTTTAAATGGTAGGTGTTATCAATGGCAGAACTGGAAGAAGTATTCGATGATTTACATGAACTTTTTGTAAAGAACGTTGAGAAAACTGGGGAGGCATCAACAACGGTTTTTGCTGCACTACTTACCTTGGTTAAGTTGTTAGAAAGCAAAGGTGTTATTGAATACGATGAGTATATAATAAAGTTAAAAGAAGACTTGCAAGAAAGTTTAAAAGATAGCGAATAGCAAATACATAGAAGGTCACACTCACAATGAGTTGTGGCTTTTTATTATGCCTTGAAGACTGTATATCCTATCGACCATCAAGTAATCGTAGGCGTTAATCGCGGGGTTATGAATAGGATGTGCAGTCTTGAAGATATAAAGTCGAAAGCTAAACAGACTATAAAAGCTAATGAGCAAATCATTATAAATTGTGGAGGACAGAGAAATGACAGAAGAACAATACAAGAAAACATTTACTTATCAACATAACGAATTGATGATTGCTTTCTACGATTTTCTTTGCGCCTTATTTTCTAATTGGAATGGGGTGTATCGACAAGTATCTCAATTACGAACTAAAGCAATAGACAAAGCCAAGCAAGACTACGAAGAATGTGTGGATGAATGAACAATGATTGAATTTGGTTTGTTCCTAACTAAGTGGGTAACGGTTCCGATTTTAATTATTTTCATGATTTCTCTTTTTATTTATAAACGAAAACGATAACGGAGGTATGAACAATGAAGATTGGTTATAGATGCATGGACAATCCTGCTCATTCATTTAAGTCTAAAAGTAAACACATGGATGGTGTGCGATGTCCTATTTGTCAATGTCAAGTGTTACCAACGGGTATGAATGAAGATGAGTACATTCAATTACCTTATTACCAAGACTTGAAGAAGCAATGCACAGACTCTAAAAAGGAATCTGATTTAAAACGTTTAGAGAGTATTAAATCATTTGGTAGATATACAAGTACGAATCCAAGTGGTCCAGGTGAAATCATTAGCTGTGTTCTTAAAGAAGATTTCGATTGGTTAGTGGAACAACTTGAAAGACGAATGAACAAAGGTTTATGAAAGGGGAATGAACAATGGCAAAGGTTGAAGGAATCACAATTGATGTAGGTATAGGTGATAAAACTAAATTAAGGTTACGAGCAATCGAAAAGCATGTAGGAGCATTGGCTGATGAGTTAGATAGGATTGATAACATGAAAGAGTGCCTAACATGTGGTTCTTATAAAACAGTAACAGAGACTTTAACAGATATAGAAGCTCGTAAAGCCATTAGTGTAATTGTAAAATGTTCTGATTGTAATCATGAATGGCCAACACGATTAGAGGGTAGCGATTAACTTGAATAGATTTTGGATTTCACTTTTCGAATCCACAAATCAAATTCGAAATCTAAATTACGATTTGTAAATCTTTATTTGAATTGAATATGAAAATAAAACCAAAAGAATATTAACAGATATTAATGGAGCTCGAGATGAAAGGTGATGAGTAACATGGAACCAATCTACGCAAGGTGTGACAAGTCATGCAATCAAAGCTTCTATGTTAAACACTTCAAAGAAGACAAGCTGCATAACACTATCGAGAAGACATACTTCAACTGTCCTAATTGCGGACAAGAGTATGTCTGTTTTTATACAGACGAAGAAGCAAGGAAGCTACAGAAGAAGCAACGTGAACTACAGCGTAAGCTAAAGTGGGTGACTGATGCTGATGAAGTGAAGGCGCTACTGATAGAGCAAGATAAGCTTCGTGCTACTACGAAGGAACGCATGGATGCAATTAAACAAAAGGTTGAACAGCAACATGAATAGCAAACCTTTACGTCCGTGTAACAAGCCAGGATGTCCTAACTTAACTAATGGCGGTTATTGTGAACAGCACAAGACAACTAAAGCCGATAACAACCGTTACTACGATAAGTATCAACGTAACAAGAAGCACGATCGCTTCTATCATTCAGCTTCTTGGATCAAATGCCGTGACTATATCAAGATTCGAGATAACGGATTGTGTCAGCATTGCCTAAATGAAAAGAGAATTACAGTTGGAGTTTTAGTTGACCATATCATTCCATTATCTATGGATTGGAATAAAAGATTAGACGAAGATAATTTGCAGCTGCTCTGCACTGGTTGTCACAACAAAAAAACAAACGAAGATATACAGAAATACGGAAGAAAATAGGATAGCCCCCCCTCCTTTTCACTTTAGTTCGTTAAAGCGTCCTACACCGACTGTCCGTTTTCTGCGCAGAAAAACCCGTTTTTGAATATTTTTTCAGAAGACCTAGATTAATTGAAAGTGAGGTGATAGTATGGCAGGTCGAAATAAGCAGCCATTGCAGGTGATTCTAGGGAATGGACGATCTAAACATTTAACAAAAGATGATATAAAAAAGCGTCAAAAACATGAAGAAAAGATGCGTGGACCGACTGAAAACATTGAAATTCCATCGTATTTAACAGCAACACAAAAGAAGGAATTTGCAGAGATTGCTGAAAAGTTAGTAGCACTTGAAATTTTCAGCGAGCTTGATGTGGATTCTTTAGCTAGGTATCTGGACTCGAAACACCAGTACTTACAGTTGGTGAAAGATATAAGAAAAATCAAACCAACTGAGACAATCGAACAGGAAAACGGCAAGAAGATCACGATTGCTAATGAAGATTATCCAAAGCTACAACGTAGCAAAAATACATTGTTTAATGAATGTCGTTCCGCAGCTACTGATCTTGGACTTACTATTACATCTCGTTTGAAGTTAGTCATCCCCACACCCTCATCTGTGGAAGGCAAAAGCGAGGCTCAGAAGCGGTTCGGTGATAGGGTATGAATTGGGTTTTAGAACGGGTTTTTAATTACTGCGATGATATTTTAAATGGGAAAATCAAAGCAAGTATTAAGCATAAATGGGCAGTACAACGCTTCTTAAAAGATTACGAGGATTGTCAAAATGAAGACAGTCCTTTTTATTTTGACGAAGAAGTAGCAGAAGATTTTTATTGGTGGGCCAATGAATTCGAACACGTTGAAGGAGTCTTAGCTGGTCATAAAGTAGAACTAACGGATTTTCAATTATTTATTTCGGTAAATATTTTTTGTTTCAAAAAGAAACGTAATGGAGCACGTCGTTTTCGTAAAGTTTATATCCAACTTGCTCGTAAAAATGCCAAGTCGCAGTTTTTAGCAATTGTTGGTTCATACATCGCTTTCCTTGGTGACGAGAAGCAGCGTATGTACATTGCTGGATGGCAGAAAGACCAATCAGATGAAGTATATATTGCTGTTCGAGATGGGATAAATTCAAGTGAATTATTGGATGGTAGATGGAAAGAAGCTTATGGGAAAATTGAAGTCTTAAAAAATAGCTCTGTTATCGTTCCATTATCAAGAGAAACACGTAAAACAGGTGACGGTAAAAACCCATCTGTTGGGATAGTTGATGAGTACCACATACATGAAACTTCAGAAATATACGATGTTTTGCTATCAGGGATGGTTGCTCGTAAAGAACCATTAATGTTCGTTATTACAACAGCTGGTTTCGATTTAAGTCGGCCATGTTTCGTTGAATATGAATATGTATCACGTATTTTAAATCCTGATGATGATACAGAGAACGATGATTATTTCGGTATCATTTGTGAATTAGATCCAGGTGATGACATAAAGGATGAGAGTAATTGGATTAAAGCAAATCCTATTGTAGCTACTTATGAAGAAGGACTTACTTCCATTCGTTCAGATTTAAAGACAGCCCTTGATGTTCCAGAAAAGATGAGGTCGTTTTTAACAAAGACTATGAATATATGGGTGGACATGAAAGAAGGAGGATACATTCCTGCGAACAAATGGAAAGCTGGTGAAATAGAAGCCTTCGAAATGACTGGTCGTGATGTATTTATTGGAGTCGATTTATCTAAGAAAATTGACTTAACTTCTGTTGGATATGTGTTTCCTACCGATTATGGCTATCATGTTGGGCAACATTCTTTCATGCCTGAAGAAGCACTAGCGGAGCGTAGAGCAAAAGATAAAGTGCCATATGATGTCTGGATAGAAGAAGGTTGGTTAGATGTTACACCTGGCGCTGTAGTGGATTATAGCTTTGTAGAGCAATGGATTATGGATTTCATCAATAACAATGAATTGAATGTAATTCTATTTTGCTACGATCCATACGGAGCAACACAGTTTGCTCAAAACATGCAAAATTATGGATTAACAATTGTGGAAGTCCGGCAAGGTTTTCCTACGTTATCTGAGCCTACAAAAGAATTTCGAGATTATGTGTATCAGAACAACGAAAGTCAAAAGAAAATCACTCATGTTGGTGACAAGGTGTTATCTTGGGCTGTCGGGAATGCGATAGCTGAAATGGCAGCAAACGAGAGCATTAAACTTTCAAAATCAAAGTCTAGGGAGCGAATTGACCCGATTGCTGCAATAATTACAGCATTTGTACAGGCAAGATTTTCGACACATGAAAGTGGAGATGGGAATATCAGTTTCATTTCTATTCATGATTTATAAGAGGGAGGTGAGGAATTGAAACTATGGCAACGGATTAAAACTTCCGCGTACATGGCATACGCTGGAGCTAGTACAGGTTGGAAGGGTACAACATGGGATTTCACAAATTGGTTTGGACGAAGCTTTTGGGGTATTGATAACAGCCAATTAGCAACAAATGAAACGATATTTAGCGTTATTAGCCGTCTTGCTAATACAATATCGGCACTTCCTATTAAGTTACATCAAAATTATGATGTGATTCAAAATGAAGTATCAGATGTGCTCATAAATGAGCCTAATCAAAATATGAGTAGCTATGATTTGCTTAATGCACTTGAAGTAAGTCGCGATGAAACAGGTAATGGTTATGCAATTATTCTACGAGATATACGTATGCAACCCAGCGAAATCATTCCATTGGATCCATCATGTGTTACTGAATTTATTAATAAAGATGATGGTTTGATTTGGTATCAAGTTCAAGGTGAGCGAGGGACAATGTTTGTAGCAAACACGGACATGTTACACGTTAAACATATTCGAGGTCCTGCTCGTATAAGAGGTTTATCACCGTTAAAAGTTTTAGCAAATACCATCAGATATGATAAGGCAGTTCAAGAGTTCTCACTTTCCGAAATGGAGAAAAAAGAATCATTTGTTTTGAAGTATGCAGCCAATTTAGACAAAGACAAAAGAGATGCTGTAATAGCAGACTTTAGACGTTTCTATGCAGAGAATGGTGGTATTTTACTTCAAGAACCTGGTGTTGAAATTACAGAAATGAAAAAACAATATTTTGCATCAGATACATTGGCATCAGAACGAATTACACGTTCAAGGGTCGCCAATGTTTTTAATATACCAGTGAGCTTTTTAAATGATGTAGATGGTGGCACATCAGCTTCAAATGAACAACAAATGATTCAATTTGTAAACATGACTTTATTGCCGATTGTACGGCAGTATGAGCATGAATTTAATCGTAAGTTGCTTACAAAAGCTGACCGCAAGCAAGGGATGTACTTCAAATTTAACCTTGGAGGTCTTTTGCGAGGCGATACAGCAGCCCGTACAAACTTTTATCAAGCAATGTTACGAAGTGGAGCAATGAAGCCAGACGAGGTGCGTATGCTTGAAGATTTAGCTCCAATGGGTGGTATGGCAGATAAGTTATGGATTAGTGGTGACTTATATCCGCAAGAAATGGACCCTACATTACGGAAGTCTGCTACTGCTACTGCAACAACTGTGGAAGACAACAAATCGAAAGGTGGTGAGAAAATATGAAATTTTGGAATTTGAAAGCAATTGCAAATCAGACTAGTGCAGAATTACGAATTGATGGTGAAATCCTTAGTGGTGGGATGAAGTGGGATGAAACTGATGTAACAATTTCAGACTTCAATGAAGCAATTGACGGTTTATCCGAAAGTGTAAATGAGTTAAACATGCGTATCAACTCACCAGGTGGAAGTGTATTCACAACTATAGCCATGATAAATAGATTGAAACGCTTGAAAAGTGAACGCAACATTACAATTAACGCTTATATAGACGGTATTGGCGCAAGTTCAGCTTCAATGTTACCTATGGTAGCAGACAATGTTTACATGTATTCAAATAGTTTTTTGATGGTTCACAAGCCGATGGTTACTATGTATCTAGCGAATATAAACGATTTAAAAGAAGCACAAGATTTCTTAGAAAAGACAGAAGAAAACATGGTAATTCCTACGTATAAAGCAAAAGGTAAATCACTTACTGATGAAAAAATAGCTGATTTACTTAATGGCGAGGATAACTGGTTGTCGGCGAAAGAGGCAAGTGAAATATTTGAAATTGATATTATCGAAGAAAAATTCAATATTGTTGCTAATTTTGATATTGAAAAGAGTTTCAAAGAAATTCCAAACGAAATAAAGGCGTTATTTAGTCAGCCGTCTGCACCGTCAATGGGTGTAGAAGAAAAAGAATTACGTGAAAAAATCATTGCAGATTCAAAGGCGAATCTAACTTATTTAAACACAATTCTATAAGGAAACAGGAGGTTTTCATTCATGAAAACACAAACTAAAAAATTATTAAAATCAATTGAAAATAAAAACTCTATGAAAATGCTTTTACCGCTTAACATTCAATTTTTCGCTGGTAAGAAAACAATTTATGAATTAAAACAAGCGATGGCTACAATCGGTCAACAACTAGCTAAAACAGAAGAAGACCTAGCTACAAAGGCTATGGATCCATCTGCTTCACTTGATGATATTAAAACAGTTCAAACCTCAAAAGCTGATTTGCAAGCTCGTTTCGATGTAATTAAGGCTCAACATGATCAACTGGAGGATGAACAAAAAGCTAAGTTTGCTCAAAATCCATTAGCTCAAATTGACGACCCGAAACAAAAACGTACAGAAGCATTTGCTTCTTTAGTGCGCTCAACTGTGCGAAATCAACCGATTGATCAAGAGATTTACGCTGCGTTAGGTGATAACACAAATCCAGCAACTGGTGGTGAAAAATTCTTACCTAAAACAGTTTCACAGGAAATTATCACTGAGCCAATGGCTAAAAATCCGATGCGTGATTTAGTTACAGTTACAAATATTCCTAACCTTGAGATCCCAAAATTAGCTTACACAATTGATGATGACAATTTCATTGCAGATACAGAAACGGCTAAAGAATTAGAATTAGAAGGTTCTACAGTAACGTTCGGACGCTTTAAATCGAAAGTATTTGCAGGAGTTTCCGAAACAGTCCTTGCAGGTACACACACAAATTTAGTTTCGCATGTAGAAAATTCATTACGCTCAGGTCTTGCTGCTAAAGAAAAGAAAGTTCAATTTGCTACTTCACCAAAAGCAGGTGAAGAACACATGAGCTTCTATCAAACAGGTGCAAATGCAATTAAGAAAGTAAGTGGAGAGGATCTGTATAAAGCAATCAAAGCAGCTATTGCAGATTTACATGAAGACTATCGTGAAAACGCAAAAATCGTCATGACTTTCGCTGACTATTCAACGATTATTGAAACATTAGCGAATGGCAATGCAACACTTTACGCTGCACAACCTGAGCAAATTTTAGGTAAGCCAGTTGTGTTCGTAGATGCAGCTACTAAACCGATTATTGGCGACTTCTCATATGCTCACTTAAATTATGATCTAAATGTTCTATACGATACTGATAAGGACGTAAAAACTGGTGTTAATGCATTTGTATTGACTGCATGGTTTGACCACCGTATTAAATTAAAATCTGCTTTCCGTATCGCTGATGTAGTCGCTACTCCTTAATTGGATAGCGACTTTTTAGTTAAAGAAAGAAGGTGAACTGAGTGTACAAAGTAATTAATCGATTTCAAGAAAAAAACCATGACGGCCATATTTATGAGGTAGGAGACACCTACCCTGCTGATGGTAAAAAGCTAGTTAAGGCTCGTGCTGAGGCTTTAACGAAAGTTCATGATGAATATAACGTAGCATTCCTAAAAGTTGTTGAAGAGCCTAAAAAAGCACCTACAAAGCAAGCGCAAAAAGAGCCTTCCACAGATGAAAAGAGTGATGCTTAATGCAATTGCTTGATGAACTTAAAGAATACTTGCGAATAGATGGGAATGACGAGGATCGTTCCCTTTCTACTTTTCTGCAGACATCTATTTCTTATTTGGAGAACGCAGGTGTTAAGCAGCCAAGTGATTATTATTTAACTGTGGAGGACAAAGATGTATTTGCACAGCATCGTTTAGCTATTATGATGCTCGCTACGCATTTTTATGAGAATCGTACAACTATTACGCCATCCACAATAAAAACAGCTCAACAGCCTATCCCTTATGGCTTACAGTCGATGATTTTGCAATTAAAGTGGGTGAACCCGGATGAACTATCAATACAATAATAATCCTGGTCGAATGAACAAGCGTGTTACGTTTTTAAATCCACCAGGACAAATTGTAAATGGTTGGCCATCAAAAGAATGGACTAAACATGAAACAGTATGGGCGGAATTAAAGACGGCAAAAGGTTACAAATTATTTAGTTCAGATGCTACACAATGGCAAGGGAAATGTGTTATTGGCATTCGGTATCGTAAGGATATAAATGAAAAAATGCGCGTTAAAATTGCAGATAAAACGTATGAAATGGACTCACCACCTGTAAATGACAATGGCAATAATCAATGGCTCACAATCTTTTTAAAAGAGGTGATGTAATGTGCGTATAGAACTGCAAGGCATGGAAGCATTGATGCAAAATATATTGAATTTGCCATTAGAAGAAGCTGAGGAAAATAAAGCACTTAATGCAGCTGCTAAGATAGTAAAAGAGGCTGTAATTGAAGAGGCACCAGAAGATGACGGAACCCTTAAGAAGAACATCAAGGCTAAAAGAGCAAAGGATGGAGAAGCGAAGGTTCATACAGGTGCAGCATATCACAGTCATATTGTTGAGTTTGGACGAAGCGCAGGCAGTAAGTATGCTCTTAAAAATGGTAAGCGTCAATTAGTAACGTGGGGAGCAACAGCACCGAATCCTTTTTTCACAAGAGGCCTTGAAAAAAGTAAACCAGCAGCAATTGATAAGATGGCTGAAGAAATAAAGAAGGCGAAAAAATTATGATTGATATTGTAGATCATGTTATTAAAACTTTAGAGTCTTTGAATATTCCAATCATATTTAATACAGTTCCCACAGGCTCTAATATTCCAGAACAATTTATTACGTTCTTAGAGATTAATGCAAAACCAGCACTTGAAGCATCTGACCAAGAGTATGAAACAGAACGATTAATACAAGTCAATGTATGGTCAGAAGATAATTACTACATGCTTGTGGAGGACATCAAACGGTTGATGGAATCAGCAGACTATGAAAGAACATTTGAATATGATGCACCAAAACAAGAAGGCGATTCTCACTTTAACAAAGTGTTGAGATTCGTCTTTTTTGATGAATATTAAACATTAGGAGGTCATGATAAATGGCTATTACACCGGTAAATGAAAGAACAAAAAAAATTAGTTTAAAGCGTTTGTATTACGCTTTGATGACGGATGAAGCAGCGGAAACATATGCAGCAGATATTAAAGTATTAGATATGCCAATCTCTTTTACTCAAACACCTAACTATTCAGAAGCATCTTTAGATGCAGGTGATCGCGTTGCAGATTCAGAGGCACAATTAGATTCAATTTCAATAAGTGGGGAGGTAGCCGATTTACCAACGGAAGTTCAAGCAGATTGGTACGGTCATAAATTATCTTCTGACGGAGGATTAATCGTTAACACAAATGATTCTTCACGATATTTAGCAGTCGGTTATGAATCTGGATCTAAACTAGTTTGGTATTACAAAGTTAAGTTTAAGCCAGGTGAAGAATCAGCTGACACTCGTAAAAAGGGTGAAACAAGCTACAAAACGGATAAATTTAGCGGAGAAGCTCTACCGCCTAAGAATGGCGACATTAAACACGTGGTAGATACGCGTGACACAGGCGTTACAGCAACCGCTGAAACTTTCTTTGCATCTGTTAAAAAGCCAAAAGAACCAACCGTACCTACACCTTAATTAGAAGTCCTTTCGAGGGCTTCTTTTCTTTTAACTAAAAATAAGTAATTAACGAAAAGGATGGATTAAATTATGCAAATTACATTACGAATTGACGGAGATAACAAAACGTTCACAAATGACTTTGTAAAGGCTCGTATATTCCGAAATGCATTAAAACTAAATGAGAAGATGAGTGAAGAAGGCAATAAAATTTCAGTTGAAACTTTTGATGAATTGGTTGGTTTCGTTGTAACTGTATTCGATAACCAATTTACAATTGATGATTTTTACGATGGTGTTAAAGCAGAAGAATTGCAATCTGAAATCATGCGTGTATTCAACGGTGTGCTTAACGCTGGTGGTCTTGAAACATCGCCTTCCACAGATGATGAGGGAAAGTAAGTAGATTAAGTCCATATCAAAGTATCAAAAAGTTCTATCGCAATTTATTAAAAGAGGGATATAAGCTTCATGAAATTGATGAAATGGACATCCACTTTTGGTTTGAGTTAAGCAACGAAAATGATGATGAAGAAATAGAAGAAGTCACAGCCGACGACATTGATTGGCTGTGATTTTTATTTTTGCCAAGAAGGCGGTGAGAATGAATGGCGGAAATAGGTTCGTTAGAGGTCAGTCTTAGCCTCAATGCTAGCAATTTTAACGGTACTGTTGCACAAGTTGACCGAAATTTAAAATCTATGGGTAGCGAACTTCAAGTGCTGAAAAGTAAAGGTTCTGATTATGAAAAATCTATTGATGGTATAGCTAAAAAGAAAGATATTTTAGCACGATCAACAGAAGCTGCATCTTTAAAGTTACAAGAGCAACGTAAAAAATATGACGAACTTGTTGCAAGTGGTACAGCAACAGAAGCGCAAATTGAGAGACAAGCAACTGCAGTTAACAAGGCGCAAACTCAATACAACAACTTAGAACGACAGCTTTCAGAAGTAACAAGACAACTACAAGTACAATCTTCTCAATGGACACAGGCGGGGCAACAACTCCAGGATGTAGGCAATAAAATGCAGTCTATAGGTGGTAGCATGACATCTGTTGGTAAGAATTTATCGATGACAGTTACGGCACCTATAGCTGCACTAGGAGCTGGTGCATTTAAAGCAGCAGTTGATTTTGAATCAGCCTTTGCTGGAGTAAGAAAAACTGTAGATGCCTCAGAACAGGAATTTGCAGCACTTGAAAAAGGTATTCGTGATATGGCCAAACAAATGCCTGTTGCTGCAACAGAAATAGCAGTTGTCGCTGAAGCAGCTGGACAGCTTGGGATTAAAAAGGAAAATATTCTTGGGTTTTCGGAAACGATGATTAAGCTTGGAACAGCTACAAATATGAGTAGTGACCAAGCAGCGACAGCATTAGCGAGACTTGCAAATATCACAAAAATGAATCAAGGCGATTTCGATAAACTCGGTAGTGCAATTGTTGCTTTAGGGAATAACTTTGCTACAACTGAATCCGAAATCACTGACATGGCACTACGACTTGCCGGAGCAGGTGCACAAGTTGGGATGAGCGAAGCTGATATTTTAGGTCTATCTGCAGCTCTGACAAGCGTAGGTATTCAAGCTGAAATGGGTGGTAGTGCCTTTTCTAGGGTTATGGTAAACATGCAAATGGCCGTCTCTGGAACTGATAAATTTAAAATGGTGACAGAAGCTACAGGACTGACATTGCGAGAATTACAACTTGCTGCTGGTAGTGGCGGGAAAGCATTTGGTACATTTGCAGAAAGTTTGGGATTAACACGCAAAGAGTTAGGCGACATCATCTCCACACAAGCAGATTTAGAGAACTTCGCAAAAATCTCTGGTATGACGGCTGATGAGTTTAAAAAGGCATTTGCGGAGGATGCAGTAGGAGCTATCGGGGCATTTGTTGACGGTTTAGGTAATGCCGAAGCATCAGGAACTACAGCTATTAACATGCTACAAGAAATGGGCATAACCGAAATACAATTACGTGATGCTTTGTTACGTGCTGGTGGAGCAGCTGAATTATTTGGTGATGCTGTTAAAACATCCAACGAAGGATGGACAGAGAACAATGCATTAAATAACGAAGCTGCTGAACGGTATAAAACAACTGCATCTCAATTAGCTATGATGAAAAATCAGATTGTAGATATAGGTATTACTTTAGGTGGCGTTTTAATTCCAATGGTTATTGATTTATTAAAAACAATAGAACCTTGGATTAAAAAGTTCTCTGAGCTAAGTGAAGGTACTCAAAAATTGATAGTTGTTACAGCTGGTATTGCTGCAGCAATTGGGCCGATCATCGTTATTATAGGGACATTAATCTCTAGCATAGGCACTATCGCTTCTGCAATTGGAGGAGTGGCACTGGCAATTGGAGAAGCAGGTGGTATAGTAGCGTTTCTTACTGCCAATTTAGGCTTTTTAGGTACAGTTTTTACAGCACTTACCGGTCCAATTGGTCTTACGGTAGCAGCATTAGTAGCAGGAGCCGTGTTGATTTTTAAATACTGGGAGCCTATCAGTAATTTCTTTATAGAATTCGGCGCGAAAACGATGTCAGTGTTCAATAGTGTTATAGGTGCTGTTACAGCATTTGGTGCAAAAATGAGTGAAGTACCAAGTATGATGATGTCAACTTGGTCAGGGGCGTTAAGTTCAGTTACAGGATTACTTGGAAACCTAAAAGAAAAGCTATCATTTGTTGCTGATATTTTAAATGTAAGTAGTGCAATGGATGTATTAAAAATAGCGTTGGAGGCAGTTGTATCAGCAGTACTGATGATGTTAGGACCATGGGGCCTTGTAGCTAATGTTATATTAAAAATATTTAATTATACGACATTGCTACAAGATTTGTTTTCGATGCTCAAGGGTGAGATGTCTCTTGACGATGTTGCAAATAATTTTTCAAAATCTATAAGTGGCATTATAGATAATATATCAAAACTTATATCTAGTTTTGTAGAGGTGCTACCTAGCATTATTGATACAGTTGCGATGATAATGCCTCAATTATTACTTTTGGCAGCTGATATTGTCACGAAATTAGCAGATGGAATCACGAAAAATTTACCATTGATTGTAAAAACGATTACTAATTTGATTGAAATACTCACGACAACAATGTCTACTTTAATACCACAACTTGTGGAGGTCGGAATATCAATATTAACGACTCTTATAAACGGTATTGTTACAGCATTGCCAATGATCATAGAAGTAGTGACTCAATTAATAGAGACATTAGTAAGTACTTTGACAACAGTTCTACCTTTATTAATAGAAACAGGTTTAACAATAGTAGAGACATTGCTGAATGGTATTGTAACAGCTTTACCACTAATCATCGAAAGTGCTCTAAATATAATAATGTCTCTTGTGGAAGGCATAACAAATGCTTTACCTCAATTAATTGAAGTTGGTTTATCAGTTATTTCTACTCTCTTAGAAGGGATTGTTGCAGCTTTACCAACAATAATAGAGGCTGCATTAACTGTTATTATCGCATTGGTAGGTGCTTTAATCTTACTTTTACCTAAAATCATAGAGGCCGGAATACAAATTATCAAAGCTTTAGTGGATGGTTTAATAAAGGCTATCCCAGCAATTATAGAGGCAGCATTAACTTTAATTATGGCTCTCGTAAAAGCTTTTATTGATTTACTACCTCAATTAATCGATGCTGGTATAAAAATTGTAGAAGCGCTTGTAGAAGGACTTATGCAAGTTTTACCGCAGCTTTTAGAGGCTGGCATTACACTGATCACTGCATTAGTGAAAGCCATCATTGATTTACTACCGGAATTACTAAGTGCAGGTGCGCAATTAATAGTTGCTTTAGTAAAAGGGGTACTATCGATTTTAGGACAACTTTTAGCAGCAGGCGGTAAATTAATCCTTGGGTTGTTAGGTAAGATTCTAAGTTTTACTGGTCAATTGTTATCTGCAGGTGGCACTCTAATAGGTAAACTGATATCTGGAATAATTTCTTTACTTGGCGATGTTATAGGTGCAGGTGCAAAACTAATCACTGGACTCATTGATAAGATTTTAAGTTTTATAGAAGATTTATCATCTGCTGGTAAATCCTTAATCAATGAATTAATTACAGGCGTGAAAAGCAAAATTACTGATATGTTTAATATTGGTGTAGATATTGTTCAAGGGTTACTTAATGGTATAACTTCTAAGATTAGTGATGTAGGCAAAAAAGCAATAGAACTTGGACAAATCGTAATTGATAAAGTATCTGGTGTCCTTCAACGTCGTTCACCATCTAGGGTGATGATTGCTATTGGTAAGGATGTTGGGCGTGGTTTAGCAATTGGTATTGATTCTACGAAAGATTTAAATGAATCAACTATGAAAGAACTTGGTCAACTTCTAATTGATGTAACAAAGGACAACCAATCAGCTGTAACAGAAATTGCTAATCAAGCAGAGAAGGAACGTACACAAATTCAAAAAGAATCCGCAAGTAAAAAGGCAGAAATTGAAAAGAAATTAGCTAGCGACATTCAAGCTATTGAATCCAAAGCCGCAGCTAAAAAGCGAAAACTAACTGCAGATGAAAACAATCGCATTGTAAAACTAAAAGAAACAGCAAATGATAAGATTTTAAAACTAGAGCAAGAGAACCAAAAGAAATTTGAAAAAATCAATTCCAAAGCTTGGTCCGATATGGTTAAAAAAGAGGAAGAATCGGCAAGTGAACGTTTAAAAGTTGTCAAGCAATATATCGATGATAAGAAGTCTGCAAATGAACTTGATTTAGCAACTGAGGAATACATCTTAGAACAATCTCTGAAGTTATTTAAAGATGGTACAAAAGAGAAAATCGAAGTTCGAAAGATGTATAAAAAGGTTACTGATGAAATCAACAAAGAATCTGAATCGATTAATAAAACTTATGTAGATAACGTCAAGAAACTTAACGATGATTATATCGCTGGTGAACAAAAGCTGACAAAAGAGTATAAGGATGAATTCAATAAACGTAGAAATGTATATTATTCATTTGCCGGATTGTTTGATGAAGTAGTTAAGAAAGATGATGTAACAGGTAGTGGATTGATAAATGCTCTACAATCTCAAATAACGGCTTTTGAGGACTGGCAAAAGAATATTACAGAACTAGCTGCTAAAGGCATTGACCAGGGTCTGCTTGGCGAACTACGCGAGATGGGTCCTAAAGCTGGCGCTGAGATCGCAGCACTAAACACTCTTACAGATGAACAGTTACAACAATATGTAGCACTGTGGAAGGAGAAAAATGAAAAAGCTCGTACTCAAGCTGAAGCAGAGCTTACAGGGCTTAAACAAAATACTGAAAAACAGATAAATGAGTTAAAAACAAAGACTGTAGAGCAACTTAGGATATATCAAAACGAGTGGCGTAATAGCATGATTGCACTTAAAGGTAATGTCAAAAATGAAATGGATGAAATGCCGAATATCGGGCAGTTCGCTGTAAGTGGATTAATTGACGGTATGCTGTCCAAGCAAGGCGAATTAGAAAGTGCAGCAACGATGCTTGCAAATATTGTTTCAAGTGCATTTACATCTGCTTTAGATATTCATAGTCCATCTCGTGTTATGAGAGGATACGGTGTGAATATTGGTGAAGGGCTTATTTTAGGCATCAATGACATGGTTGGTAAAGTTGCTGGAGCTACTAGACGATTAGCCAACGTTGTAGCTGATAGATCAAATAACTCAGTTCCAGGTAATACAACGCCTTCCACAACAACAAATCATACAGAAAACAATTACAACTTAACTGTGAATAGCCCTAAACCACTTGATCCTTATGAGACATCAAGATTAAGTAGAAATGGGTGGAAAGAGATGACGCTTGGAATGCGATAGTGAGGTGAAGACGTGCGTACATCATTCGGCTTTAATGAAAAATTAATATTCCATAATAATAGAGGACAGTCGCTTGAAATATCAGTGACTAGTCCTTTTTTCTTGCAATCAGCAGATGGTATAGATTCTTTAGAAAATGAATTTTATAACGTTAAAAACTACAACGAGGATGGCACAAACGTTAAAGGCTCTAGTATACGTGAAAGAAATATCGTTGTAGGCGGTCAGCTTAGACGACAGGATAAAGAAATGAATCGACAAAAGATAATTCGTTTTTTTAATCCGAAACACCGATTCACTTTAGAGTACACAAATGGTGACATCACTCGCTTTATAAATTGTTATGTCGAGAAATCACCTGTAGTGAGTAAACATATTTGGCCAGAGTTTATGATCTCATTTCTGTGTCCTAATCCATGGTGGTATACCGAAGAACAGAAATATGAAATTGCTATGTGGGTACCATCATTTGAATTTGAGCTTGAAATTGACGCAGATGGTGATGGTATTGAAATGGGCTATCGTGAGCCTAACAATGTAGTCAATGTCTTTAATGATAGTGATACAGCTTCACCTTTACGTATCCAATTTAAAGCGATAGGAAGTGTTGTCAATCCACAAATAGAAGTTGTGGACACAGGTAGGATTGTTAAGATTGAAGCTACTTTAAAAGGTGGGGATATTGTTACCGTCAATACAAAACGCGGTGATGAGTCTGTCATCCTTGAAAGAAATGGTTCTAATATAAATTATTTCAACTACCTATCACACGACTCTGATCTACAACTGAGCGTAGATGTTGGTGACAATTTGATTCGTTATGGTGCGGCGGAATTTGTATCAAATTTAGAGGTGTCTATTTACTTTACACCTCAATTTGTGGGGGTGTAGTAAATGCTATTTGTATGTAATGAGGACTTTGAACGACTGGGGTACGTTGGCAAATTTTCATATCTTCTGTGGAGGAAAAAATACGGACCTTTTGCTGAAGCAGAGTTACATGTTGACGTCACCCATAAAAATATTGAACTACTAAAGAAAGGTAATATCCTATATCGACAAGATGATGATGAGGCAATGTACATCTATTACCGTAATTTTAATGATAGTAATGGTGTTGAACAGCTTGTTGTTAAATGCTTTTCGTTGTTTCGATGGACGGACAGGCGTTCCTTATGGAGGCAATATGACTTTGATACAACCCCTGAAATGATAATGAGACAATTAATAAATGATACGATGATTAATCCAATTGATCCTAATCAAAAAATTGCACAAGTGAAACTAGCTCCTTCAAAGAATTTTGGTGTTAACGTCCAACATCAAATGACATATAAAAATGTGCACGAAAGTATTGAAAAGTTATGCGATACTCATGAGATAGGTGCGCGTTGTATTTTCAATAGCAGTGAATTGTTCTATGACTTCTATGAGGGCGTTAATCGTACAATAAATCAATCTGTTCATCCGCGGATAATATTGTCTAAAAGTCGAGCTAATTTGCTTCAACGTACTTATGAGGACGCGGATAACGACTTAAAGACCACGGCGTTAATAGCTGGAGCTGGTGAAGGTTCTGAACGAAAGCTAGCTAGTTTAGGAACTGAATTTAAAGGTTTAGCTCGACGTGAAATCTTTATTGATGCAAGAGAAGTATCAGACAAAAAAGATGTGAATGGTGAACAAGTGGATATTCCTCCTGAAGAGTATCAGCAATTATTATTAGCTAAAGGTAAAGAAAAACTAAGCGAATACACCGAGTTTATTGGCTTTGAAGCCGAGCTAGACGTTACAAAAGAGAACACAAAATATAATGAAGATTTCTTTTTAGGTGATCTTGTCACGATTAAAGATGACGAGTTAGGAATCTTAATGAATAGTCGTGTGATGCAGGCGGACGAAGTTTTCAAGGAAGACGGCAAATCAATCTTTGTTACTGTTGGAAAATCTGTACCTACCCTTCCACAGGCGATAAAAAGGATGGTGAATTAATAATGTTTAAATTCGGAATGATGAACTCTATAAATGGGGATAGACGATATAAGGCGGAGGATTTCGCTCAGTATTTCGCAACATTCATAGGGAACGGTATTTTCGTTAAACCTTCAGATTGTTTACAAGTAATGGCTGTTACGAATGCCATGAAAGTAGTAATCAGACCAGGTAAAGCATGGATTAATGGATATTATTTAATAAACGATGCTGACCACACACTCAGTATTGATCCATCAGATACTGGATTAAATCGAATTGATCGTATTGTTATACGATTAGATTTCCTACAAAGAAAAATGAGTGTGGAAGTCAAAAAAGGAACACTATCTGCATCCCCAGTTGCACCAACATTAAAACGAGATGCCGATGCTTACGAGTTAGCTCTAGCTGATATTTATATCGCTAAAGGAGTCTTAACAATTACGCAAGCATCTATTACAGATACACGCTTAAATAATAATTTATGCGGATATATGCACAATCCGATTTATCAAGTCGATACAACTTCAATCTTTAATCAATATCAATCTTGGTTTAACAATTACAGTGTAACAAAAGCTACTGAATTCGCTAAATGGCAGACTGATGTAACCACAGCATTAGAAGCTTGGATTGATGGTCAAGAGGCTGATTTTGAAGCATGGATGAATAAAGAACAAGGATTATTCCTCGCTTGGTTTGAAACCATAAGAGGCATTCTTGATGAAGATGCTGCAGGTAATTTATTTAACATGATTGAGGACCATAAAAATGATGCACTACCTCACAAGTTTCTAGATACAACAGACAAAAAAATATATAAATATGGATTTAAGACCAATCAAGCTAAGGATGGTCTTATTTTTGTTTATGAGGAGGTTAAATAATGCCTGAAATAAATTTACCTACTAAGGCAACGCAAGATGCTATAAAAACAAATGTAGATAACGTAAATACGAACGTTACAAGCGTTAAAACTGATGTTGCCACAGTTAAAAGTAATGTCGCTACAGTAGACACAAATGTGAAAACAGTTAATACAAATCTAGGGACTCCTACTTCTTCAGCAAGTAGTTCAACTAGTGGTAATGCTCACGCCAAACTCAACTGGTTAATGAATAACGGAAGTACAAAAACAGTATTAAAAGTAAGTGGACTTGATGCGAACTATGCTAGTCAATCGCTAACTAATCAACTAGGTACTATAGTGCCATATAGTGGGGATGCGAATCTGTATTTAAATGTATATGGTAGTGGACGTTTATTATATTTAATAAATGGTACAAATCATTATGCTCTCTATGTCAAAATAGATGGTAAATCATTTTCGTTAGGCTACGAAGGCATATTTGATATACCGTTCTCTACTAGTTTAAGAATCGAACATGGTGGCAGTCCAGATAATGCACCTAGATTAATATATTACGAACTAAACCAATAATTGAGAAGAGGTGATATTGTGACTATCTTACGCGAATATGAAGAGAATGGTTTTAAAATAACTGAATACACAAGTGATGGAGAGACAGTATCAGCAAGAGTTGAAGAAAAGATATTGAAGGATGATGATATTTTTCCATCAGAACCAGTTGAAGTACAACCAAAGCCTACTTTAGAAGAAATGCAAGCACAAACGCTATTGAATACAGAAGTATTAATTGCAATGAAAAATATCGGAGTATAGGGAGGAACAAACATGAACATTGTTTATCGTGCTGCTGAGTTATTAATCACTAGTCCAGGATGTAATTACGGTGTGATGGCAACAAATTTAAGTTTACTTATGTTAAATAAACAGGTTAGCCAAGATGAATATTCGAAGTTATGTACCTTAATGAACGAACAGCAAAATAAAGTATCAAACAAAACGCAAGCAGAAGCTTAGCGTTATTTTTTATGCTTCATAATAAGGAGTGAATTGCATGGAACACTATGTAAAAGATGCTGATGAATATGTAGATAAAAACTTATTTGGTGATTGTGAGAAAACGTTAGAAAAGCTTGCTGAGAATAGAGTTTTTAACATTCTTTATGTTGAAGAAAAAGAGGTATTTTCACTTTATGAAATGTGTGATGAATATTTCGGTACAAATCTAACTGTTGAAATGTGTGAAGACTTATCAGAACTCTTTGCTAAAATAGCTAGTAAGCTTAAAGAAAGTAATTCAACTAAATGACAATTTGCCTTCCGCAATAATCTGTGGAGGGCTTTTATTATGCAGAAATAAGGAGTGACAATATGGGAGGAATGGATTTGGATTATTTAGAAGTAGCGCATTTATATTTATTTGGTGGAGTGAAATTTCTACACCTATTGTTATTGTTAATGGGGCTAGATATTATTACTGGTATTTTTAAAGCCATTAAAAATGGAAACCTGTGGAGTCGTAAATCACTATTTGGATATGCCCGTAAGTTACTAGTTTTAATCGTTGTAATCACAGCAAATATAATCGATCAAGTATTGTCGTTAAATGGGACACTCACATTTGCGACGGTACTTTTTTATATCGCAAATGAGGCTTTGTCCATTGTAGAGAACATGGCGCAACTTGGAGTATTAGTGCCTCAACAGTTAGCAGAGAAGTTAAAAGTCATTGAGAATCAATCAGAAGAGAAATTTTCGAATGAAGTTCTAAATGAATTAGCTGGTAAAAACGTTGATAAAGAATTAGAAAATAAAAAGGACGGTGAAAAGTAATGGTTAGCGTAACGGAAACATGTCGAGATTTAAGCGAATTAACTGTAGCTGCACAATTAGCATGTAGACTTTTATTCCAAGAGTGTGTGAAAGCCGGAATTGACGATATCTTCATTACAGAAACATATCGCTCGCAAGAACGACAAAACTATTTATATGGACAAGGTCGAACACGTCCAGGTTCCGTTGTTACTTGGACACTTACGAGCAATCATACATCACGAAGAGCGTGGGATATTGCGGTAGCACCTCCGAAAAATCTATATGATATTAAGACTCTTTCTAGAGTAGGGGCAATTGCTAAAAAGTTAGGCATCACATGGGGAGGGTATTGGACAGCAAGTACCTATGATGCACCTCATTTTGAAATACCTACTACTTGGAAAGCACCTTCAGGTTACAAATTAGAAGGTACTGTTATTGTGCCAAGTAATAGCAAAATAAAAGTCCAACTAATCGTTAAAGATAAAGAACAAGCTGTGGAAGGCGTTAATGATGGGAAGTTGTATCGAGTTCAATCAGGAACATATACTACACAAGCTCAAGCGAATGCAGCTAAGCAAGCGTTAGGTAAATACAACATTGCTAAATCTGATTATGTACGAGTTGTTCAGGATGATAACAAGTGGCGATTTATTACTGGCACATATGCTACACAGGCAATTGCCAATAATGCTATCCTCGAAATGAAGCGTCTTGGTATTCTATCGTATGCTGAGCCAATTCAAGAATAATTATAAATCCCAGGTACTCAATTAATTTTGAGCCTGGGCATTTTTTTATTTCCAAAAACTTTTTCTTGCCAAAACACAAACATCTGTTCTAATATAATTACAAACAAACGTTCTTATTTAGAGGAGTGTAGATGATGAAAGAGCAACTGATTAAAGCAATGCAACGCAATCAATTTGTTAATATGATGTATTTGGCTAAGTCGGGCGAAGTATCAAAAAGACGAATCAAAATCATAAAAATTGTGGGCGACACATTCCAAGCATATTGTTTTACAAGGCAAGCCAAGCGTACATTTATGATTGATAGCGTATTGGCAGTTGTTCCAGTCTTCCACAAGGAGCGAGAGGTTGTATGATTAGCTTTGAACAAAGGCGACTAATGCACAAATATGTGGTTTATGATATGGCTGTTCAGTCGTTACAGCGTGATTATAAAGTGATTGAAAACCTTAAATTGAGCAAAGTGTATTTGCCAATCCTTGATAAGCTTTTAGACGACATTTCACAAGAATGTTACAACGCTAAAAGGCTGTTGGCCAAAGATAAAATTAGAGTCGTGAAGTGGGAAAAGAAAGATGAATACTTTAGTGATTTAATTATTGCCACCGCTGGTGAGGACCAAGTGTTTACTTATGCTAATATGGCTCTTAAAACACAGGTAGAGAAATTACTTTTAAGCCATACAAACGAAGGCACTGATTAACATAGTGCCTATTTTTTGTGCAATGAAAAAAGCCACTCGTTTGAGTGACTAAAATTTCATTATTGTTTAATTTGATAATCTTGTTTACCTAATTCTTTACCGCCAAGACCTTGATTCGCTACTAATGTAACTGGTGTTTCTAAATCATCAAGTTCATAAGCAATAGCATTTTCTACAGTTCCATCTTTTTTAATCTTTTCTAATTGTGTATCTCTAAATCTCTCATCAGGTAATGTACCAACTTCCAATTTATTGATAGCATTTGGATTGTTATCTTGAATTACTGTGAAGACAACAAACCATGCATCCGTTGGATCAATACCATCATCAATTAAATTTGTTGCTTCATACCAGATTGCGAATACAGGTTTTTCCCCGTGTTCGTTCCCTTTTTCTCCTGGTTTAATTACTTTTGTTTCAGTGATTTTTATTTTTAAACTCTCTAATTTTGCCTCGTTATCTTTGAAATAAACATCGTCGCTTTTGGCTTCTTTATCTGCTGTTTTATCAGTAGAAGCAGTTGTTTTTGTTTCCTCTTTCGGTTTATCTTCCTTTGATGAATCTGCTCCACAACCAGCCAACCCTAAACTCAATACTAATGCTGCACTAAAAATTAATTTTTTGTTCATATATAAAATCCTCCCTCTATATTTCCATTTTAGGAAATTATGATTGAAAAGTACATACTAAAAAACAGACAACATTATTTAGTTATCTGTTACTTGATCTCAAACATTCCATTCATATCTGTAATTTCAAGGGCTTGTAATACTTTAGTGATGTGTTCGCGATTAATTGAAGTTCTTCGATTAGTTGCAAGTTCGCTAATTACTGTACGCGTTAGTCCTGTCTTTTCTGCTAATTCCACTTGTGACATTCCTCGTTCGTTTAACACTTCTTTTAATTTGACTTTTAGTTCCATGATTTCACCTCTTTAATTATATTCTTCTTAAATTCCATTATACACAAATCCATAAATTTAATAAATAATTTTTATGAAATACTTGAATTATTAAATTTAATAATTTATACTCAAATAAATAAATAATTAAATTATTATATTTATGTATTTTAGGAGGGTTTCAACATGCATATTTACGTAATCCATTTAAACACAAAGAACGGAAACAAAAGTAAAGGTACAGCAATAGTAGTGGACACAGGTTATAAAAATCTAGAACGTGCTCAAAGTGTTTTAAAGAATATTGGATTTGAAATGGTTGATGAAACCAATTTCAAAAAGACGACAGAAACGGGTAGTGAGCAAAAGGCTCAAATTGTTGAAGTTCATTTTTATGACTAGGAACAACAGAAGGTGAGGTGAATAACGGTGGCATTCGAATACTTAGCACAATACACAACATTTAACTCAGTAACAGATATGGATAAGAGTGTGGAAGACCATATAGCAACACGTTACTATGACTTAACAGAATCAGAACGAGCTATCGTTTTCAAACTTGCTTCACACAGTTTAGAGCATCCTGGAGTGTGCCACTTAAAGGCTGCAACTATTGCTACATCATTGGAGATCAGTACAAAAACTGTTTATCGTTCGATGAAAAAATTAGTTGAGTTAGGCATCATCGAAAAGTTACCTGGCACTAAATTAAATGGCATCAAAGGGGCTAGTATTTATCGCATTTTACCTTATGTCCCATCGAGCGTGTCCCAACGAGAGACAGTCGATGAAGCTAGTAATGACGCGGTTTGCAGTCCACAATCAGAAAACCAAGCATCTAAATCTTTTAATCTTTTAAGTTCTAAACAAGAAAATAATAATTTATGTGAATTAGAAAATGAATTGGCTTTGCAAGCTGAAGAGAAAAAAGAATACATGAATGATTATCAAATGATGCTGTTTGATTTTATGCACTCGCTGCCATTAGCAGATAACTTGAAAGAAGAATTGCACAAAGTTGTATTAGCTACTCAGGTTCAAAGTGCACCTGACTTCATTAAAGCTAAGAATGTTCTATTCAAAATTGCTATGGATATTAAAGATGGTGTTCTTACAGTAACAAGTACATTAAGAGCCGTATTTGTAGGGGCTTATAGCAAGGCTATTGGCCGTTTAAATAACAAGTCGGATAAATCACAATCTATAGAAGAAACTCCATCTAAAGAACGTCCAGTACCTTTCTACAATTGGTTAGAGGAACGTGATAGTCTTTCACAATCTAATAGTAGTAGAAGACCTAATTTAGAAAACTGGCTTGAATGGTAGAAGGGAGATAGGAGAAATGCTTTGTTATGTATGCGATAAGAAAATTATTAATGATGGAGAATTTATTATTAAATCTTTTGCTGGTGGAGCTATAAATTATGTTCATACGGAATGTCATTATCAACACTTATTAAATAGTTGTACAGATGAATATTTAGAGTATGAGGATTTTAAGAAGGAGATGGATAAATGACTCATTATGAATATATGGAACAACATGGCCAAATGAATATGTATGATTTTCTTCGGGTCCAAGAATCGGACCATGAAATAAATGTGGACCGATTGCCATCCTCAACTGTTAGGAAAGCTGTTGTTAAAAAGAATTACATTGTACCTCGAAAGGTTGGTTATATTGTTAGGTGATTTTTATGCTCACTTTAATACCCGATGTTGTGCCTGATTGAATGCCACACAAGTATTTGAACGGGCATATATGAAATGTTGTTATATCAATGGTTTAATGGCCTTTTTGAAATACTCGATTCAAGCAACTCTTACTACGTAAGAGAACCGTGACGCTAATGAAAATGAAGAAAGGATGAAAGGGTGCTGTTTGAAATTTTAACAACTGGATTAATGGGTGGGATTGCTTTAAAAGCATTCTCGAAACATAAAGGACTTTCTTCTAATGATTCCGGAAAGATTCAGCGGATCATGTCACTGTCCGGATTAAATGTCCGAGATGGAAAGGACACATTAACCACGCAACTTGTTAAGAAGAAACAGTTTGAATGGGGATGGGAATACAAGTACCGCATTCCACTTGGTCGTTCGTTCAGCGACTATGAAGCAAAGCTTAAGGTCTTTGAGGATGGATTGAATAATCGAAAGAAAAATATTACGTTCAGCGATTTGAAACATCTAGATTTAAATAAAGACCTTCTTCTGCAGATACAACAATTGTGGAAGACAAAGCTAACTGAGCAAAAAGAAATTGAACTATCCTATGATGGTTTATTAATAGTTAGAGTGTACGATAAGCCATTAGCAAAAGAAGTGTCGTTCGTTTCAGGAGAAGGTTGGATAGTACCTGTAGGCGTTACTAGGGCTAAGAACGAGTTTAAGTATCATGACTTTGAATTGGTGCCTCATCTAGTCCTTGGCGGTGCTACACGATACGGCAAAAGTAATTTTATTAATTCTACGGTTTGTAGTTTGATTGATTCGCAATATGAACATGTTCACTTTTATTTAATCGATCTAAAAGGAGGAGTGGAACTGTGTGATTATGAAAATATCAAACAGACGGTTTCCATTGCATACGAGCCGCATGAGGCCCTCCACACTTTACAGATGGCCTATGACAAGATGCGCGATATTCAATGTCAATTAAAGCGATTAGGCAAGAAAAACGTACAGCAGGCAGGAATCAAAGAACGTTACTTTGTTGTCATTGACGAGGTAGGAGAATTAAACGCTTCTGAATCTGTTACACGAGATGAAAAATTATTAAAGCAAGAATGCCAAACAATCATGAGTCAAATAGCTAGGCTAGGTGCAGGACTTGGATTCCGTCTAATCGTAGCTACTCAATATCCAGTGGGTGACGTTATTCCACGACAGGTTAAGCAGAATGCAGATTCAAAGCTATGCTTTAGAGTACAGTCGGCAGTTGCTTCAAGAGTTGTACTGGATGCAGAAGGAGCAGAGGCGTTACCTATGATTAAAGGCCGCGCTATTTACCAAACAGCAGATAAACGAGAAATACTACAAACACCACTAATAACACCACAAATAATCCACGATACTATTCAACCTCACGTTATTGAGAAAGGGGAGCGCGTTGAAGAAACAGCTATCATCGAGAGACGAGAGCATACTGTTACTTTTGAAGAAGTTTGATTTTATGACGCGTGATCAACTCAGTAGATATTTCAATCTAGGAAAGAAGCGAAATGCAAATAGGGTCCTCCACAATTTATCAGAATATCTATCCTCTATACGAGATGGTTATGAAACAATTTATTACCTCAACAATTTTGGCCGTCTATATGTTGACTGCGATAAGATCCGGAAAAAAGGTGGGCATGTACAACACACCATTATGCGTAATGAGTTTTGGTTGTTTTATAAATGTCCAAGGGATTGGAAGAATGAAGTCAAAATATCCGACGGCACTACAAGTATTGTTGTGGATGGCATGTTTACACGCAATGGATTTCAGCATTTTCTTGAAGTAGATAATTTTCAAACTATGAAGGAAAACCGTGAAAAGATTAAACGGTACAAATTGTTAATGGATAGCCTGGTTAAACAGATGGGCTATTACCCAACGATCGTATGGCTCACAACCACTGAATTAAGACGTAAGCAACTAGAAGAATCCTGTGGAGGGCTAAAATGCAAGGTATACACAATAAACGATATTCAATAAGAGGAGGATTAAAATGTTTAAAAGACGTATTAAAACTGAGGTAGTACCTGTAAGTGAATACACTGATTTCAGCGATCGATTCCAAGGTGATGAAAAATATGCAACATTAAAACATGTGGCCATTGCTGCATCAGTTCCTACAATCACAGCTGTTGGCACAGGATTATTTATGTTCAATAAATTCAATGCTACTTATTCCTCCGCAAACATACCTGTAAACGTCCCTATCCAACAACCTGTATTAGAACCAGTAATGGCCCAAATGCCTTCCACAATCCCTATTACTGCTATTCCTCAACAGACTGGAATAATTGCAGATAAATCCTTAGAAATGTTAGCTACAATTTTAGATCCTATGATTCAAGTAATGGTTGCAATTTCTTTTCCGGTTGCTTCAGTGATTATGATTGGAGCTTGTTTCTTCTTTATGTTCGGAAACAGTGAACGTGCTTGGAATACAATTATGAACGCTGGATTAGGTTATGTATTGATTCAGATGTCACCTTTATTTTTGGAGATACTTAGAACAATTGGTAAGGCTATTTAATAGAAAAAGACCAACTTTGATGCTGGGCTTTCTAATTTTTCCCCACCATATCCCCACCATGTGTATAAAATAAAGCTAGATAAAATCAAATATTAACAGAATAAAATAAGATAAAAAATAGCCGGCAAATCCATATACACCAAAGGATTGTCGGCTATATAAAAATATAAATAGATACACTTGAATATAACATCTCTACAAGAAGCATTCATGGCTGTTCTGAAGATGGATGATTCGAAGTAACGTTGATATAACAGCGTTTATAAGGATTTGAATTGAGTGTTTTTATATTAATATGGTGGAAGTTGCCACCGATTTGCCACCGCTTTTAAATTGTGCCAGCATTTTATAAATCTTTTGCGATGGAATCAAAAATATCGGCAGCATCTCTTGCCATCTTTTGAGTTAAATGGACATAGCGGTCTTCAGTAGTTGCTGATCTGCTGTGTCCTAATCTTTTTTGTACAGTTTTAATAGGTGTACCATTCTCTATTTATGTTGTTGCATGTGTGTGACGTAAGGAATGATAATTGAAACTAATATTTAATTTTATTCTATTCTAGTATTATATTTGATGACACTTGGCGTACAATGTTCACGATTTTCTTTTTATCATACATAATCATGTTCTGAATCCTTTTTATAAAACTCACTGCACTTTTAACGATTTTCAAGTTGTCTTTTATAGTGCTCTTAAAATTTTGGTTAGAGCATTACCAAAGGGAATAGTTCGATAATCAGCCTTTGATTTTGGAGGTCTAGATTGCCAATTTATTTTTCGTTTTTCATCTTCGATACCGACTAGTTGCTGCTCAATTTCCAACGTCATTTCCTCGAAATTTATATGTTTCCATTCAAGCCCACAAATTTCGCCTACACGCACCCCACAATGTAAGCCAATATGAAATGGTAAATAAAAAGGGTGATCCTCATTTATAACACTATTAATACGTCTTAGGTTTTCTTTTGATTGAATTTTTAATTCTTCACGAGATACTAGTTGTTTTGAATACATTGAACCTATTGAAGAGGAAGAAGCGAATGTGGTGATGCAAAATAATGGCGCGGAAAAAGGTGAAACGGTGCACGACATGTCTAAAATGGTGAACGCACCTGTTAAAAAACAAAAATATGAGCAGATGAGCTTATTTTAAGATAACAGTGATGAGCACATGAAAGATTTTTTGTTCAGTAGAAAAGGTTAGATTTTCCATTTATGTATACTATTTATCTAGCTTGTTGGATATATTTCTTAGAATTTCGTTTTGTTCCTCCAGCAAGCTAATGAACTTAATTAAAAACCAAATTACAAAGGCTAATGGGGCAAGAAAAAACAATAATGACATAATTCTTACAAACCTCCTTTTGGGTAATTGTACCACAAAAGTCAAGTGTTTTAGAAAAAAGGGGGAATCAATCGTGGCAGAAAGAAATTACTCATTTGAAAAGGTGTATTAAGATGACTCAAAAATAAGTGATGGTGCTGAAATTTTAGCTGCTAATAATGCCAAAGAGCGAATATGTATTATTTCACTGGTTATAGGAATGATATACAAACAGATGATATTTGTAGACATAGTGGAATCAACTAAAAGAGTTAGTTGACGCTGACTTTGAAACAAAACATAAAATTTATGATAAGGATAGTAATGAAAGTGTTGAGCAAAGTCGTTAGATATTGCTAACGAATGTTTTGAGAGTAAACCGAGTATTGGTAACATCAAACTACTGAACGCTATGAGGATTATATGAAATATAAGATTTGGAGGACCGTTATGAGATTTATTGGTTTAATACTGGGCTTTTGTATGTCTAAACGTCCTACACTTGATTTCGTAATAGACTCATTGAAACAAGCACTCCCAATTATTCAAGAACATGCCCTATCACGGGTAGGTTTTCTACTTTTATCCTTTATGAGCTCTACATAATGCATAGAATTTTCTTTAATGTATTTGTATGTTTACACTGCGTGATTAAAAAGATAAATTAATAAACCATTGTAAGAAACGAGTAGTTAAAGATTTTACTTTATATTTACCTAGGTGAGCAAGATGTGATTCATTATTACATCTTCATAATTGTACTACTATTCGGTTCGAGTTTAAGGTCAACATATTCCTCTATCCAAAAACTTAAGTTCTGTAATCTTGTGGTATAAAACACGGTTCCAGCATTTTCGTACACTAAAATCTTTCTTCGTAATTGTTTCTGCTTTTGACTATTATTTTCTTGAAATTCTTCAATCAAAAAAGGTAACTAAACATAAAACTAGATTAACTATGGTGAGTATCTAGCATTTTGATGTACATGCTAAAAAAATCCCTTTTTTAAAATAAGAAGAAACTAGTATACACGTCTATACATAGAATTAATCGCTACATATTCTAGCAATATAGAGAGCGCTCTCTAATACTAAAAAAATGAAAAGAGGGAATTTTTTGAGTGATCAATTAGATTTTCAAGTTAATCAAGTCGAACCTTGTCCAGTAACATCAACAGAACAAATACCATTAACTACTGAGGTTACTCCAGTAGTTGCTACACCGTTAGTGACGCCAACTGTTAAAGTTCCGGTTGTACTTGCAGAACCAACACTTCAAATTGCTGTGGAGGCGGATATTACGCTTACTCCTGCAGCAACTGAAATCAAAAGAGTGAAAAAAAATGTATTCCTAAATCAAGTGAAACTAGTACCTGTTGCTTTTGCACGTATTGGCACAACTGACTTTTTTGCGGTAACAAGAGCTAAATTATTTGTAGCAGGAAATATTCGCAAAAATATAGAATATGCTACAGCAGCATGTAACGCGGCACTCCAAGATAGAATTGCCGATGTTCCGTTTTCAGGTTTTACAGACCTTACTTTCCCACAAACACTTGGAGGCCCTACTCCGATTTTAGGAATTTCCGAGTTTGCCGAAGCGAACTTCCTTAATGAAACTACGCAAATGGATGCTCGATTGGATAAAGCATTCTTCCAAAATCTAGTTAAATACAATGAACAACCATTTGGCGAGTTAGTAGCTGCAAACTTCTTTGAACTTGATTTTTCACCGGTTATGGCAGAACCAGAGGGCACTTTCGACACATTACGTGAAAAAATCGTGCTAGAGCTTACTGTAAAAGTACTGCAAGTTCAACAAATTCGCCTTGGAGCAGGCACTAGTGTTATAACTCCTGTTCTTACAGGGCTTACTCCTCCAGTTAGTCCTTAATAATCTCTAGTTTATAGAGGAGCAGAACAAATAAAAAACGCAGTTCACTGCAACAAAATGCAATCGAAAAAACAACCCTATAAATTTAATGGGTACTAATAAAAATCAAATATTTGAGTTGGCAGTTGAAAATGCGGCTGGATCTGATTTTCAACTGCCTTTTTGTAATTTAATAACGGAGATGTAATAGCTGGTGTGTAATTTAGGGAAGGCTAGAGGGTTGCAAAAGGGCATTTTTCAACAGTTTTCCGAAAAAAACTTACAGAACGCACAATAAAAAGATTTCTTCATCAATTATTAGAACAATTGATTTAAAAAGCCTTACATAGATGTATCGATTTCAACTACCATTTATACGCAACAATGTTGATTGAAAGTGGACAACCTATAAAAACTGTCCAAAAAAAGATTAGGACAAAGCAGATAGCAACTACTGAAGACCGCTATGTCCATTTAACTCACAAGATGGCAAGAGATGCTGCCGATATTTTTGATTCCATTGCAAAAGATTTATAAATTGCTAGCACAATTTTAAAACGGTGGCAATCACCACCATACTAGAAACGAAGTCAAATGAGCTCATTGTCTTATTTTTGACTCCGCAATATATATTTAATATCACTGTAAAGGCTTAAGTAACGGGTGAGTAATAAAAATCTGAAATGATTTATTTGAGTCATTCTACTTGTGAAATTTTTAAACTGTATTCCCTCTTAAAAGTTTCAATAAATTTAACAGCACTTTTTGAAATGTAACGGTCCTTCAACCAGATAACGGCCGAATCTGATTGAATACTAAGTTCTTCAAGCTCCAATATTTTCAGGCCATTCATAGAAAAAGAACGTAAGACAGACCTTGGAAGTAAAGAAGCACCTACACCTTCTCTTACTAGGGACATTATCATATCAGCGTCTGAACATTGACAGACAATATTTGGTTCATAGTGATATTTTCTACAAGCTTCTATAACCAATTCGTATTGACCAACACCCTTAACACGTTGTAGCAACATTAGTGGCATACTTGAAAGTTCTTCTAGTCTTATTGTATTTTCATAATTCCACGTCTCAGGGATAACGGCTACAAAATGATCTGGAGGTAATGGTAGTGAAGATAAGTCATCTAATTCTGATTCAAAAGGTAACCGGACTATAGCAACCTCAATATGCCTATTCCTTAAATCTTGTAATAATCGATAGGTATCCCCTTCGTATAAACGAAATGTAACGTTTGAATACTTTTCTCGGAAAAAACGAATGCGTTCAGGTAGGTAAGAAAAGCATGTTTTTACAGATCCAATTGATAAAGTACCCTTAAGACCTTCTCCCACTTCTTTCACTTCCATAATTGTTTCATCAATCTGACTTAAAAGATTGGTAGCTCTCTTATACAAAACTTTTCCTGCTGCTGTTAGTTCTATATTCTTTCCATTTCGTACGATCAAAAGAGTACTAAGTTCTTCCTCCAGCGCTTTTAGCTGTTGACTAAGGGGGGGTTGGGCCATATGTAATTTCTTTGCTGCTCTAGTGATTTGCCCTTCTTCAACAATAGTGGCAAAGTATCGCAATTGTCTTATATCCATGAAACTCCTCCTTAGAAAGCATATTTATTTTATATACGTTACAAACATTTTAAATATTTTAAATATTTCAAACTTAATGATACATTATTTTTGAAAACGATTCCATGAAAAGGTAGAAAAGGAGAAGATAAAATGTCTAGAATTCGAAAAGCTAAAGAAAGTATAAAAGGTTCGATAGCACCAGTTATTACACCATTCAAGGAAGATGAAAGCTTAGATTTACAGACATTTAAAAGTTTAATTAACTGGCAAATAGAAAGTGGGAGCCATGGTATTTCGGTAACCGGGACTTCTGGGGAACCTAGTTCTCTAACAATCGAAGAAAGAGAGCTTGTGATGGAAACAGCAAGTAAAACGATTAACGGACGAGTTCCATTTATACCAGCAACGGGATCTGTTAATCATAATGAAGCGCTTCGACTAACAAAGGCTGCTCAAGAAATGGGAGCAGATGCTGCGATGGTCATTGTTCCATACTATAACAAGCCTTCCCAGCAGGCATTATATAAACACTATAAAGCTATTGCCGATACCGTGGATATTCCCATTATTATCTATAACATTCCTGGAAGAACAGGGGTCAATATGGAAGTAACAACAATGGCTCGACTCGTTGAAGATTGCCCGAACATTATTGGTGCCAAAGAGTCAAATAAAGATTTTGAACATGTCAATCGAGTGCTGTTGAATTGTGGTAGAGATTTCAGTCTATTCTCGGGAATTGAACTTCTTTGCTACCCAATGTTAACAATCGGTGGAAAAGGTTCTATTAGCGCCACAGCAAACGTTGCGCCAGCGAAAGTAGCAGAAATGCACAATGCTTGGGAGGAAGGCGACGCTGAAAAAGCTTTAAATCTTCATTATGAATTGATGACATTAAATGATGTGTTATTCAAAGAAACTAACCCTGGACCAGTAAAAGCAGCGCTGGGCATGATGGGTAAAATTACGCCAGTTTTACGTAAGCCAATGGATTTACCATCTGAGGCACTTCAAAACGAAATTCGTGAAGTTTTAAATCAATATGGTATTTTATCAAATGCGATTGTCACTAAATAATCATTCAAAATCTAAAAAATTCTCTTACTCCTCGTGACAGGAGTAAGAGAAGAATGGGGAGTGTAATAACATGCAAGTTCAAGTATCTGAGACTCAAAAAAATCACGAACACAAGCAAGTAGCAAATGTAAAACTCTATATTAATGGACAGTTTGTCGACAGTCAATCAGGTGCTACTTTTGAAAATAAAAATCCATTTACCAATGAAATAAACAACTATATCGCTGAGGGGCGTGAAGCGGATATAAATCAAGCTGTTCTTTCAGCAAAAGAAGCGTTTGTGAATGGTCCGTGGGGCAAGATGAAATTGAAAGAAAGAATGAAATATATTAATAGAATTGCAGATATCATCGATGAGGAGATTGAAGAAATTGCTTTCTTAGAATCATTAGACACAGGTTTGCCAATTAGCCAAACAAGAAATCAAACCGCACGTGCTGCAGAGAATTTCCGTTTCTACGCACGAATGGTTGAGACAAAATTGCATGGCGAATCTTATCCAATGGATGATGAATTCATTAATTATACAGTTTATAAACCATTAGGTGTTATAGGGTTAATTACTCCATGGAATGCCCCATTCATGTTAGAGACTTGGAAAGTAGCGCCTGCATTAGCAACTGGAAATACGGTTGTCCTAAAACCAGCTGAACTTTCACCATTGACTGCAAATAAATTAGCTGAAATTATTCAAAAAGCTCAAGTTCCGGATGGCGTCTTTAATATCGTGCATGGCTTTGGAGAAACAGCAGGGGCCGCACTTGTTGCTCACCCAGATGTGAAAGCGGTTTCATTTACAGGTGAAACGACTACAGGCTCCACTATTATTAAAAACGCTGCGGATACTTTAAAGAAAACATCGATGGAGCTTGGTGGGAAATCACCTTTAATTGTCTTTGATGATGCAGATCTTGAACGAGCTCTAGATGCAGCTATATGGGGGATTTTCTCATTTAATGGGGAACGTTGTACATCCAATTCTCGCGTATTCTTGCATAAAAATATTAAAGATCAATTTGTTGGAAAATTAAAAGCACGTGTCGCTAACATTAAAATCGGTGACCCAATGGATTCAGCAACTGAGCTTGGTCCGCTAATTGAAAAAGGTCACTACAACAAAGTAAAAAAATATATAGAAATCGCTAAACAAGAAGGTTGTGAAGTAGTTCAGGGAGTGGTTCCGGAAAAGGTAAAGGCAGGTAATTTTGTACCACCGACACTTTTATTGAATGCAAAAAATGACATGAGAGTATGTCAGGAAGAAATTTTTGGTCCCGTTATGGCCGTAATCGAATTTGAAACAGATGAAGAAGTACTTCATATGGCAAATGACGTATCTTACGGACTAGCTGGTTTTGTATGGACAAAAGATTTAAAACGAGCACATCGTATGGCGGATGCTATTGAAGCAGGTATGCTTTGGATTAACGCTCAAAACGTACGAGATCTTCGAATTCCATTTGGCGGTATGAAAGATAGTGGAATTGGAAGAGAGGGTGGTCATTACGCAATGTTTGAATTCTATACAGAACCAAAGGTAATCCATGTTGCTATAGGTGACCATCATATTCCGCAATTTGGGAAGTAAACAACTATTTTTTTAGGGGGAAACAATAATGCCAGCAAAAACAGGAGAGCAATATATTGAAAGAGTTGATCATGCACAGGCAAATATATGGATTGATGGCAAACGAGTAGAAGGGAAGATTTCTGAACATCCAGCTTTTAAAGGAGTTATGAAAACTCAGGCAGAACTTTACGATTTGCAACATGATCCAGACAAAAAGGATTACATGACATATGAATCTCCGACAACTCGTGAACGGGTAGGTACATCTTTTATTCAGCCAAAAACAAAAGAAGATTTGGTGACACGTCGCAAAATGATGCAAGAATGGGCGAAATATAATGGTGGCATGATGGGGCGTTCCCCTGATTACATTAATGTCGGGATGATGGCGTATGGTTCAGCTGCAGAAATGTTTGGGAAACAGGACTCCATCTATGCCGAAAATATGACCAACTACTACGAGTATTGCCGTGAAAATGATTTATCTTTAACACATACGTTGATTCAGCCTCAAGTCAATAGGGGAGTTAACTCAGCACAGCTTCCAGATCCGTATATTGCAGCAAGGATTAAAGAGAAAACATCTGAAGGGGTCGTTATTAAAGGGGCAAGATTACTTGCTACTCAAGGTGGTATTACCGATGAAATCATGGTATTCCCATCTACTTTGTTAAAACAATCAGCTGAAGAAAATCCATATGCGTTTGCATTTTCTATTCCTAATAACACACCGGGCTTGAAATTTATTTGTCGAGAATCTTTTGATTATGGTAAGTCTCATTTCGACCATCCGTTAGGATCTCGCTTTGAAGAAATGGATACCATTGTTGTGTTTGATGATGTTGTCGTTCCGTGGAATCGAGTCTTTGCCCTTGGTGATGTTAATGTGTGCAACCAGGCCTACAATGAAAGTAATGCAGTTGTTCATATGACACATCAAGTTGTAGCAAAAAATATCGCGAAAACAGAGTTTGTACTTGGTATTCTTCAATTAATGGCAGAGACAATTAATATTGGCCAATACCAACATATACAGGAGAAAATCTCTGAGGTAATTATTGCACTTGAAACGATGAAAGCATATGTCGTTGCTGCCGAAGCAAATGCAAAAGTGGATAGATGGGGAACTATGACACCAGATTTTGCACCGTTAAATGCAGCACGTCATTACTTCCCAAAAATTTACCCTCGCTTTACAGAAATTATGCAATTAATGGGTGCAAGTGGCTTAATGGCGATTCCTTCAGAATCAGACTTCAATTCTGAAATTCGTCCGGATCTTGATAAGTATTTACAATCAGCCACTGGAGATGCCTATGATCGTGTGAAACTTTATCGTTTGGCATGGGATGTGTGTATAAGTTCATTCGGTACACGACAAACACTTTATGAGCGCTTCTTCTTTGGTGATCCAATTAGAATGGCAAGTACGCTTTATAACGGGTATGACAAACAGGAATATGTTGATCGTGTGAAGGAATTTTTGAATCGATCAGAAGCTTTAGTTAAAAATAACTAATTAATCGACTAAGGGAGATGAGGAGTATGGATTTCAATATTATTCGTATTGCCAGAACGGTTATAAACGTGCAGGATTTAGACCGTTCAAAAGATTTTTATGTAAAAGCGCTCGGCATGATTGAAACGGAAACAAAGGATGACTGTGTTTATTTGAGAGGGCTTGAAGAACACACACACCACAGCTTGGTTCTTAAAAAGTCCGAGACGTTAGGGGTACACGCACTCGGTTACAAAGTAGAAAAAGAAGAAGATCTTGACCGTCTAGCTGGATTGTTTCAAGCAAAAGGCTTAAAAACAAAGTGGCTTAAGGAAGGTACTCAGCATGCTCTTGGACGTGCACTGCATGTACATGATATTTCAGGGATGCCCCTTGAATTTTTCTGCAAGATTGAAAAAGTAGAGCGCTTACTTCAGCGCTACGATTTATACAGCGGTGCCCGCATTCAGCGGATTGACCACGTAAACTGTGCTGTACCGGATGTAGAAAAAGCTTACAACTTCTTTATCAACGAGTTAGGTTTTGCATGTTCTGAATATACAACGATAGAAGATGGAAGTATCTGGGCTGCGTGGCTCCACCGCAAACAGACTGTGCATGATCAAGCCTTTATGAACGGAGATGGTCCGCGTCTTCATCACTTTGCTTACTGGCTACCTGATCCACTTGCTCTAATTCACTGCTGCGATGTTTTAGCTTCTCTTGGCTATTCACAGAACATTGAAAGAGGGCCAGCACGACACGGCTTATCCAATGCGTTCTTCTTGTATTTAAGAGATCCAGATGGATACCGCATTGAGCTGTATAACGGAGATTACTTAACAAGTGACAATGACTTCGAGCCAATTCGATGGGATTTAAACGACCCACGTCGTCAAACATTGTGGGGTGCAAAAGCACCGGACAGTTGGTTTAATGAAACATCTCCGTTTTTAGATATTGAAACCAATGAACAAATTCAATCCAAGGCACCAAACCTTGCACAGCGCAAACCAGAACTTGTTATTTAAATAAAAAGAATGGAGGAATTTTAATGGATGATCGTACATTTCGAGATGCGATGGGTAAATTTGCAACCGGCGTAACAGTTATTACAACGGACATTGATGGAGAGCCTCATGGCATGACAGCAAATGCCTTCATGTCAGTGTCGCTAAATCCAAAACTCGTACTAATATCGATTAAAGAAAATGCAAAAATGCTCGATAAAATTAACCGCTCCGGTAAATTTGCGGTAAATATTTTATCGGAAGACCAGCAAGAAGTTTCTATGTTATTCGCTGGTCAAATCAAAGAAAAGCGTGAACCTGAATTTGACCGCCTAAACGAAATCTCGGTAGTAAAGGATGCGCTAGCAAATATTGTGTGCAATGTATATGGAAAGCAAGTAGCTGGTGACCATACGCTGTTCCTTGGAGAAGTAGAAAATATTGTCCTTCGTGAAGGAAATCCTCTGACATTCTTTGCAGGAAAATATGGCCAGATCACTGCACCGCAACTAACTTAACATAAAAGGGGAGGGCAAACGATGCAGACAATTACTATTAAAAGTTCAATTGATAAATCAACATTCACTGAAATGGAAGCTTGTGTTTTGGCTCTCGGTTTTTTTGATGGCGTTCACATCGGGCATCAAAAAATTCTTGAAACAGCGAAACAAATTGCTTTGCAAAAACAATGCGCCTTTGGTGTTATGACGTTTTATCCGCACCCAAAAGATATACTCTTTCCTCATATGGAGCCAATGACTTATTTAACTCCGCTTCCTTTGAAAGAAGATCGATTTGAAAAGCTGGGTGTTGAGAAGTTATTTGTTGTTGAGTTTAGCCCTGAGTTTGCCCGTCTTTCTCCTAACGATTTTGTTGAACAATACATTATTGGACTTGGATGTATACATGTTGTAGCCGGCTTTGATTATCATTATGGCTATAAAGGACTCGGTAATATGAAAACGTTAACAGAGTATAATCCCGGAAGTTTGGACGTAACGACTGTTCCAAAAATCCAACATTCTGATGAAAAAATTAGTTCAACAGCAATCCGAAAATTGCTTGATGAAGGTCATGTGCAAATGATTCCTATGTACCTTGGTGATTTTTATGAAATTAATGGGGAAATGAATCAAAGTTCTCTTTTTCACAAAAAACATCAGTTTCTTAACTTAATAGTAAAAAAGAGATACCGAATGCCTAAACCTGGTATTTACCATATTCAAGTTGAAATAGATGGTAATAATTATGATGGAACTTGCCACCAAATATCTAGTAATGAGCATCACGCTTCATTGTTAATACAATTAAAAGATTGTTCTGTATTCCCATACAAGAAGCGGATGAAGGTAAAGTGGCTAGATTATAAATATGGCAAGCAGAATGAGGCATACGGCATGAATGAATACATGAAAAAAGATGAGCTAGTGATCTAATTAATAGTAGGCTATAACAGAAAGGAGTAGACTATGAATTTAAAAGTACAAGTAAGAAAGAAAAACTTATACATTGATGGTCAATGGCAAGAAGCCACTGAACAGGCAGCAATAACATCTCCATATTCTGGAGATGTTATTGCATATATTCCTAAGGCTAATGAAAAAGAAGTGAATGAGGCAATTGAAGCTGCAGTTCGTGCAAAAACAGTAATGGCGAAAATGCCAGCTCACGAACGTGCAGCTATTTTGGAACGTTTGGTAGCTTTGTTAGAGAAGCGTTTAGATGAAGCGGCAGAAATTATCGCTTTAGAGGCAGCTAAACCAATTGCTACTGCAATCGAAGAAGTGAAACGGACAATACAAACGTATAAGTTTGCAGCTGAAGAAGCAAAGCGAATTCATGGAGAAACGCTTCCATTGGATGCTGCACCAGGTGGAGAAAAACGAGTAGCATATACGGTGCGTGAACCTATTGGGGTTATTGGAGCGATTACTCCATTTAATTTTCCGATGAATTTAGTTGCCCATAAAGTAGGTCCTGCCATTGCCGCAGGAAATACAATTGTATTAAAACCAGCAAGTCAAACGCCACTATCTTCTTTCTTTTTAGCAGAGTTGTTACAGGAGGCTGGTTTGCCGAATGGAGCTCTTAATATTATTACTGGAAGCGGAAGAGTCGTGGGGGATAAAATCGTGACCGATGATAGAATTGCAGCCATTACATTTACGGGAAGCCCAGCTGTTGGGATTGGTATTCGAAACAAAGCAGGACTGAAGCGTGTGACATTAGAACTGGGTTCAAATGCAGCCGTTATTATTGATAAAGGGATCGATATAGATTCAATTATTAATCGTTGTGTGAAGGGAGCCTTTTCTTTCCAAGGTCAAGTATGTATATCATTACAACGAATTTATATTCATGAAAGTTTATACGAAACATTTGTGCAAAAATTCGTTGAAGCAACTCAACAACTCAAAATTGGTGACCCTTTAGATCCACGTACAGATGTTTCAGCGCTTATTTCAAAAGAAGATGTGGAACGTACTTTAGATTGGATTCATGAGGCGACACAACATGGTGCAGAAGTAGCAACTGGGGGAATCGCCAAAGGAAATATTCTATTGCCAACGGTCATATTAAATGCAGCGTCTTCTTTAAAAGTTTCGTGTCAAGAAGTGTTTGCTCCAATTGTTATCATCAATAAAGTTCAAGCAGTAGAGGAAGCAATTGAGCAAGTAAATGATTCGCGATATGGTCTTCAAGCGGGGATTTACACGGATAATGTTCATACAGCGTTAACTGCAGCAGAAAACCTTCATGTTGGAGGCGTAATGATTAATGATATTCCAACGTTTCGTGTAGATAACATGCCTTATGGAGGTGTGAAGGAAAGTGGAATGGGAAGAGAAGGAATAAAATATGCTGTAGAAGAAATGACAGAGCTAAAACTAGTGGTTTTTAATAGAAATTAAAAATCAAAGAATTAGAAGCATTTAAGAACCCTATTGAATTATTAGGAGAGAGGTGCTATCAATTTGGAGCTAGTAAAAGAACAGAATAGTGTAATAAAAGACATCGAACAACAAGATAACAAACAAATAGATTATGACAAAATTTCCACTTCAGAGGATTTTAAACAACTACTTTCGGATAAGAAAAAGTTTATTATTTCATACACAATTTTTTATTTGGCTTATTCACTAGCTTTACCATTCCTAGCCTTGTTTACAAATATATTAAACGTTCAAGTAATAGGAGACATTACGTTGGCGTGGATTTACGGTATTTCAATTATCTTTATGTCATTTGGGGTATGCAGTGTTTATGTAAAGAAGTCTGCTGAATTTGACGAAAAAGTAAAGCAAATCCTAGTAAAAGAGGGGCTGTAGACATATGGGATGGGATATTATTCTTCTTTTTGTACTCATGTCAATAGGGGTACTTTTCATTACGTACTATGCTTCCAAAAAAACAAAAACGGCAGGTTCTTTTTATACAGCTGGAGGTGGTCTGACTGCTAGGCAAAATGGACTTGCTTTAGCTGGAGACTTTATGTCTGCATCTACCTTTTTGGGGTTAATTGGAGCCTTTTCTTTAACGGGATATGACGGATTTTTCCTCATGTATGGTGCCCTAGTTTCGTTTCTTGTCATTTTATTTTTAGTTGCAGAACCATTAAGAAATCTTGGAAAATATACGTTAGGTGATATGATTACTGCTCGATTTAAGTTTAAACAAGTACGAGGTGTAACTGCCTTCAATACAATAATCATTTCAGTTTTTTATATGCTTGCACAGCTCGTTGCTGCAGGAGCTTTATTCAAATTATTATTAGGTATTCCGTATAATATTTCAGTCCTTATTGTTGGTGTTGCTATGTTAGCTTTTGTTTTATTTGGAGGAATGACCGCAACAAGCTGGGTTCAAATTATTAAAGCAGTTCTTTTAGTAGGTGGAACCTTTATTTTGTTTGTCATGGTTATGTGGAAATTTAATTTTAATTTTATTGGCATTTTTACTGATATGAAAACCGCTACTCCTTTTGGAATTGATTTCTTAAATCCAGGTTTAAAATATAAAAACGGTTGGGATGCAGCTTCTTTAACACTTGGGCTCATTCTTGGGACAGCGGGTCTACCCCATGTATTAGTTCGCTTTTTAACTGTACCTAATGCTCAGGTTGCCAGAAAGTCAGTTGTTTGGCTTATGTGGATTATGGGCATGTTCCATATTATGGTCATTTTCCTTGGGTTTGGCGCAGCGAAACTAGTTGGAACTTCAAGTATTATAGAGGCTAACCCAGCAGGGAATATGGCAGCGCCATTATTAGCAAAGTATATTGGCGGAGATTTTATGTTTGCTTTCATTTCTGCGGTTTCTTTTGCTACTATTCTCGCAGTGGTTGCTGGAATTGTAGTTACGGGAGCAACAGCATTTTCCCATGACTTTTATAACGAAATTTTAAAAGACGGGAAAGCAACCGAAAAACAGCAAATGTTTATGGTACGTCTTGCATCGATTGTCATCACTGCTATCGCCATTGCCTTATCACTATTTTTGCAAAATTTTAATGTTGCCTTTGTAGCATCAATCGCTCTTACATTAGCAGCGAGTTCGAATTTACCAGTTATTTTATTAACTATTTTTTGGAGAAAGTTCAACAAAACTGGAGCAATCTTTGGGATGCTTGTAGGATTAATTAGCACGATTGGTCTAGTAATGTTAAGTCCAAATGTTTGGAATCCAGAACCAGGTGTAGCCTTATTTACTGGTAAACCTATTTTCCCTCTAGCATCACCAGGAATTCTTTCAATACCATTAGGTTTCTTAGGTTGCTATATTGGCACATTAATAGGGGCCAGTAAGTCAAAAAATGTAGAGGATAATTTTTCAGAAATTATCGTTAAGGCAAATATAGGTAATGATGTTAAAGGTGTAGCTAATCATTAAGAATTTACGAATTTAAGAGAGGAGTGAATCGTTATGAGTAAGGCAATTATTAAATTTAGTGAAACCCTTCATACAAAAGAAGTGGAAGTAGATCCTCAAAGCAATACAATTATTCTCGGTGATAGAAATTTAACCTTAGAGCAGTCCTCTTTGGAGACGCCAATTTCGGGTACAGTATATGGGGCTTTATTAAATTATAGTGGCGAGCTTAAGGCATTAGGTTCATCGTTAACTAAAGAACCTTATAACCAGCCTCCCAAAGCGCCTATCTTATATATAAAACCGGTGAACACTATTACTGGATTTAAATCTTCAATTCCATTACCCAAGGATACATCACATCTGCAAATAGGTGCCTCATTAGGAATTGTCATTGGGAAAAAGACTACTCGTGTAACAGAAGAAAAAGCTTTAGATCATGTATTAGGATACACCATTGTAAATGATGTGAGTATTCCGCATGAGAATTTTTATCGACCAGCTGTTAAACAAAAAGCGAGAGATAACTTTTGCCCTGTAGGTCCATGGATTATTGAACGCGATGCAATCTCTGACCCTAATAACTTGACGATTACTGTATTCGTTAACGATGAATTAAAACAAAAAAATACAACGGCCAATTTAATTCGTCCTGTATCACAATTAATTTCTGAAATTTCGGAATTTATGACGCTATATGGGGGAGATGTTTTACTGGTTGGGGTACCTGAAAATCCCCCGCTTGTGAAAGAGGGAGACCTGGTACGAATTGAAATCGATGGAATCGGTTATTTAGAAAATACAGTTAAATGAGAATCTCATTGTTTGGTAAAGGAGCGCGATTATTATGAAACATGCACGTGTAGTATTTCAGGATGTTATTCATCACGCAATTGAAACAAATGATGGTCACCTGAAACTAGATAATGGACAAATTGTTTCTGAAGAGGAAGTTGTCTGGCTACCACCTGTCCAACCTAGAACCATTTTTGCTTTAGGACTAAATTATGCAGATCATGCAAAGGAACTTGCTTTTCAAGCACCAACAGAACCTTTAGTTTTTCTAAAAGGTCCTAATACTTTTATTGGTCATCGAGGTCAGACTTACCGACCGGCTGAGGCTACCAATATGCATTATGAATGTGAACTTGCAGTTGTCATTGGTCGTTCCGGGACAAACATTAAACAAGAAGATGCTTATGATTATGTAGCAGGATATACCGTTGCAAATGACTATGCCATCCGTGATTATTTAGAAAACTATTATCGTCCGAACTTAAAAGTAAAGAATAGAGATACTTGTACACCGATCGGTCCATGGCTAGTCGATGCAAAAGATATTGAAGATCCTATGAAGCTTACATTGCGTACTTATGTAAATGGAAAAGTGACGCAGGAAGGCACAACGAAAGATATGATTTTTAGTATTCCGCAATTGATTGCGTATTTAAGTAGTTTTATGACATTAAATAAAAACGACATTATCCTTACTGGAACGCCTGAGGGCTTAGTTGATACAAAGGAAGGAGATGAAGTCATTACTGAAATTGAAGGGGTAGGACGACTAGTAAATACCATTATTAGTGAAAAACATTTCTTAAGAACTGAAAGTGATAACGCCATTTTTAGTCAGTGAAAGGGATGAAAACATGCCGCATTTTATTGTTGAGTATACCGATAACATAAAGAAAGAAGCAGACATTCCAAATTTGCTAAAAAAAGTGAATGATGTTTTGATTAGCCGTAGTAATCTTTTTCCGACTGGAGGGATTCGATCAAGAGCAATTGAACTTCAAGATTACCGAGTAGCAGATGGAGCAGAAGATGATGCATTTGTTCATGCTATATTAAAAATTGGGGCGGGAAGATCGACTGAACATAAGAAAGAAACTTGTGACGAACTTTTCGAAGTAATCAAGGATCACTTTGCTGATCTATTTACTAGTCGATATCTGGCATTATCTATGGAGTTGATTGAATTCAGTGAGGAAGGAACTTACAAGTATAACAATATTCATAAGCGTTTTAAAAAGTAAGAAGGCTGTTAGCCCTATCTGTAATTCGTTCCCATTCTTTTGTTTTTTTCTATTAGCAATGTTCATCCTGATAAGGGTAGTTCCGCTTTTTACAATAAAAAACAATTAACACCACCTACAATTTAGATTACATCGCGTTAAGTATAGATTTTCGTTTCTGGAAGGGGACTTTAAATGACAAAGAACCAGGTTTTAGATGTGAACTGCATTGAATGGGCAAGTAAACTAAACAAAAGTTATATTGGAGGTCAATGGGTAGAGGGGGGGAGTAAAAGAACGTATTCAATAAAGGATCCATATGATCAGTCAACTATTACATCTGTAGAATTAGCGAATGTAGAGCAAATAAAAGAAGCTTATCACAAAGCAAAAGCAGCACAAAAGAAATGGGCTAAATTTACTTCAGAACAAAGAAGAGAGGTTTTAACGAAAGCATTAGACTATTTAGAGAAAAATAAAGAGTATATTTTGGAATTAATTACACGAGAAACAGGTGGAACACTACTTAAAGCTCATATTGAGTATGGCTTTGGGGTTAGTGACATTAAAGATTCTATTAAGATGGTTGATGAAATATACACACCCAAAAATTATGCATCTACTACACCTGGAAAGGTTAGCCGTGTATATCGATTACCTTTAGGTGTTATTACGTCCATCACACCTTTTAATTTTCCATTTAACATGGCAACAAGAACAATTTTCCCTGACATTGCTCTCGGGAACAGTGTTGTTCATAAGCCAGATCTCCAAGTTGGAATAGTTGGTGGGCAAGTTTTTGCAAAGGCTTTCGAAGAAGCCGGACTTCCTGCTGGAGTGTTTAATTCAATTTTAACCGATCTTCAAGAATCAGGAGATGAATTCCTGTTAAATACGAATTCTTCGTTTATCAGTTTTACAGGATCAACTGCAGTAGGAAAACATATTAATAAGGTAACAGGCGGAACATTAAAACAAATGGCATTAGAACTAGGAGGCAATAATCCTTTAGTAGTTTTAGGAGATGCCGACGTAGAACAAGCAGTGAGAGTCGCCATCTTCGGGAAATTTTTGCATAGTGGCCAAATCTGTGCGATTACAAACCGAATTATTGTTAATCGAAATATTTATGATGAATTTGTTGCTAGATACGTAGAAAAAGTAAAGGGATTAACAGTAGGAGACCCCAAGGACCCTAACACAATTATTGGACCTGTTATAAATGAAAAACAAGCTGATAAAATTATGGATTTAGTTAATAAAGCAAAGGAAAGTGGATTAAAAGTTGCCGTAGAAGGTGAACGTACAGGGAATGTTATTTCTCCATTTGTATTTGTTGATGTACCTAATGATGCATGTCTTGCATCTTGTGAGATCTTCGGTCCTGTTGCACAAATTATTCCGGCTGAAAATGATGAAGAGGCCATTCGTTTTGCTAATGACACGGAATATGGATTATCCTCTGCCATTATAACTAGTGACTTAGAAAGAGGGGAAAGATTAGCCCTTGAGATCGAATCTGGTACAACACATATAAATGATATGCCTGCAGTGTTAGAAGGAAATGTGCCATTTGGTGGAGTGAAACAAAGTGGAATTGGGCGTTTTGGATATGAATGGATTGTAGATGAGTTTACTGTTGCGAAATGGGTATCTGTACAGACGAGTAAATTAGATTATCCGTTTTAGGATGGCACGAACTTCAAATTACTTACAGCTCGAATTAAAGATTTGAAGATATTTCTCAATAAATTATAGAACCGTTAATAAACCTGTTGTTAGAAAAGCCTGTAACCTTGAGTTGATAAGGAATACAGGCTTTTAAATTAGTGATCGATAATGTTTATGAATGGGAAAGCGCTCTTAATGGCTGTTTTAAAATTTTCCTGCTATTTGTTTTTGGATATTCATCTAAAGAATTTAGGAATTTTATATGGAGTCAAATGTAATTTACAATATCTATTGGATTTTTTATCGAATAAAAGGCCTTTAATTGGAACAGGAACTCCAAAACACTTGCTTCAAATACAATGGGGTATGAAGAAAGAACTTCTTCAATTATTGAGTCTACCTCTAGATTTACAATAAAGAAATAGCCATCTTCATCAAATAAAAAATTAGAAACAATGAGGGGGGATGATTAATTATCGAAATTTTCTAAAAGTCCTGTTGATTATTTTCCTTTTTTTATTACACTAATTTTTACGAACGTTCGTAAAGAGGTTTTTTCTTCAAGTTATGAATTAGGTAATCCAAGAAGAAATTTCTTTTCTGAAAGAAATCTTTCAACAACATCAGCAACTTTCATTCAAAGTAAACCGTTGATTTAGCTGTTATTCGATTAACCGAGGAAATTATCACATATTAAGCATCGATTTGTAAGCGTTTACTAATTTGTGTTAAAGGTGGTATAAAGTTGATGAATCCTTTAAATTCGAAAATAATTAGTTACTTGCCGTCTCAGCCTGACTTTGAATTTCAGACAGATTACTATACTGAACAAAAAGTTAGAATTAAACCAAATCAACCATCTATTCTGTTTTACCAATTTAAAATAGGAGGGGTAATTAATCAAATTTCTGTTATCCCGGATGGGTGTATCGATATTCTCATTAATTGTGATCAGCATTACGGTAATATTTGTGGAAGCGTTACTAAAAGTAGAGTGATTAACCTTCTCCCAAACAGTACATACTTTGGTATTCGTTTTCTGCCATGCCTAGATATTAAGAAACTAAAATTCGGTATAAAAGACCTTACAGATAAAGAAATTTCCTTAAATGAAATGTTTCCTGTAAATACGAATATTTTAGAACGGGTAGTAACCGGCGAAAGTTTTATGGAGAGAGTCAATATATTCAATGAAATATTGGGAAGTCAAATTTTTGAGATTGATAAATCATCAAAACTAATAAAACAAGCATTATATAATATATACGCGACAAGAGGTAATATTACTATAACTCAACTTGCAGAAGAAGTAGGATATTCAACTAGATATTTAAGAAAACAATTCGAAGACCATATTGGTATTTCCCCAAAATTATTTAGCCAAATAGTAAGATTTCAATCATCCCTAAATATGCTTTTGAGGACAACCCACTTTACGTTAAATGATGTTATTCATGAGAATGGTTATTATGACCAAGCCCATTTAATTCATGAGTTTCGAAACTTTGGATGCATGACACCTTATCAATTAACTGGGCAAAAAAGTTGCCTGAAAACCAGCTAAATAATGTTTGTAAAGCTAAAGCAATTACTTATGTAGTAATTGCTTTTTTTAGTGCACCCGGTATGCGCATAGTTGAAGAATTGGCGGATAAAAATTTGGAATGTTCCGATTTTTACAATATCAAATTATCTTAATCTGATAATCTGTAATTAATATAAAGAGTGCTTATTTTTCCTACTACAGTTCAAAGGAGAAATTGGCAATCAACCAAACAAAAGAGGGGAGTCAGATAAATGACGAAATACGAACTGTTTATAAGTGGTAATTGGGTTGAGGTTGTATTAGGCAGAACGTAAATGCCGTATTACCCGAGTCCTAACCAGAAGTTGTGGACCTTACAGAGCTCCTAGGAAGGCTTTAGGCCGAGATGAAGCGGATGCCCTGGAAAAAGCAAATGACACTTTTTATGGGTGCTAGCATCTGGGGTTTGGATCAATGATTTAAAGCGTGCCATCGAATGGCCCGTGTTATAAAAGTAGAAACAGTTTGGGTAAATATATACAGTTTTTTAAACAATGCAACATCTTTCGAAGGGATAAAACAAAATGGTTTCGGACGTGAATTAGGAGTGCCGGCTATGGGAATGTACAGTTAGACAAAGCAACCTAGGTTGATGTGAATAAAAAAGTTTTGAATTGGTATGGAGGGTAACGCTTTGTATAAATAACAAAATTATAATAATGCCAATGGGGGTAGGGATTATAGAAACACAAAAATCAATAGAGAACATTCAAATTTTATCAGATGGGCAAAGTCTAAAAAGAAGTTTAAAGATGCGAGATTTAGTTATTTTTGGTCTTGGCTTTATGGCACCAGTTGCAGCGATGTCAATGTTTGGAATTATCACATTGGTATCTCAGGGCCATTCTGTCCTCTCATATGTTCTTGGTTTTGTTGCAATGTTATTTACGGCGTACAGTTTCGGTAAAATGGTTGAAGCTTACCCAGTTGCGGGCTCAACCTATACCTACGCCCATCAAGCGTTACACCCTAAAATAGGATTTATAGCTGGATGGGGAATGCTCCTTGATTATTTGTTGATACCCATGCTAACTTTTTTGATCAGTGCAAGTTTTGCAAACGCCCTTGTACCAAGCATCCCGGTTTGGGGTTGGGTTCTTATCTTCGCTATCCCAATCACGATTGTAAATATAATTGGAATTGATATAGCAACTAAGTTGAATTCAGTTTTAGTGCTCTTCATGATTATCGCGGTGATTGCCTTCGTTTTCAGCGCAAGTCACTTTATTATAACGGGTGATTTATCGTTCATAAACTATAAGGCAATTTATGATGGTGATACATTTTCCATAGGAGCAGTTATTGGCGGGGCAGCTATAGTTATTGTCGCTTACTTAGGTTTTGATGCTATTACAACCTTGGCTGAAGAGACGAACGTAGAGGGAAATAAAATTGGTTTGGCCATTATGTTTACCTGTGTCATTCAAACGGTATTTTATGTTTCCGTCACTTATTTAGCAGTGATTCTTGTAGGAAACTATTTAGCTATTGATAATCCCGACACAGCCTTCTTCAACGTTTTAGAGACGATAGGGGGAGGGTTCCTCCAAACTTATATTACACTTACGATTATCGCATCTGGAATTGCAAGCGCTTTAGCTAGCCAATCAGCTTCAAGTCGTCTGCTTTTGGGGATGGGACGTGACAATGTCATCCCTCAAAAATTTTTTAGCTTTATCCATCCAAAGTATAAAACACCGATTAATAATATTTTATTAATGTCAATAATCGGAATTATTGGTGCAGTATCTTTGAATTTGCAAATTGTATCCGACTTAGTTGCATTTGGTGGATTATTAGGATTTGCTTTCGTGAATATTTGTGTAATTAATCATTACTATTTAAAAAATAAGCAAAAAAATATCGTTAAATATTTGATTATTCCGTTAATTGGGATGTCGGTTTGTCTTTATATCTTGTGGGGGCTTTCAACAGCTGGAAAATGGTCGGATTTATCTGGATGGGAATTGGTGTTTGTTATTTAGCGATACGATCTATGTATTCAAAAGAATCCAAGAAACTCATAACAGATATAGAAGGGCAGAATATTAGTTAAATAAAATAACAATCTTTATACCCATTCAGAAAATATCGTGAGCAAGGAGAGAGACAAATAATTATTGGTGTACCAAAGGAAATAAAAAAATGTGGCTATTTATATATCCCTATTCTTGGAAAGGTTTGTTGATATCGCAACTTAGGAAAGCTTTATTATATTTGTCTATTAAAGGAGGAATAAAATATGCAATACGTTACAAAGCGAAAAAACCTAAGCAAATTGGAATTATCAGAACTTGATAAAAAACATTATTTGCATCCAACTACACCACCGAGAGCTCATTATTTATCAGGGCCTTCAACAATCTTTACAGAAGGTAAAGGAATTTATCTGAAAGACATAGAGGGGAAAGAGCGTATTGATGGGGTTTCTATGCTTTGGAATGTTAACCTTGGCTATGGGAATGAAGAGCTTGCTGAGGCAGCAAAACAGCAAATGTTAAAACTTTCTTACAGCTCTTCATTCAGCGGACAATCCAATGAGCCCGCTATCCTTTTAGCACAAAAAGTGGCCTCATTAGCACCTGGTGATTTGAATGTTTGCTTCTTCACATCGGGAGGCTCGGAATCTAATGATACAGCATTTAAATTGGCCCGTTTTTATTGGAAAGTAAAAGGCCAGCCAGAGAAAACTAAAATTATTTCTCTTGAACAATCATTCCATGGGGTTACAGTAGGTGCCACAAGTGCTACCGGAATCGAGGGATTCAACAAATTTACAACTTCCAATGCTCCGAACTTCCTTACAGCTGCAGCGCATGTTTTGAATGCAGAACTTGGTGACAAAAGTGATCCAAATTACTCGCGTTCTATTCGTGGGATAATTGAATTAGAAGGATCCGACACTATAGCCGCTGTCATTCTGGAGCCAATCCAAGGTGCAGGCGGGGTAAGGTTCCCTCCTGACGGATACCTTCAAGCTGTTCGCAAACTTTGTGACGAACACAACATTTTGCTTATTGCAGATGAGGTGATTTGTGGGTTTGGAAGAACCGGAAAGACCTTTGGTGTTGATAATTGGAACATTGTTCCGGACCTTCTGTGTGTTGCAAAAGGAATCTCAAGTGGCTACGCCCACCTGGGTGCCGTAATTATGAGAGAGCATGTAAGAGAAGCATTTATTCAATCAGATGAAATGATGTTCCATGGATTCACATATAGTGGACATCCGATGGCTTGCTCGGTTGGCTTGAAGACACTTGAGATATTAGAAAGAGATCAAATTGTTGAGAATAGTAGGCTTCGCGGTGAAGAGTTATTAAAAGGACTTAAGTATCTCGAAAGCAATCATAAACATATAACGAATGTAAGAGGTCTTGGTCTACTGGCCGGTATTGAGCTAATTAAAGATCCTGAAAACGGCATCCCATTTGACCCTTCGGTACATGCCGCAGCTCTGTATACTGATATATGCATGGACTTAGGGCTGCAATTACGTTACTTTGATTGGAAGGGAACAAATACGGTTGCTCTTGCTCCACCGCTAATTATTACAAGCCAACAGGTTGAAGAGATTATTAACAGAATGTCTGAGGCTCTTAAAAGGTTCGAAAAACAAATTTAATTCACCCTAGCAAAATCTATTAAGACTATTGATAGTAAAGTACTATATCTAACTTACTGAAGAGTTCAATGCTCATTTCATCAATGTTATTAATTAACAGATAATAGAAGTTGATCATTATTCAATTATAGGACGCTTTCCCTAAGTATAGGAAGTGTCCTTTTTCATGTATTTTAATAATTACATGATTCAGTAATTTATTATTACCCATGATCCGATCCTTGAATATCCGCGTATGAGAAAGACTCTCCTCGAACAGAATAGATTCTAGATTAATAGAATTCCACAGCCGAACGCCAGTAATGGTCATATAAACATCGACTATGTTAATGCATAGATCATAAAAAGTAACTGCACAAGATGAGGAAAGAAACGATTAAAGGGTCACTAGGCAGGAAGCGACCCTTTAAAGAGGTGAGAAAGACTGATAGTTTTGTACGGATATGCTAACAGTTTTCATTATTTATGAAAGTAGCGCCGATAATAATTAGAAGAATGAATAGAACAACAATCAGCGTAAATGATGAACCGTTGCCACGGCTATAGCCACCATAACAGCCACAGGAGTAAGTATTAAAATTACCTACGTTTCCATAGTATCCCATAAAAAATCCTCCTTTCTACAATATATAGTATGTAGGCTGTAGAGAAGGAGTGGGGTATTCATCCAGTCAACAATAGGCATTAAAAATTTATCAAGCCAGTAATGTTTTTGTGGGATAAGACAATAAAAAAGGTCACTTGGGATTGGAGTGACCCTTTATACAAAAGGAGGATAATTGCTTTACATTACTATTACTATGAAGTAAAAGTTATTTTGCATAGTGAATAGCCTGTGAAATATATTAAAAATAAACACTGTAATGAAATAAGATACTGTAGCTTAGCTTCTGCTGAAAGAAGTTAAATTTCTTGTTTATAGTATCTGAAATCGCAGCACCCAAGCTACTAATATAGGAATGGGGATAGCATGTTCATTTGTAAAACTTCCACTTCATCCAATTTGAAGCTTTAAACAATATTAATTCCTGCACTTGCAGTACCAAGAATAAGGTCAACTGTAGTATCTCCTGGTAACGATGAAATATAAAATACCATTAATAATTGGTCACCTGGAGCTACTGGTACTGGTGGAATATTAGCGGATGCAAATACTAAAAGACCTAAAGGTACAGGTTCTGTAATTGTTGGAGCTAAATCAACGCTAGCACTTGTACCTGTAAAACTATTACTTCCTATAGGGGCACGAAAAATTTGAGCACGGATTGTTACAGATCCTGATTCAACCTGTCCCCCTAATGCAGTATATGAAGCTGAAATAGCAGTAATATTTCCTTCACGTGGGACGGTGAAGGCTTCATTTAAAAGTCCAGTTAAATTAATTGTATTATTTGCAATAGGTACAAGGTCTATAGCAGTACCAAACCCTATAAGACTAGCAAGATTATTGCCGAGTATATTTTCAACTACAGTTTGTGTATTTCCGGAGGAAAAGGGAATTATTGAACCGCCGTTGTTTTCTTCGTTGTTCTCTATTTCCGAATTTATACAATTTAAATTTTTAGCCACAAATGGTCCAAAGTTATCACATTCTTTTCTCGTTGATAAACAATTACAATTATCTTTATTAATACACATAAATTTTTCTCCTTTCATCGCTATGATATGTCCGAGAAAGTAAGGGAGGAGGGCTATTAACTTGATAATAATATTCTTGTAATGCATCTCTTGCGGTAGGCGTTTATCGAACTAAATGAACAAGAAGATGCCACTGTAGTTGTATTAATCGTTTATAGAAATAGTTAAAGCATCTACTTTTTCTACTATAGCTACTTTAATATTAAGAGCTATATTTGTTATTTGTAGGGGCATAAGAATGTTGAGCGATTCTGTGGAGAATAAAGCGCACAGTGAACGTCCAGTACGGTTTTAAACTGGCTGAATGAGCGAAATACACAGACATATAAAACCCCTTATAGGATTTTCATGAGCTAGTTCCAAACACTAAGAGCGTCTTAGCCATTTTCTAATTGCCATATTGAAATTAGTGTGATGGTCTTCCACAATCTAAAAATAAAAGACAGGTACTTTAGATAATTGGCTACTTGGGTAAAGTATCTTTATACTGAGAATTAGTATTTATGTAGAAAGGTTTGGTTTTATGATAAAGATACTTCCTGCTAAAGAAATTTACCTAAAAGGCAATAATCACGCTGTATTACTTTTACATTCGTTTACAAGCCATACTAGAGATATGAAAAAGGTTGCTATTGAAATTCATAAAAAAGGTTACACATGCTATTCACCACTTTACCGAGGACATGGGTGTGCTCCAGAACAGTTACTACAATATAATGTAAATGACTGGTGGCAAGATGTTGTGAATGCATATCAATTTTTAATTAGCGAGGGATGCCAAAAAATTTCTGTTATAGGTTTGTCTATTGGCGGGATATTTACATTGAAACTTGCCGAGATAGAAAAAATAGAGCGAGCAATTGTATTATCAGTACCGATCGATAGAGAGCCAGAACGACTAAAAAAAAGAATTATAAATTACGCATACAATTACAAAAAAGTAGAGGGGAAGTCTACATTTCAAATTTCTCAAGAAATTGATATGTTTAATCAAATGCCCTTAGATACATTAATTGTATTTCAACAATTCATTAAGTCTACCATTCAAAATCTTGATAAAATATCAGTTCCAATTGCAATTTTTTATGGTGAACAAGACGATGAATTGTACTCACATAGCGCTAATGTTATTTATAATAATGTCAATTCAAATGTAAAAAAGATAAAAGGTTATAAAGAATCCAAGCATTTAATGACATTAGGTAAAGATCAAGAAGAACTAGTAAAGGATATTTTGGAATTTTTTAATTGTTGAAGTGTAATCTCTATAAAAAGACCACTTCAAATGATGTCATATCCCAAGCTATATATAGAAAATACAGCTCGATGTTATTACTGAAGAGGGGGCTGTAGCGTCTTTGAACGGTATTTCCACTAAAAAAGATCCCTTCGTGGCGCAGTTTTTCGTAAATAAAATGAAGACCCCCTTTTTCCATTTTTTAATAATTATTTGCACCGAATTTTACTTGCACATTGGCATCCTCGCATTCTTTTTTTACCAGATAAATAATTCCATTTGCTCGAGATTTTGATAATTTATTTGCCACCACAGTTACGGAAATGTTTTCTCCTTCTATTCGTACTAAAGCATCGGGAAAGCCTAATGATTTGATTTGCATCTCAAGTATTGCCTCTGTAGATTCTTCCTTATGGAGAGTATCGATTTCCATAGACGCAGTATTTTGTTCGTCAACAAAATACTCACCTGACGTTATTTTTTGCGTTAACTTTTGGCGAAGTTGATTTCTTTCGTTACTAACTTGTAGGCGAGTTTCTTCAAATAAAGGGCTAGAAGAAGATACTTCCTTCGAAACAGTCTGTATTGCAGCTTTTTGATCAGCTTCTTCTGTCAAGGTAATAGCCTCTTTTGATTGTTTTGGTGAATCCAACAAAGAAAACACTGAAATAACCGCTACTAGAGTTAATAATGCAAGAAACCAAGACGATTTTTTTTGTAAGTGCATTCACTGTCACTCCCTCAATAATCTAGTTAAACACCACTATGCAACTTTTCAATGTCTGTTTTATGAGAAATTTATTTATAAATATGCTGACAGTTAAATGAAAACAACTCATTTTGTCTATCCAATTTGTCGAAGCAGTTTAAATTATCGAAATGAAGCTTGGTCTTCGCATTAAAATAGGTGTTATGTACGAAAGTATTGTTACATGTCCTATTTATGGCTACAGGAGGAAAACATCTACTGTCAACGACAAATAAAAGGGTACTAGAAATTACAATTCAGTACCCTTTATTGATCATTTTTTTATTTAACTATAAGAATAATAAGCCAAATAAAGAAAGGAGTAGAGAAATTCCAAGAATTGTCCCAACAATTTTCATATGTCTTTTCCGCCCCATTACAATAATTGCAACATATTCACGAACCATTGCGTTGGGCCAATAATAAAATGCTGTTTTTGAGCCGATACCTTGGCTATTCAAGCCAGCTTGTCTAGCGTATAGACCAGAACGGAAAAGGTGGAAATTATTCGTTGTAAAGATGCTGTTGTATTTACCATCTGGTTTTAACGTATCCATAATCCGTTTCGAAAATAACATATTTTGATAGGTGTTTACAGAACGATTTTCTTGCACAGTATGCTCAAGAGGAATGCCTTTTTCAACAGCGTATTTTTGCATCGCTTCCGCTTCAGGCAGATTTTCATCGGGACCTTGTCCTCCAGAGAAAATAATTGTTGGTGGTGCGTTAACCGCTGATTGTTTCTGATAAAAATCAATAGCTTTATTAATTCTACTTGCAAGAAGTGGTGGTACTTTATCGTTAATTAAACCACTGCCTAGCACGATGATAAAATCTTGGTTATACTTTGGTTTATTAAACTGATAGAGAAAATATGCAGATAGAAAGTTGGATAAATGAATCAAGAAATAACAAGCAATAAGCGATATTCCTCCAAAAACAGGCTGAAATATATTAGATAACAAACTGGATGGACTAATAATAGGCATGACAATAAATAATAAAATAATAATAGCTACAATTAATGTTAAGGAATTTGCTAAGCGTCTTCCTTCTCTTTTCATTAAAATTCTTGCATTAAGAAATAGGCCGAACATTAAAGCTACAATTCCAAAAGGTATCATAAAGAAAAGTGCTATTAAAGGAATAATAACTAAAAGCTTTATAGTATTGTTTTCAGATGCTAAAGAAACAATCGTACAAAATAAAAGAAATGAACAGAAAAAAATATTAAATAAAAAGCCATTTACTATCTTTCTGGGATCTTTCAAGTAAGAATACAAAAAAATAAAAAATAGGATAAGCGGAATAATCCCAAAATACATAAAAAACCTACACCTCGCCTATATAGTATTGATCGTTTTATTTTTAAACTCCTATATATTAGCATAGATTTTTGAAATTACATTCTTTTTTCGTAATCCTTACATAAATCTTAAAAAATATTGTTAATTGACAGATTGGAATAAATATATATTTTTGTAAAAATGGAATGATTATCATAAACTAGAATAGGGATGGTTCATCACCAAAAGTTGAGGATGACTTTTGTTAAAACGTCTACTATGTAAATAGTTGATTGGAGTGGAGACTGGGCGACTCCTCGGGGATCAGCGATAGAGGAACGAAGGCTAAAAGCATCACATCCTGTGATAACGCCTTCGTGACCAACATCGTGTTGGCCCGAGACCCTGCAGCGCAGCGGCAGCAACAAATGTTTTCTGTAGCGAAAGCGAAGCGTCAGCTACAAATGTTTTTTCTGTGCGAAAGCGAAGCGGCAGCAACAAATGTTTTTTCTGTGCGAAAGCGAAGCGGCAGCAACAAAGCGCCCAGTCGGAACGGAAATCAATCACATGTTTTGGTGATAATTCATAGGGATCAATAATTTACATATTTAAGGAGTGAACTAAATTGATAATTATGGAAATAGAAAGGTTAGAATTGCGAGAATATTACATGATGACAATATTTCTGTCCTTTACTCCATTTTTTCTAATGCTGAAACAATGAAGTATAATCCGTCTCCATTTAATTTAGAACAAACAAAAAATTGGATTTTAAAAAATAAACAAAGGATATCAAGAAGATGGATATGGCTTATGGGCAGTATATTTAAAAGAATCGAATGAATTAATTGGAGATTGTGGCCTCGTTAAACAAGTAGTAGATGGAAAAACTGAAGTTGAAGTGGGCTACCATATTCATAAAAAATATTGGTCTAAAGGATACGCAACTGAGGCAGCTAAAAGTTGTGTGGAATATGGATTTTCACAGTTAGGACAAGATAAATTAATAAGTATTATTGATCCTAAAAATGGACCATCAATTCGTGTGGCTGAAAAAAATGGTTTTATGAAGGAAAAGGAGACATTTATTTTTAATAAAACTCATCATATATATTCAGTACAACGATCAGAAATTTAACTTCCCTTCAGCAAATTTTTTTTGTAACGTAAGTGAAATGACAGTTACAATTATTTTCTGTATCGAAAGCGAAGCGACAGCAACACACGAATCGCTTCTCTCCTTGGCTTTCCAAATCCCATTGTAAAGTAAATAATGCTTTTTTTATTTCCCAGTCGTCTTTTTGTCCATCATAGAGCCCCGCAAGACCTTCTTTTGCAAAAGTATATGTAATCAACTCATGCAACTCTTCAGTGTCTGTTGGTAGGGGACGTCTTACGTTAATTCTCTCCAAATAGCCTCGTCCTTTTAATAAAAGAAAAAAGTGAAATGTATTTAGCGATAAAACAAATAACCAGGTACTTTTAAAAAAACCTGGTTATTGGCATCATTCATTTACTTTTTCATTCTCCGGTTCTAGGTGAATCAGAATATTGGCTTGATGAAAGTGGGTATTAATCTTTTCTTCAATACGATCACATAAATTATGAACGGTTTCAATGCTTTCATTTGATGCTACAACTAAATGGAAATCGATGTATTCTTCCGCCCCAGAACGTCTAGTTCGAAAATCGTGATACTCAATATATTCCTCTTTAAATGATTCAATAATTTGAATAATTTGTTCTTCCTCTTCCATAGATAATCGTGCATCCATTAAAGGAGGAAATGTTTCTTTCATCAGTTTGAAAGCTTCCATCATAATATAACTTGCTAATAATATTCCGATGATCGGATCTAAAATGTACCAACCAGTTAAATGGACAATCAATAAACTCAATGCAACACCCAATGATGTATAGACATCTGTAAGTAGATGCAGTGCATTTGATTTCATGGCAACAGAGTTAGTATTCTTTGCAGTTCTATAAACAATTTTTGATACAAAAAAATTAATCAAGGCGCCAAATAACATGACCAGTATTCCTAAAACTGGGAGTTTTATTGGTGTGGGAGCGATAATTTTATGAATACACTCGTAAATAATCCAAATCCCAGCAACAAAAATTAAAAGTGTTTCAATTGTTCCTGAAATATTTTCAACCTTTCCATGTCCGTAGGGGTGTTCTTTATCGGCTGGTTTACTGGAAATCCGTACGGAGAGAAAGGCAATAAAAGAGGCGAGTAAGTCTAGAAGTGAATGGATTGCCTCCGATACAATTGCAACTGATCCTGTGAACAATCCAACGATAATTTTTAATATGACAACAGTAGAATTACTTAAAACTGATAAAAATGCAATTTTTGATGAATTCACCAGAAATCACCTCCTGATAATATGATACCAAGTAAACTTTGAGTGGGTCTATAGCAACGTTTTTTCCTAACTCCGATTAAATGACTAGTGTGAAAAAAAGTTGTATAAAGGAAAAATATATAACCATCTTTTTAATGCATCATACAACCGTGTTTGGGTTAAAATCGTATGCTAATAAAGCGAGAAAAGAATAATGACTATATTATGTGAAGATGCGATAAAGTTTACTTAAGAAATTAAAGTGATAAATTTAATTCCAAGGATTAAATATCAATATAGATAATTGTTCGTTTTTGGTCGTGAAATCCAGATAATAGATAATAAAAAAGAAAAGAAATTGCTATCCATTTTCTACCTTCGATATACTAAAATAGTAGTATCAAATTAGATTAGTAAAGAGGCGGATAGTAAAGTGGATTATATTCAAATTACTAGAAACAATATTGAACAGGAACATATATGTTGCGCACTCGGTTCAAAGCAATACGAAGAAGCGGTAAAGAAAAAGAAAGAATGGTTGATGAACCGTATGGATGAGGGGCTAGTTTTTTATCGTTTAAACGCCCGGGCAAAAGTGTTTATTGAATATTTACCGGCAAATCAAGCTTGGGTTCCTATCGATGCACCGAATTATATGTATATCAATTGCCTATGGGTTTCAGGGAAATTCAAAAATCAAAACCATGCAAGACAATTGATTGAAAAGTGTAAGGAAGATGCATTAGCGCAAAGGATGGATGGCATCGTCCATATAGTAGGAGAGAAAAAGCTTCCATTTCTAAGTGATAAGCGTTTTTTTGAACATTTGGGATTTGAAATGGTAGATCAAGCAGCACCTTATTTTCAGCTAGCGGTCTATAAATTTAACGATTGTGCTGACGATCCTTCCTTTAAACTGCAGGTGAAAAATGCTTTATCTAATAACAGTGGTATTGTGATATACTTCACTGCCCAATGCCCTTTTGCAGTTGGCGTTATAGATGATTTGAAAAAATTGGCTGAGAAAAAGGGCATTCCTTTTCATGCATATCAACTAAGAACGAAAGATGAAGCACAGAATGCACCTATCATATGGACAACCTTTGGATTGTTTTACAATGGTTATTTTATAACACATGAAATACTGAGTGCAAAGAAGTTCGAAAAAATTTTAAATACTTTATGAAAAGGGGATTTATCTCCTTTTCATGAACATTAAAATTAGCGCAAATAAACAAATGCCTACAATAGAACCTAGAGTAAACGACCAGGAAAAATAATCGAAAAAGATATAGGCAATTAATAATGCCAGCACATAGCCGAGAGCAGTGCCCAGCAATTGTTTTTTGATAGTCAACGATCCCACTCCCTACTGGGTAATAGTTAAAATACTTATTTTATATTTTATAGAAATATTAGGAAAATATCCATAATAATCAAAATAAAAGGAAGGTGATATCAGTTTTGAAAATTAGCAAACAGTATGCAGAACATTACAGCTGGGGAGAACAAGGTGATGGTTGGCATTTAGTGAAGAATAATGATCTCAGTATTATTCATGAGCGTATGCCTGCTAAAACAGTAGAGGTAAATCATTATCACCATCATGCACATCAATTTTTCTTTGTACTATCTGGAACAGCAACAATGGATATCGCCGGAGAACGAATGGTGTTACAAAAGAATGAAGGAATTGAAGTGCCGCCCCTTAAACCGCACCAGATGCGTAATGATTCGGAAGAAGAGGTAGAGTTTTTAGTCATTTCACAACCAAATAGCAGAGGGGATCGTATCCAACTATAAAGTAATTTTCATTATTTTGCATGAGGTGGATATTTATTTTAGTAAGTATAGTAAATGCTAACAATTGCAAAGGAGATGTTTTACGAATGAAGATTACAAAGGTGACACTATATGTGTATGATGTACATAAAATGAAGGAATTTTACTGCAATCATTTAGGATTTTCATTAATACAGAATACGGATAATTTTTTTGATATAGCTGTTGGTGAAAGTGTTATCACTTTTGAAAAAATACCGTATTTGGTAAAAAAACAATATCATTTTGCGTTAAATATTCCATGTAATTTATTTAAACAAGCGAAAAGATGGGTAAAAGAATATGCAGAATTATTATTTTCAGAGGGACAGGATGAAGTATATTTTGATACATTAAAGGCTCATTCTTGTTATTTTTATGATCCGGAAGGAAATATTATTGAGCTCATTTCAAGGCAGGAAGTAAATCCAAAACAAGATGTAGAGTATTTTTCACCCGAGAATGTACTAAATATTGCCGAAATGAATTTAACGACGGATGCTATTTATTCAGTAGCTGATCGTTTAAAAGAATACGGTATAATTCCAATGAATCATAACAAAATTCGCTCAAATGCTCTCACGTTTATGGGGAATTATGAGGGTGGAGCAAATTTACTTTTAGGACCAAGTAAACGTGTTTGGTATTTTTCTAACAAAACAGCAATTGTTAGTCCTATTAAGATAGAAATCAATAAAAGCTTGCAAATATATATGACCGAAGACGGTGATTTTACCATTTCACAGCTTTAAAACACCATCAGACCATTAAATCTCCTTATAATTGTCATTGAATAAAAAAGTATATTTATTCGAAAAGTGATTAGGGGGAATATTTAATATTCGCAATAGCTAAGAAATTAAGCGGGAGAAAAACCGCTCATAAAAGCCCGATTGCTGAAGACGAATAATCGGTGAGGATAAGGAAAACCCCTCCGGAAGGTTTCATGTTGGAGTAGTTGAAAAAAATGCTAGTAATCAATGATAAAGGAGTTAATTTTTTGAAAGCAAAAAGCATTAAATTATATGAATTTGGAAGCCCTCGGGAAGTTTTAAAGTTTGAAAATAAAACGATTCACCCCCCTCAAGAACAAGAAATTCTTGTTCGAATGCTGGCGCGACCTATTAACCCTTCAGATTTAATACCAATATGGGGGAGTTATGCTCATCGAATTTCTTTACCAACTATTCCAGGCTATGAAGGGGTTGGTATTGTAGAGGATGTAGGTCCGTATGTTTCTCAGGATCTTATTGGAAAGCGTGTATTACCTTTACGAGGAGAAGGAACTTGGCAGGAGATTGTAAAAACAAGTGCAGAATTTGCAGTGCTTATTCCATATTCTATAGATGATTTTACTGCAGCGCAAATGTATATCAATCCAATGACAGCTTGGGTAATTTGTACGGATATATTACAATTGCAGCCAAATGATGTTTTATTAGTGAATGCTTGTGGGTCCGCAATTGGACACATATTTGCCCAGCTAGCAAAATTGTTAGGTTTTCAACTAATCGCGATAACGAGAAATAATAGACATACGGACGATTTAATTCAGCTTGGCGCTTCCTATGTAATAGATACTTCAGTAGCACCGCTCTATGAGACAGTAATGGAACTAACAAATGGCAATGGGGCCAATGCCGCTATTGATTCTATTGGGGGAACAGCAGGCAACGATCTTGCCTTCTGTCTGAAAGCTGGAGGGAATTTTTTAGCGATTGGTCTTTTATCAGGTGTACAAGTGAATTGGCAAAGAATCGTTAAAGAGGCAAATATAAAGGCAAATATGTTCCATTTACGTCATTGGAACAAGCAAGTCTCGATAGAAAGATGGCAAAGTACATTTCATCACTTAATTAATCTAGTTAATAGTGGTAAGTTAAAAATGATGGCAGTGGATTCTCATTATGATTTGTTAGACATTAAAAATGCGATAACGGCCGTTGAATCGTCTAACAATACTAAAGGAAAGATATTTTTAACAAGTTATTGATATGAACGAAGGGTAATGCATTTTACCCTTCTTTTTTTATAGGGTGTCTAAGCTACTGCGTATTCTTCGATGCGCTTGTTTCTGAAATAAATCTGTAGATAAATATCGTAGACCAGTATCGGGTAGGATAACGACAATCCGTTTCCCTTTGTTCTCTGGACGTTTTGCAAGGGCTGTGGCGGCAAATAAAGCAGCACCTGATGAAGTCCCTACTAATATACCATCTGACTTCGCAACAGCACGTGCCGCCTCATAAGCTTGTGCAGTTTCCACTTCGAGTACTTCATCAATTATTTCTAAATGAACATTCGATGGCACGCGAGCCCCGTCAGCATCGGAGAAGCGGTGAACACCTGTGATTTCAATGATATCTGGATTATCAACTGTTGCAATGGAATTAACAGCAGGCTCTACACCAATAATCTGAATAGCTGGATTTTTAGATTTTAAATATGCACCAGCACCACTTATCGTACCACCTGTGCCAATTGCTGCTACAAAAATATCAATTTGTCCGTCTGTATCCTCCCAGACTTCAGGACCAGTTGTTACCTTATGAATATTTGGGTTGGCCTCATTATCAAGCTGATTTAAAAATACAACATTTTCTTCGTGTTCAACGACTGTTTCTCGAAATACTTTAATCGTTTCAACAAAGTCACCATCTGTTTCCTCAAAGGCAGCTACCATTTCTGGGACATCTGAAAATGGTACAACCTCCGTTCCGTATGCCTTAACTACCTTTGTTCGCTCTTCACTTACACCATCCTGCATGTAAATTCGAAGCTTATAGCCTTTTGCAGCTGCAATTGCTGCTAGACCAATACCTGTATTGCCACTAGTTGTTTCAATTATTGTTTTATCCTTTGTCAACACGCCACGAGCTTCAGCATCCTCAATCAGCGCTTTAGCAACACGGTCCTTCACACTATTAGCAGGATTAAAATACTCTAGCTTTACAATGATTTCGGTTTCTAGCTGTTGCTCTTTTACATACTGATTTAATGCTAAAAGTGGTGTATGACCGATTAATTCTGTAATAGATTGTTTAATCTTATTCGTTACAATTTGACCCATCCCAATCAACCCCTTAAATTTAACCTACTTAACAAACTTGTTTTGTAGGAATTGGTGGAATCATATCAATATAAATCCATATAAGCAATAAAATCACTAATAGAAGTATTAAATGTAGCAATAGAAAAAAGTAATTAATCAAATCTACAAAATCTTGGTTTAGTACTGCGAGAAATACGGATTATTCTTGACTATGCTCCTATGCGAAAGCGAGTAACCCGAAATACAAATTGATGTCTTCACAGAAAGTAATAGTGCATGATTATATGTATATTTGGAGGAATTTACTTTAAATTTGCTAATTAACGATATTTTGGAATAATAATTTGTTAAAATGTAAGCCTTGTATAAAAGTTGGTTAGAGTGGAAACCGATGACTACTTGAGACCAGCGTTAAAAATGAGTTATTAAATTAGCTTGATGTTATTTGGGAGATGAAAGTATGAAAGAGACAATTTCTTCAGTTTGTATAACAGCTGAAACAAAAATTAACATGATGAAGCAAAAGCCTGCTAATTATTTATTGTTAGCTATTTTTGGTGGACTTTTTATCGGATTTGGAATTTTGCTCATCACTACTATAGGGGGCTTATTAAGTCCGGCTGGGGTACCGAGTATGAAGATCGTACAAGGGTTATCATTTGGTGTGGCACTTAGTATGGTCATGATGGCTGGAGCCAATTTATTTACCGGTGATAATCTAGTTTTAACGGTTAGTACACTATCAAAAAAATCATCACCATTAGAGATGTTGGGCATTTGGACATTTAGTTACATAGGAAACTTCTTTGGTTCGCTGTTAGCGGCCGCATTATTTTTTTACTCGGGGCTAGCAGGCGGAGACATAGCAGCTTACATTGAAAAACTAGCTACAGCTAAGATGAGTGGTAGCTTCGTTGAACTTTTATGTCGAGGCATTTTATGTAATTTGCTAGTATGCTTGGGCGTATGGTGCACCTATAAATTAAAAACAGAGACTGGAAAATTAGTGATGATTTTCTGCTGTATTTTCCCATTTGTCACAATTGGATTTGAGCATTGTATAGCAAATATGACATTGTTTTCTCTTGCGCTCCTCATACCTCATGGTGAACTAGTATCGTTTAGTGGAGCCATGTCAAATTTATTACCTGTTACAATAGGTAATATTATTGGTGGAGCTGTTATTGGTTTTGTTTATTGGGTAAATGGCAGAGATTAATAAATCACTAGATATTGCTAATGCAGTCAGTTTCATTGGAGTAAAATACTGGTGCCATGGCAATTTGAGAAGTGATTGTAAGGACCTGTTTATATAACAGGAATATAATAGTGATTCGATTATATCAAGTGAAATTAACGGATGAATACTTGACAAATTCCATCTCTTAATACTTTGACTTTAAGATAAATCGTAGATAGAATGATAGGTAGAGTTGCTTATGTAACTCTACCTATTTTTATTGTGATTAATGCGTGAAATTAATAGATAATGTAATGAATATAAAAGAGCGGAGGAACTCAAAAATGGAACAAGAAGTCAACCAACATACGATTCTTCAAGCAATTTTAGAGCTTTCAAAGCAAATGCAAGACATGAAATCGGATCTTCAACAACAAATCGAAGCAGTTGAGAAGAGATTAGAAGAAAAAATTGATGTAGCTGAGAAACGACTGGAAGAAAAAAACGAAGCGTTGGAAAAAAGATTAGACAAAGTTGAACAAAATTTAAGTCGAAAAATTGATCTTGTAGATGCCAAATTTGATATTATATCATCGGATTTAATAACGACGAAAGCTGAAGTATCTATGCTTAAACAAGTAAAATAGTATTAATTATGCCTCAGCATAATTTCGTGACACACGCTACCGTATCCCTAAAGGTTACGGTATTTTTTTATGGTATAATGATGTCACGAAGGAGTGAAAACATTGTTAAAAACAGAGGTATTTGAACAATTAAAACAGGCAATGAGAGAAAAGAATGTATTAGCAAAAGGCGTATTATCGCTTTTGAAGTCTGCTCTAGATTTAGCTGAAAAAGAAAAGGGGGAGGTTTTATCGTCTGAAGAGGAAATGACTATTATAAATCGTGAAGTGAAGCAAACAAATCAGGCTTTAGAGGGTGCTCAAAATGCAGGGCGAGCTGACTTAATTGAAAAAGAGGAAGCAAAATTAGCACTTTTAAAATCATTTTTACCGAAGCAATTAACTGAAGAAGAAATTGCAGAAAAACTTGTGGCAGCAGGCATTGCAAAAGGAATGAACATGGGGGAAGCAATGAAAATTGCAAAACCTTTGTTAACTGGTCAGGCTGAAGGCGCTGTTATTTCAAAAGTTGTGAAGAGTTTAATTTAAAGTTGTTCAATAACAATCTCCTACTCTCAAGTGGTAAGAGATTGTTATTGAACAAAAATGAAAACAACTATATACTATTTATTAACCACTGGTCAATAAGGGGGATAATTATGTCGCCACGTAAGCCGTCAACAAAAGATTTGACGAAAGAAATGATTATAAATGAGGCTCATAAGCAATTTATCACGAAGGACTTTCATCAAGTATCAATGCGTAGTATTGCGAAAGGGCTTGGTTGTAGTCATGGGGCTATTTACTATCATTTTAAAAATAAAGCAGAAATATTTTATGCAATAGTAAGTGACTATTTTTCTGAACTAAATAATACTTTAGATGAAAATATGAACGGTCCTGAAGATCATAACATTAAACTACTGAATGTTTTTGTAGGCTATATGGCGTTTGGTTTAAATAATCAAAGTCAGTATGAATTAATGTTTATAATGAGGGATAGTGAAATTGATGGGCTTTCGCAAGAGGCAGCGAACCTTAGTTACGAAAAATTTGCACAAGCTGTACAGTCCTTATCAATGACAGAACTGCTGATTTCAGATATACATTCTACATTCATTGCTCTTCATGGATTTGTTACACATTATCGTCATTATGTAAAAAATTATGAGGAAGCGAAAGAAGCAGTGGATATACATGCAAAATTTCTTATCAAGGCTTTAATACATATTGAAAGTAGCTCTAGTAAAAAAATCTAGAGCTTCATTTAGTAGTTATTTGACCGCTGGTTAATTAATAGGGGAGGTAATTTAATTTGCAAACAGCATTGGTTATTGGGGCATCTGGTGGTATGGGATATGCACTAGTAAATGAACTAGTAAGTCGAAATATACAGGTGAAGGCATTTGCTAGAAATAAAGAAAAGTTAGTTGCACTTTTTCAGCATCACAAAAATGTAGAAATCATTTCGGGTGATGTATTTAATGAACAGGATTTGATGAAAGCTTCAAATGGTGTGGATATTATTTTTCATGCTATTAGCTTTCCATATCAAGATTGGGAAAAACTCCATATGCGATGTGTAGACATGGTGATTAACATAGCAGAAAGGAGAGGAGCGAAAATTGCACTAGTAGATAATATTTATGCCTATGGAAGACAATCAACAAACCCTGTAATAGAGCAAGCTAAAAAGGAACCACAAACGAAAAAAGGGAAAATTCGTTTAATGATGGAAAATAAATTAAAAAACAGTAATGTACCCTCGTTAATTGTACATTTCCCGGATTTATACGGACCAAATGCAGAGAATACAATACTCTATGAAACGTTAAAAAATGTAGCGCAAGGTAAAAAAGCCAATTTTGTAGGAAATATGCAGGTGAAAAGGGAATTCCTTTATACAGTTGATGGCGCAAAGGCTATGGTTGAGCTTGCTTTACGTGACGACACATATAATCAGAATTGGAACGTGCCAGCCGTTCATCCAATTACAGGGGAAGAACTAGTAAAAATTTTACGTGAAATTACAGGTTTCAAAAAAGGCATTCGTACAGTTTCTAAAGGCATGATCCAATTTATTGGAATATTTACCCCTGATATGAGGGAAGTGGTCGAAATGTTGTATTTAACCGAAGAACCAGTCATTTTAAGTGGAGAAAGATACGAAAAGGAAATAGGCGCTTTACCACGTACTTCATATCGAGTAGGGCTAGAAGAAACGCTTGCCTGGATGAACAAGAGGACATTAAAATTAGAGAAGAACTTTTAAGAGTTAATGAAAAAATCCGCATAATCTTCTAAAGGTAAAACTAAAACTTACCTTTAGAAAATATAGCGGATTTTTGTTATTAGTTATTCTTATAATTTGAATTTTTGTATGATATTACGAAGTTCCTGTGCCATCTCAGCTAAATTATTTGAAGACGCCGTAATCTCCTCAATACTAGCTGACTGCTCCTCGGAAGCAGCAGCTACATTTTGAATGTTTCCTGATGCTTGAACGGCAATTACACCAACTTCCTCTACAGAAATTGCAATGTTGCTAACCCCGTCATTAATATTGGAAATGATATTATTGACAGAATCCATTTCTTGAGTAAGAGAAGTAATATGCGAATATATTTCTTTAAAGGCTTCACCTGATTCATTAAACGTAATTGAGCTTTCTTCAAGGTTACTGTTACTAATTGCCATAGATTTTACAGCTTGCACAGACTCTTCCTTAATCGTTTCAATACGTGTTCGAATACTGTTGGTTGCCGCTAATGATTGGTCAGCAAGTTTACGTACTTCTTCAGCTACAACCGCGAAGCCTTTACCATGCTCACCAGCACGTGCTGCTTCAATAGAAGCATTTAGAGCGAGTAAATTTGTTTGATCTGTAATCTCATTAATTAAGGTTACAATGTCGCCAATCTCATTTGAGTATGTGCTTAAACGTTCCACAACTTTTGAAGCCTCTTGAATAGCATTAGATGTGACAACCATCTTTTCTGTAGCACTTTGAATCGTCGTATTGCCTTTTTCTGAAATAGAAGAGGCACTAAATGCTTTAGTAGTGACATCATTCACGCTCGATACAACTTCTGACATCTTTGTGGAGATTGTCGTAATATGACTTTCTACTTCTTCAAGAGAGGAAGTTTGTTTATCTGATCCTGCAGCTACATCTTGCATTGAAGATGTAATTTGTTGAATTGAGGCACTTGTTTGCTCAGAACCTGCCGATAATTCTTCAGACATAGCAGCTACTTGCTCAGCATTTTCAGCAATTTGTTGAATAAGTGAGCGTAAGTCTTCTGTCATATTTTCAATGCCTTCAGAAAGCTGTGCAATTTCATTAGAACCCTTTATTTGAAGAGGTTCAACAGCTAAGTCTCCTTGTGCCACCTTACCAACATAGTTAGTCATATTTTTAATTGGTTTTATAATCCCTTTACTAATGAAATAAGCCACAATAAAACCGAATATCAAAAACATCACGGTCATAATGATACAAGTCCAAAGAGTCTTCGTTTGAAGTTTAGAAATGAAGGAAGCGTCCATATCTAAACCAAAAAGAATATCCGTATCTTTAAATGGTACAAAAATGGATTTATGAATACCGTATTCATCTTTATAAATATCACTAGATTGAACGGTTCCAGTATTTAGCGCTTCATTCATGTCCTTAGTAAAAACATAGCCCTCTTGATAATCATCTTTCTTACTTAATGCCACAATATGTTCTTTGCCATTTGCACGTGAAAGAACGTAAGCATTTTGAATATCGTACTCGTTCATTGTTTCATTTAACTTATTTAATATTCCTTCATATTTATCCTTATCGCCGTTATCTGCAGCTTTAACATCTTCTTTATCTATATCATCAAAAATTGTTTGAGATATTACCTCTAATGATGTCTCAAATTGTGTAATAACAAAATTATCGATAATCTGATAAGACGAAATAAATAATACGATACTAAATATGACCGAAATAATAGCAATTGGAATAGTAAAACTAGCAATATATTTATAGAGTAAAGAGCTTTTAAATTTTTTGACTATACTCAACTTTAACATCCTCCAATACTTTCACCTTTTGTTGTAAAAAATGAATCATATCACTAATATGTTCTGTCTCTGTATAAGGAGAGATTGAAAAGAATTTTGCGGCAGCGACTGGAATTTGTTGTTTTGTATCACTAGTGTTGACAGTGCAAACTCGTGTAGTATCACCGAAAAATACTTCGTCGCGACCTTCTCCTATAATTTCAAATAAAGAAGCGTTAAGGCCATTAATATATTCAATCTGATCTTGTGCATAGCTACCTGATTGTTCAGATTTCCAATTAAAGCCTTCAGGATACAAACGAAATGCTGTAACTGGTCCAATATTAGACTCATTGACTACTTGTAACATTGGAATTTTCTCAGCTAACTGCGCACGGAATGCTAAATTTACACGCACATAATTTGCTAATATTTGTTGGTAACCTTCTTTCCCAAACGCCTGTAATGCAGCGTAAATAGCAATTGAACTACCCATACGAGAGCACTCTAATGTATAACCTGTATGATAAGAACCATAGCCCCGATTACCAACATAAGGTGTGTCGAAGTCCTCGATATCTAATAGCTGTAAATGTTTTCCTTCTTTTATTAAGAATAAGCTTGTTAAATAAGGCGTTTGACCAAGCTTTTGGAAGTCGAAGCAAAGGCTATCTGCAATAGGTAGATATTGCATACGTTCTTTAATTTGTTCCAGTGCTTGTAAAACATTAGTCTCTAACTGAAGTGGATTTGCCTTGAAATCATAATCGTTGAAAAATGCGTAAAAACCACCTAAAGCTGAATCAGCGTGAATATGTATAGGTTTTAATGAATGTTTTTGTTCAAGGTCAGTTGTAACTTTTTTGATTGCTTGTACATCATCAATGGCAAATTGATCTGTAGCGCCTGTTGTAGCAACTACGTACACTGGAATACCACCATTTTCGATCACTTCAGTCATACGCATACGTAAATCTTCGATATCCATTGAATGGTCTTTGCCAGCTTTAATACGAATTAAATGTTTGCTACCGATGCCTACTGCTTCAATTGATTTTAATAAGCTGTAATGTGCATTTTCTGAAGCAAAGCAATATAAATTATTTGGTACGCCATCTTCTTTTGCGTTAGGGAATTGTTTAGCAATCGCAAGACGAAGTCCACTGAAAACAGCCCCTTGTCCACCCCAAGTTGTGTAACCAAAGCTTTGAGTATAGTCGTAGCCAACTAATTTCGACATCATTGCTACTACCTTTACCTCACATTCTGCGGCAGCAGGTCCGTATACATCCCATAGATTGTTACCGTTAAGTAGCGCATTTGTGAATTGTCCTAATATACCAGGAATGCTAGCCATTGGTAAAACATTTGTTACAAAGTTACGTGTATGGTAAGGATGTCCTTGCATCAATTGCGTTAAATCATTCACAACCTGATCAAGTCCGACACCTGAAGTTGGTACTTGATTTTCTTGCATTAACTCTTTATAGAAATTGTCAGAGCGCTCTTTCATTGGTCCAAGAGTTGTTGTTTTTGGGTTTTTTAACTCATCTAATGATGTAACAATTTTCTCTAATAGGGATAAAAAATTCTCCCTTTGTTCGATATTACCATCTTCGCTTTGGAATAATTGTTGGATTTTTTTCATGTTCATCATCCTTTTTAGTTCGTTTTTCCTCTATTTTTTTATTTAACAAAAATAGGTCGTTTTACTAAAATTATAATAACATATTATAACAAAGAATGAGTTTATATTTTATAGGATAATTATTTTCAGTTATTTCCAAATAATCTGATTTAACTTAGAATGAAATATATGGAAAAATATTATAATGGATTATGTTCGTAAATGTTGAATTAAAGGGGTTTTTATGACTTTTTTTAATACAAAGCTAATGATGGGAAAGTGCTAGAAGGAGGTGGGGATTTTTACAATCAATACTATTTTAAAAATAATATTGTTTTATTTAAGAGTGGTGAGTATTTTAATGCTTTATGACTATTAAGGGTAATAAATATCTATTAATTTACTTTTAGTCAAAAAAGATTCTACATAAGTTTTTCATCTGTCTAGTGATGGGAGCATATTACATAAACACGTCTTACAATACCTATAATTTTTTCAATGATAAACCATACTAATATTGAGGTGAAAAAATGTATAAATTGCTATCGCATAATGATTTAGATGGAGTTAGCTGCGGGATTTTAGCCAAGCTTGCCTTTCAAGATCAAGTAAAGGTTAAGTACAATTCAATTTCAGCGTTGGACCGCGAAATTGAGTATTTTTTAGACAATAACGAACAAGATACATTTGTATTTATTACTGATTTATCTCCAAACGAGGAAAATGAAAGGAGGTTAAATGACTATTATATCGCAACGGGCAAAGTTCAATTGCTTGATCATCATAAAACGGCTTTACATTTAAACGATTATGAATGGGGTAAAGTATCAATAGAAGATGAAAAGGGCCATTTAACATCCGCAACGTCTTTACTTTATCAGTATCTTGTTACACATGGATTTTTAGAACAAAGGAATTCCATCACAGAATTTGTAGAGTTAGTGAGACAGTACGATACGTGGGAGTGGGAAAAGAATGATAATCAGCAAGCACGTCGACTCAATGCACTCTTTTTTTTAGTATCAATCGAAGAGTTTGAAGAAAAAATGCTTGAACGTTTAAAGATTAGCGACCATTTTGACTTCGATGAATTTGAAAAGAAAATTTTAACAATGGAAGAGGAGAAGATAGAACGGTACATCCGTCGAAAAAAAAGGGAGTTAGTGCAAACATCGATAGGAGAATACTTTACAGGTGTGGTTTATGCAGAATCGTATCATTCAGAGCTTGGTAATGAATTGGGAAAAGAAAATGTACACCTTGATTTTATAGCTATATTAAATATGGGTGGCAAAAAAATTTCATTTCGTACGATTCATGATCACATAGATGTTTCGGCAATTGCAGCAGAATTCGGAGGGGGAGGGCATCAAAAAGCAGCGGGTTGCTCTTTAACGGATGAAGCTTATGAGCAGTACGTGGCGCAAATATTTCATATAGCACCAATACCAGAGGATGCGAAACGAAATCGCTATAATTTAAGGTTCTCTTCTTTTGGGACAATGTATAAAAACCTTAAGGAAGAATTTTTCCTCCTATATTCAATAAGTGATTTTGATTGGGTAATTGAAAAAAATAAACTTCCATTAGATCAAATCTTTACAAGTTTTTATGAAGCAGAATGGTTTTTAAAAAGAAATTATCAAGCATGGTTAGTGAAAGATGAGTTATTTGTAGATTATTTAATGGAAGAAGCCAAAAAGGTTCGTCATCAAGAGTAAGGATAAAGGATAAAGGATTTACGCACAGTTTTGTGTGTGAATCTTTTTTTACTCTTGGGGAGGTGGTTGTCGATAAAATTCAAAAGTTGGGTGATAAAACATGAAAGTTAGTCGATAAAATTCAAAAGTTGAGCGATAATTCCTGAAAGTGTTCGTTAAACTGAAAAGGTGGATGTCGTACTAATTGTTTCAACACATAAAAGGAATTTAAATTATTTCTATAGATACATAGTGAAATCAGCCAAACCTTGACATCGTTAGAGGTTATATAATGTCCAATTGAAAACTACAATAAATAAAAAGCATTTGTGAAGACATACTTTCTTAAAATGAGGTGTATATGGTGTCCAATGATATACTTCTTGTCGAGAGTGAGCCTAAGGAAAATCGAGGGCGGAAAATATGGTTTATTGTTGTATTGCTTTTATTGGTAGCTACTTGTGTAATTGTTTATTATTTTTTGTTTAAGAAGGATTTAAATTTTGAAGCCTACAAAACAGTGATCGATAAAACTGCTGAAAATAGTCTCGGACGTTTAACGTTAAATGAAATAATTATTGATGATAATCAAATACTATTGAATGCTACCTTTAAGCCAGTAAAAGGCTTAAATTTCGACTACCGAATCTTTTTCTTTCCACAGGTTTTTGTGAATGGAAAAGAGTTCACGGTTAGAAATGGAGGACAGACTATCCAACAATCTGATAAAACCTATACAATCTATAGTAGTGTGAAATTAAGTGAACTACCAGATGATAAAATATTAAACTTAGATATTCGTTATAACGACTGGAACGGCGAAAAAAAAATTGACGTGCCGTGGGAATTTCAAGTGGAAGCTTCACAAGAGCAATTACAAGAAGATAGAAAGGTCTTCCCTGTTGAGAAAAAAGTAAAGCTTTTAGATGGTCAGGAAATAACAATAGAGGAGGTTGTTTCTACACCTATATCAACAACAATATACTTTCATTCAGAGAAAAGCTTACTCAATGAAGCGTTGCATTTTAAAATCCAATCAGCAACAGGGGAATCTTGGCCATTTAACGTAGCATATCCTTTGAATGAAGAGTATACAAAGTGGGGTGTTCGCCTCGATGCATTATATTTAACGGGGAAGAGCTATGAGCTTATTCCGGTAGCTGCAAATGGAAGTGAGCTTGGCTCTGCCGTCAAGATTGGAGATTAAGAACGAAAACATGACTCCCATATTTTTTTAAAACTTTACAATATCTTAAACCAAAAGGTTGATTACCCCTTGTACTATAAATATAGACGACATGGAAAGTAGTTGAAAATATTGCAAAGGTTATGGGAGATTTTTTTAGTTTCGCTTACATTAGGTTGTACATCTTTTGGTGGCCCCACTGCACATTTAGGGTATTTTCAAAATGAATATGTTCAGAAGCGTAAATGGTTATCTGATCATGACTACATTCAGCTTGTTGCACTCAGTCAATTTTTACCTGGGCCAGCATCGAGCCAGGTAGGGATGGGGATTGGCTTATTAAGAGGCGGTTTATTTGGGAGTATTGTGTCATTTGTTGGTTTTACATTGCCGTCAGTTTTGCTACTTATGGCATTTGCGTATTTCTCTGTACATACAGAGATGGATATGGGGTGGATTCATGGTTTAAAATTGGTGGCCATTGCGATTGTTGCACAAGCTATTTTTGATATGTCAAAAAAATTAATCCTTAGTATTCGCCATCTTATAATCGCTTTGTTGGCACTGGTGGCAGTGCTTTTGTGGGTCCATCCACTTGCTCAAGTGACGACTATTATTGTGGCTTCTTTTCTCGGCTATCAATTTTTTAAGAAAATCAATCAACGAGAGAACCCAGAAGAAACGGTTGTACCTATTTCAAAAACGACAGGTAAATGTTTTTTAGCACTGTTTGTTATACTTCTTGTTGGTTTACCAATTGTTAGCCCACTAATACAATATGAATGGTTTACGATCCTTGAAAAGTTTTATCTATCAGGTGCATTAGTGTTTGGTGGAGGTCATGTCGTATTACCTTTACTAGAGGCACAGTTTGTCCAAAGTGGGTTAATAAGTTCTTCAGATTTTTTAGCAGGATACGGATTGACACAGGCAGTCCCAGGTCCATTATTTACCTTTGCTTCCTACATAGGTATGGTCATTGCTGGAGTACCTGGGGCCATTATCGCTACGATAGCTATTTTTTTACCGGCATTTTTGCTAATAATAGGGGCAATGCCTTTTTGGCTAGCTCTTAATCGTTTCGCCGGATTAAGAAGGGCGATGGCTGGTGCAAACGCAGCAGTTGTTGGAATATTAGCCGCAGCTTTTATTCATCCGATTGTGACACAGACAATTCAAAATGGTTTAGACATAGTACTTGCAGCCGCTTTTTTATGGTGCTTGATGAATTGGAAAGTTCAACCTTATTTGCTCGTACTAATTGGCATTTGCGTAGGAATTGTATGTTATTAAGGATACAAAAAAACCAAAACCATTATTGCATTGGTGTTGATTTTTTTTTTGTGAAATGAATTGAAAGCTTAGATAAACGCTTCTTTTCGAATCGCTAGTTTCTTCATATGATGTTATAGAGATTGGCGAGAAATATTTAATTGTTAGCAGCTGCTGAAATATTGCCGTTACACTGCTTTAGAATTTTGCGGATATATAGCTCCTCGTTTGTATGTCCAGTAGAGTTAACACTACATTTGGTTTTCCGGGAGATTACATCGTATATGAGGAAGTAAGTAGAAGTATTGGCAAAACGGATGATGAACAGAAAAAAATCTTCAGTGAAATTTTAACACCAATGTAGATGGATTCACGACTGTAACTATTGGAAGTGTTGTTATTGCGAGTATATATGTATCGATATTATAAGTATTGGATAATGACAAGATGTGGGTTATCCAAAAGAGAAAATAGTATGCTTGAGGAGCCTTCAAGCATACTATTTTTTTACTTTTAAGAAGTTTAAGGAGTCTATTTCTTTCTATTTCTTCTCGCGAAAGGACGTATAGCCAAAACCACATTCAGTATAGGAAAATCGTTTTCATGTTAGAACAATGATTATATGGATGGGTTGTAAAATTTATAATGCCTTTCGTTTGTTTGCTGCTGGTATTCCTAACTCTTTACGATATTCTCTAATTGCTGTTCATACAGAAATTGTCACAAGTTCAAGTGTTGTATATTGTAGTAATTCAAAAGATGTGTGTAATTGAGGTGTCATCATCATTTTCTGTTGCGGTTGTTGCTTTAAAATTATGTCCATCATAATTACTCCATTTCTTGTTTTTAATTAGCACAACAAAAAGGTGTGAATTTTCGGATAATAATGTTAAAGTAACATAGTTTTGATTTAGTTATTTTACTAACTTGATTCATGGCGTTCCGTGCCGCTATTGTTTATAATGAGGAAATGGAAAAGACTAACGAGAAAGAAGGGATAGTTATGGCACGAGGTGTTTACATTCATATTCCTTTTTGTCATCAAATTTGTAATTATTGCGATTTCAATAAATTTTATTTTAAAAATCAACCAGTGGATGAATATATAGAAATGCTTGGCAAGGAGATGGAGCTTGCGACAAAAAAATATCCCGAGAGTTTTAAGCAAATCGAAACGATATTTCTTGGTGGCGGTACACCAACAGCACTATCACCTAAGCAAATAGACAGACTTCTTGAGCTTATTCGTACGTATATTCCGATGGACAATGTGACAGAATTTACATCAGAGGCCAATCCGGACGAGCTTTCAGAAGCAAAAATGCAAGCATTGTTTGACGGTGGTGTAAATCGCTTAAGTATGGGTGTACAATCCTTTGATCAAGAGTTGTTAAAGAAAATTGGTCGTACTCATAGCAACAATCATGTTTATGAAACAATTGCCTTGGCGAAAAAGGTAGGCTTCAGAAATATTAGTTTGGATTTAATGTACGGTTTGCCGGGTCAGACGATGGCACAATGGAAGGACACCTTAGAAAAAGCGTTCGCTCTTAAAATACCACATTATTCTGCTTATTCACTAATAGTGGAGCCAAAAACGATTTTTTATAATCAATACACAAAAGGGAAGCTCCATTTACCAACTGAAGATCTTGAAGCGGATATGTACGATGTGCTAATGAACCAGATGGAGGCGTATGGACTTCAACAATACGAAATAAGTAACTTTGCTCAATCTGGTTTCAGTTCTAAACATAATAAAATATACTGGGAAAATGATGAATATGCAGGATTTGGTGCTGGTGCTCATGGGTATTTAGCGGGTCAGCGTTATTCAAATCATGGACCATTGAAAAAGTATATGGATGCAGTAAATGCAGGGGAACTACCAATTGTCTATGAGCATGTTGTAACAGAGAATGAGAAGCGCGAAGAGCAAATGTTTTTAGGTTTGCGTAAAACAGAAGGAATTACACACTCTATATATGAAGAAAAATTTAAAGAATCAATGTATAGGGATTACTCATATGTCATAGAAAAGTTAGTTTCAGAAGGTCTTTTGGAACAGGATACTAAAGGAATTCGACTTACGCGAAAAGGTCGCTTTGTAGGTAATGAAGTATTTCAACAATTTTTACTAGAAGATTGAGCGATATCGTTGACATAAAATGTAGGATTTGATAACTTAATAATAGTATTAGCACTCCTCTTAGTTGAGTGCTAACAGAGGTGATAATCATGCTAACAAATCGGCAATTACAAATATTGCAAGCTATCGTAGACGACTTTATTATGTTTGCACAGCCGGTAGGTTCTCGCCAAATCTCCAAAAAGCAAGAGATTACATTTAGTCCAGCCACAATTCGAAATGAAATGGCGGATTTAGAGGAATTAGGCTTCTTAGAAAAAACGCACACTTCCTCTGGTCGAGTGCCTTCGGAAAAGGGTTATAGATTTTATGTAGATCATTTGTTGAATCCCCAAGGCATTAATTCGAGGGATATTCAGCAAATCCAATCAATTTTTAACGATCGCTTAGTAGAAGTAGAGCATATTATCAGAAAGTCAGCCAATATTTTATCAGAACTGACCTCGTATACATCGATTCTTTTAGGACCAGATGTTCAAAGACATCGAGTAAAACGATTTTCAATTGTGCCACTTTCTAGCGATACAGCAGTAGCGATTATCGTAACGAATAACGGGCATGTAGAAAATCGCATGTTTAGTTTACCGCCTAATTTTACCGCTACTGATTTAGAGAAAATGGTTAATATCTTAAATGAACGACTAGTTGGTGTTTCATTAGAGGATATTCATAAAGAACTCGAAGCTGAAGTGCTAACAGTATTACACCAGCATGTTCGATCAGCGGATGATTTTATTCACGCTCTCGTGACAGCGACGATGCATAATTCAGAAAGTAAAATTTTCTATGGCGGTAAAACAAATATGTTCAACCAACCTGAATTCCACGATTTAAATAAAGTCCGTATGATTTTGGACTTAATGGAAACGACTAGCCAAGTGCAGTCACTCTTCCATCCTAATGAATCGGGCATTCACATTCGTATTGGTTCAGAAAATAAACAACTAGAAATGGAAAACTGTAGTGTCATTACGACCACTTATTCTATTGGTGAAGATCAGCAAGGGGCTATAGCAATTATTGGTCCAACACGAATGGATTATAAACGTGTTGTTGCTTTACTAGACGTAATGCGCTTGGATTTAACACAAGCCTTTACGAAGAATCGTAGTGATTGATAATGAGGAGGATAAAAGTGACGGAAAAAACTGAAAACAAAGACCTTGTACAGGATTTACAAGCTGAAAATGAGGTAGAAGAGACAGAAGTAGTAGAAGAACAAAAAGCTGAATTAACAATCGAAGAACAGTATGAAGCAAAACTAGCTGAGTTACAAGCAAAGCTAGCCGACGAGGAAAATCGTCATCTACGCTTACGTGCTGACTTCGATAATATTCGCCGCCGCAATCAACTTGATCGTGAGGCTGCTGAAAAGTATCGCGCTCAGAGCTTACTGTCTGATTTATTGCCAGTAATTGATAATTTTGAACGTGCCTTACAAGTTGAAGCGACTTCTGAAGAAACTGCTTCCATCGTGAAAGGTATTGAAATGGTGTACCGTTCTCTGATAGAAGCTGCTGAGAAGGAAGGCTTACAGATTATTAAAGCTGAAGGGGAGCAATTTGACCCTAATATTCACCAAGCTGTCATGCAAGAGCAAGATAGTGAAAAAGAGACGGGTGTTGTCTTACGCGAGCTTCAAAAAGGCTATATGTTAAAGGATCGTGTATTACGCCCAACAATGGTATCTGTAAACGAATAGACTTAGTACTATTTAATTTATTACATTTAGATAGAAAACGCATCATTTGCGTTTAAATAATAGGAGGAAATTTTTATGAGCAAAATTATCGGTATTGACTTAGGAACAACAAACTCTTGTGTTTCTGTACTTGAAGGCGGAGAACCAAAAGTAATTCCAAATCCAGAGGGGAACCGTACAACACCATCTGTTGTTGCGTTTAAAAATGGCGAACGTCAAGTTGGTGAAGTAGCGAAACGTCAATCAGTAACAAATCCTAACACAATTATTTCTATTAAATCTAAAATGGGTACATCTGAAAAAGTTAAAGTGGAAGATAAAGAATATACTCCACAAGAAGTTTCTGCAATGATTCTTCAATACTTAAAAGGCTATGCTGAAGACTACTTAGGTGAAAAAGTAACAAAAGCAGTAATTACTGTACCTGCTTACTTCAACGACGCTCAACGTCAAGCTACTAAAGATGCTGGTAAAATCGCAGGTTTAGAAGTAGAGCGTATTATCAACGAACCAACAGCTGCTGCACTTGCTTATGGTTTAGACAAACAAGATACAGATCAAAAGGTATTAGTATTTGACCTTGGTGGCGGTACGTTTGACGTATCTATTCTTGAATTAGGTGACGGTGTATTTGAAGTATTAGCAACAGCTGGTGATAACAAACTAGGTGGGGACGATTTCGACGATGCTATCATCGAGTATCTTGTAGCAGAATTCAAAAAAGAAAACGGCATTGACCTTTCTAAAGATAAAATGGCTATGCAACGTCTTAAAGATGCGGCTGAAAAAGCGAAAAAAGACTTATCAGGTGTAACATCTACTCAAATTTCTTTACCATTCATTACTGCTGGTGAAGCTGGTCCATTGCACTTAGAAATTGCTTTAACTCGTGCAAAATTTGACGAAATTACATTACCATTAGTAAACCGTACAGTAGGTCCAGTACGTCAAGCATTATCTGATGCAGGTCTTTCAACATCTGAAATTGACCAAGTAATCTTAGTTGGTGGTTCTACACGTATTCCAGCAGTACAAGAAGCTGTACGTAAAGAAACTAATAAAGAGCCACACCGCGGTGTAAACCCTGACGAAGTTGTAGCGATGGGTGCTGCTGTTCAAGGTGGCGTATTAACTGGTGATGTAAAAGACGTAGTTTTACTTGACGTAACTCCACTTTCATTAGGTATCGAGACTATGGGTGGCGTATTCACAAAATTAATCGACCGTAACACTACGATCCCAACATCTAAATCACAAGTATTCTCAACTGCAGCGGACAACCAACCAGCAGTAGATATTCACGTACTACAAGGTGAACGCTCAATGGCGGCAGACAATAAAACATTAGGCCGCTTCCAATTATCGGATATCCCACCAGCACCACGTGGTGTACCACAAATCGAAGTAACATTCGATATTGATAAAAATGGTATCGTATCTGTTAAAGCGAAAGACCTTGGTACAAACAAAGAACAAACTATTGTTATTCAATCTGATTCTGGTTTATCTGAGGAAGAAATCGAGCGTATGGTAAAAGATGCTGAAGCAAATGCTGAGGCGGATACTAAACGCAAAGAAGAAGCAGATCTTCGCAACGAAGCTGACCAATTAGTGTTCCAAGTTGACAAAACAATTGCTGACTTAGGCGAACAAATTACAGAAGATGAGAAAAAATCTGTTGAAGATGCTCGTGACGAACTGAAAAAAGCGCTTGAAGCTGGCGAATTAGAAGGCATTAAATCTGCTAAAGAAAAACTAGAAGGCGTATTACAGCCATTAGTTATGAAAGTATATGAACAAGCTGCAGCAGCTGCTCAAGCAGCTCAAGGTGGCGATGCTGGTGCAGATGCTGGCGCTGGTAAAAAAGACGATATCGTAGACGCTGATTTTGAAGAAGTAAAAGACGATAAATAATAGTAAGTAACACAGTTGAGTGAAGAAGCCAAAGACCGCTTGCGGCTTTGGCTTTTCTCTTTATCTTAGATATATCCACTCACATTTAATCGTCTAGATGCATAGGTTATGTGCGAGAAATGTGAAAAAACATATATGCAACATTTTTAAATGAATATTTAATAATAAAATAGAGGCAGTTTTTTTAACTGCGTGATACAATAGATTTTATGCAAAAAGAGCGGAGTGTGAATCATGGAGAAACGCGATTACTACGAGGTGCTTGGTTTAACGAAATCGGCTTCTAAAGATGAAATTAAAAAAGCATACCGTAAATTATCAAAACAATACCATCCTGACCTTAATAAAGAGCCAGGTGCAGATGAAAAATTCAAAGAAATCGCTGAAGCTTATGAAGTTTTAAGTGACGATCAGAAAAAAGCACGCTATGATCAATTTGGCCATGAAGATCCAAATGCAGGCTTTGGTGGTGGCTTCGGGGGCGGCGGCTTTGGCGGCTTCGAGGATATTTTCAGCTCATTCTTTGGTGGTGGCGGTCGCCGTCAGGATCCGAACGCACCACGCAAAGGTGACGACCTTCAATATCGTATGAATATTACATTTGAAGAAGCAATTTTCGGGAAAGAAACAGAAATCGAAATTCCGAAAGATGAATTATGTGATACTTGCCACGGTTCGGGTGCAAAACCAGGTACTAATCCTGAAACATGTTCAACTTGTCAAGGTGCGGGTCAAGTAAATCAAGCTGTAGATACACCTTTCGGCCGTATGATGAATCGTCGAACTTGTTCTACATGTCATGGTACAGGTAAAAACATTAAAGAAAAATGTTCAACTTGTCGTGGCGAAGGTAACGTTCAGAAACGTAAGAAAATTAAAGTTAACATTCCAGCAGGTGTGGATGATGGTCAGCAAATTCGTGTGTCTGGTCAAGGAGAGCCAGGTATAAATGGCGGCCCGGCGGGGGATTTATATATTATGTTCCGCGTTCAAGGACATAAAGAGTTTGAACGTGATGGCGATGATATTTATTACGAACTAAAACTGACATTCCCACAAGCAGCTCTTGGTGATGAAATAGAAGTCCCAACGGTTCATGGAAAAGTAAAACTACGTATTCCTGTGGGAACACAGTCAGGTGCGCAATTCCGTCTAAAAGACAAAGGTGTCAAAAATGTACATGGCTATGGTACAGGAAATCAATATGTAACAGTAAAAGTTGTAACGCCAGAAAAATTAACTGAAAGACAAAAGCAATTACTACGTGAATTTGCGGAAATCAGTGGTGACATTCCTGAAGAACAAGGAAGCTCACTATTCGATAAAATTAAGAAAAAATTCCAAGGTGAATAATTAGAGGAGCTGAAGAGCTACGTGAAGTGGTCAGAATTATCCATTCATACAAAAAATGAAGCGGTAGAAGCAATTTCGAATATTTTGCATGAAGCAGGGGCAAGTGGTGTAGTTATTGAGGATTCTGCAGAATTTGCGAAGCCACGAGAGGATCAGTATGGTGAAATTTATGCGCTAAATGAAGCGGATTTTCCGAGAGATGGTGTTATTGTTAAGGCGTACTTATCGGAGTCTAGTTTTTTAAATGAAACAGTCGAAGAAATTAAGGCGGCTATAACAAATTTAACGAACTTCAACATCGATATTGGTGAAAATGTTGTATCGATTGTGGAAGTTAACGAGGAAGATTGGGCAACAGCATGGAAGCAATATTATCATCCTGTAAAAATTTCTGAACGCTTTACAATTGTACCAACATGGGAAGAATATGTACCAGTATCAACAGATGAATTAATGATTGAATTAGATCCTGGTATGGCCTTTGGTACAGGAACACACCCTACAACTGTTATGTGCTTACAAGGGCTTGAGAAGGTTGTAAAAGAGGGCGATACAGTTATCGATATCGGTACGGGTTCAGGCGTTCTATCAATTGGTGCAGCTTTACTAGGAGCTAAGAGCGTACATGCACTTGATTTAGACGAAGTAGCTGTTCGTTCAGCACAAGAAAATGTTGCATTAAACAAAGTAGATGATAAAGTATCTGTATTCCATGGAAATCTATTGGATACAGTTAAGGAACCAGCTGATGTCGTTGTGGCTAATATTTTAGCAGAAATTATTATGTCCTTTACTGACGATGCATTTTCAGTTGTTAAACCGGGTGGATTATATGTCACTTCAGGCATCATTGGCGCGAAACGTGATGATGTAAAAGCAGCACTAGAAGCTTCAGGGTTTGTAATCGAAGAAGTATTACTAATGGAAGATTGGGTAGCGATCATTGCCCGTCGACCACAATAAATTGATTGAGGAAGCGCCAAATCGTGAGCCGAGTGCTGGCGATTTGGCGTTTTCTCTTCTTGCTATAAAGGAGTATGGTAACATGCAACGCTATTTTATTGAGACGACCATTGAGGAAGCACGTATTAGTGGGGAGGATGCGCGACATATTGAACGAGTAATGCGTATGAAAGAAGGCGACAAAATCGTTGTAGTTGCACAAAATACCGCTCATATATGTGAAATTGTATCCTTCGAAGCCGATGAGGTACACGTTCAAACTACAGGTGAAATTATTCCTTCTCCAGAGTTACCTGTTCATGTAACAGTGGCATGTGGTTTGCCAAAGGGCGATAAACTAGAACTTATTACGCAAAAGGCAACGGAGCTTGGAATGTTTGCCCTAATGCCATTTGAAGCAGAGCGTTCCATCGTTAAATGGGATAAAAAGAAAGGTGCCAAAAAGCAAGAGCGGCTACAAAAAATTGCAAAAGAAGCAGCTGAGCAATCCCATCGTACACATATCCCAGAAATTTATGAACCAATCTCTTTTAAACAGCTACTAGAACAAGTTGGCCATTTCGACGCCGTATTTATAGCAGATGAAGAGGATGCAAAAGCACAACAACGCACAAGATTTGCGGAGAAGTTAAAAAAAGTGTATGACAAGAAGTCGAAATCCGTTCTTATTATCTTTGGTCCAGAAGGTGGCATTGCTAGAAAAGAAGCAGATGCACTGCTTCAAGCCGGTGCCCAAACGATGTCATTAGGACCCCGAATTTTACGTGCAGAAACAGCGCCACTATATGCACTGTCTGCAATATCTTATGAATTTGAATGAAATAGGCATTTAACCTTGTCAAAAGAGCCTTTTCAAACAATGGCTGTGCATGGGTAAACGGCAATATAATGACGTGTAAGTGCAGTCATTGCAAGGTTTGAAGGAATAGGAAAAGACCACAATCAATGACTGTTTTTTATTAATAATCCTAACAAAAAGAGCCGATTCAGAAAAATTTGAATCGGCTCTTTTACATTGTAGTCCAAAACAGACTCGTTAGAATAGGTTTAATTTTTTAGTAAAATCCTCATTTAAATATTTCCCTATTATCATTGACATTCATTTTAGTTTTTATTTAGGAACTTGTAAGAAATAATTATTTTTCAAAGTCGTTGTTGTTTTATTGGTAGTTAGTTATTTTTTAAAGAAAGCTTTAAGAAATAATGAAGCATCTCTTAATTATTTCTATTTGTGTTTATTTCATAAATTATATTTTTCAAAACATAGGGCATTCACCTTTTTGTATAGTTTAGTTTCGTCGCGACAAACATACCCATTTTGGGGAGAAGCCCGTTTTTTATTGTTTTATATCTTAATTATTTATTTTTGTAATTGCTTCTATGATCTATTCTGCAACCTTAATTGCTACAGGACTATATACTATTTCCTTTCCTGAATGATTTAGTATTTGTTTACATGAAGTAGGTAAAATACCAATTACCGTTTCAATAGTAGTTTAGTTAGTTGGGTTGGATTCGGCATTTTTCGTATTATGGGAAAAAGTAAGTGAATAATTCAACGATTTAACTGTGAGGACCGAGTTTAAAGAAAAGCTTTAAAACACAAGTAAGACTCAACTCAAAAATCCCATTTTTATTATAAGTAAATAAACTAGTATACAAGTCCATGTATAGTTTTAAGTTCTTCATATTCTACTATAGAGCGCTCCTAATACTAAAAAATGAAAAGAGGGAATTTTTTTGAGTGATCAATTAGATATTCAAGTTAATCAAGTCGAACCTTGTCCAGTAACATCAACAGAACAAATACCATTAACTACTGAGGTTACTCCAGTAGTTGCTACACCGTTAGTGACGCCAACTATTAAAGTTCCGGTTGTACTTGCAGAACCAACACTTCAAATTGTTGTAGAGTCGGATATTACGCTTACACCTGCAGCAACTGAAATCAAAAGAGTGAAAAAAAATGTATTCCTGAATCAAGTGAAACTAGTACCTGTTGCTTTTGCACGTATTGGCACTACTGACTTTTTTGCGGTAACAAGAGCTAAATTATTTGTAGCAGGACATATTCGCAAAAATATAGAATATGCTACAGCAGCATGTAACGCGGCACTCCAAGATAGAATTGCCGATGTTCCGTTTTCAGGTTTTACAGACCTTACTTTCCCACAAACACTTGGAGGCCCTACTCCGATTTTAGGAATTTCCGAGTTTGCCGAAGCGAACTTCCTTAATGAAACTACGCAAATGGATGCTCGATTGGATAAAGCATTCTTCCAAAATCTAGTTAAATACAATGAACAACCATTTGGCGAGTTAGTAGCTGCAAACTTCTTTGAACTTGACTTTTCACCGGTTATGGCAGCACCAGAAGGCACTTTCGACACATTACGTGAAAAAATCGTGCTAGAGCTTACTGTAAAAGTACTGCAAGTTCAACAAATTCGCCTTGGAGTTGGCACTAATGTTATAACTCCTGTTCTTACAGGGCTTACTCCTCCAGTTAGTCCGACTCCTCCGACTCCTCCGACTCCTCCTTCTAATCCTTGTTGTTAATCTAGGTTTTTAGAGGAGCATAATAGATAAGAAAGGGCATTTCGTAGGCACTGAAAAAATCTAAAATTTTTGTTGGCAGTTGAAAGTTCGGTTAAATCGAACTTTCAACTGCTTTTTGTATTAAAGGATCTATCAAATAATTGAGTTGAAAACAAAATAGTGGATAGATAAAATTTTGGGTGCGATCGTCTCTCAAACACATGGGTATCTTAATTGCTACCTGAAATTTGGAAAAGTACTCTGTGACAAAAGTAAAAATAAAGCATAAAATGGATTGTAATTAGTGCAATACCTAGATCAAAATAAAAGTAGCTCATAATCGTTTGACAATATTTTTAAAAAAGGGACATTCATTAAAAGCTTTACACATCTATAAATATATTCGAGCAAAAATAGAAGAAAAAGTGTTTAGCTGTTATCAAACATTAAAAGAAATGAAAAGGGCAGTTTTACCAATCCCTATTCATCATGGCAACGTAAGTAAATGAAAACGGGTTATTCGTGAGTTTTTCCCTGAAGAAAACGATTTTGAACATGTTTCTCTTATCGTAGGATTTTATGGATCAAATGTTTCACAATAAACATTATTTGGGAGTGAACGAATGCAAACTCCATGGATTAACTATAAAGTGATGAAAGAGATAAGTTCCGAACAAAAATATAATTGTCAAATTGAACCCATCGAAATGGATCAAGCATCGCAACAGAATTCTCCTTATTCCGATTTTATAAATGATTTCCTTGATGTGGAAAAAGAAAGTGAATTCAGCCTTGCATCACATGTAGATTCCAATTGTGAACTACTCACTCCTTTTGAAACGAATGTAGGGGATGAAATGGATAATCCTCTTGATACAGACGATGTAGAAGAAACCAAGCCCGTGGAAGAACAGAATGATGTATCTCCTCTAGATTTCAATCGTGAAAAACTTATTCCTTTTGAAACGAATGTAGGGGGTGAAATGAATAATCCTCTTGATACAGAAGAAGCAGATGAAACCATGCCTGTGGAAGAACGGGATTTTGTAGCCCAACTAGATTCCAACTATGAACTATCTATTCCTTTTGAAACGAATGTAGGGGGTGAAATGAATGATCCCCTTGATTCAGAAGATACAGATGAGACCAAGCCCATGGAAGAGCAGAATTTTGTAGCTTGTTTAGATTCCGTCATTCCTCCTGAAACTAATATAGAGGATAAAATGAATGATCCTCTTAATATAGAAGACGCAGAAGAAACCAAACCTTTGGAAGAACAGGATTTTGCATCTCCTCTAGATTTCGATTGTGAACTACCTAATCCTTCTGAAACGAATGTAGGGGATAAAATGAATGATTCCCTTGATTCAGACGATGCAGAAGAAACCAAGCCTGTAGAAGAACAGGATTTTACAAACCGAATAGACTTCAAACGTGAAACTTGTAGTCCTTCTGAATCCGATGCTGGGAAGAAAAATATTGATTCAGAAGAGATGGAGAATAACAATTTTACAGATCGTGTTCATGCATTTCCTGGGTCAGTACAAGGGGAAGTATATTCTAAAACCAAAAAAAGCCCATTCTCTACTCACGTAGAAATTGATGATTTTCTTCATGCTCCTATCTGTGGGGAGGCTGTTAAAAATACATTTGATTTTCTTGATCCAAACAATCATCTTACTCCGCAATTTGAAACCAAACTATTTAGTACTACAACGAATTATCCTGAACAACCTGATTGTCGTTTGGTTCACTCAAAAATTAATCAAATTACATTTTTAATGAAAACTGATACTTATGATAAAAATAATCAGGAGAGTAATCCGTCTAAATCAGTTGTTGTTCCCTTACATAACACACCATCAACTAAAAAAGGAGAAATCGATTATCACACTTACAGTTCCGGTGACTTTATGCACATTAGAGCGCCAGTTGTAGTAGGGGAATATAAAATAGAAATATGCCTTGAAGAGAAGATCCTATTTGAAAAAGGAATTGAGGGGGTTAAAGATATCTTGAATGAGGTAGTATTAACCAATTGTAGATTCGTTCCTAATCAATTTTCTCAATCATTAGGTAATGGGACATGTTCAGCATTGAGGGGGAATTTATTTATTGAAGGTTATATTCATCAGAGTATTGAATATACAGCATCCCGCATTGGGAAAGCAGTACCTGCACAAAATGATTCATTAATTCATTCAAATCAAATGTGTCAAAACATAGTATTAGAAATAATCATTCATTTGCTACAAGCACAAAAAATTCGAGTGCCTAAGATCTAAAGGATACTTAAGCATATATCTCTGCTCAAAAAACTCTTTTTAAAAAAACTAGTGTAAATGTCCATATATGGATTAAATCCCTACATATTCTAGCGATATGAGTACTCTCATAAAAAAAATGAAAAGAGGGAACATTTTGAGTGATCAATTAGATAATCAAGTTAATCACGTTAGTAAAGCCGAACCTTGTCCAGTGGCATCAACTGAACAAATACCATTAACTAGTGCTATTACTCCAGTAATCGCTACACCGGTTACGGCTCCAACTATTAAAGTTCCAGTTGTACTTGCTGAACCAACAGTTCAAATCGTTGTGGAGTCGGATATTTCGCTCACTCCTGCAGCAACTGAAATCAAAAGAGTGAAAAAAAATGTATTCTTAAATCAAGTTAAATTAGTACCGGTTAGCTTTGCGCGTATTGACAACACTGACTTTTTTGCGGTAACAAGAGCTAAATTATTTGTAGCAGGACATATTCGCAAAAATATAGAATATGCTTCATCTGCATGTAATGGGGCACTTCGTGATAGAATTGCCGATGTTCAGTTTTCTGGTTTTACAGACCTTACTTTCCCACAAACACCTGGAGGCCCTACTCCGATCTTAGGAATTTCCGAGTTTGCCGAAGCGAACTTCCTTAATGAAAAAACGCAAATGGATGCTCGATTGGATAAGGCTTTCTTCCAAAACCTGGTGAAATATAATGAACAACCATTTGGCGAGTTAGTAGCTGCAAACTTCTTTGAACTTGATTTCTCACCAATTATGGCAGCACCAGAATGTACTTTCAGCACATTGCGTGAAAAAATTGTGCTGGAGCTTACTGTAAAAGTTCTGCAAGTTCAACAAGTCCGCCTTGGAGCTGGCACTAATGTAATAACTCCTGATCTTTTCGGACTTACTCCTCCTACTAGTCTATGATAATCTCTAGTTTTTAGAGGAGCAGAACAAATAAAGGTAGTTCTCTTTAAAAAATGTATTTGGAAAAACAACAACTATGTAATATTTAATGGGCACTAATAAAAATCCAATATTTGAGTAGGCAGTTGAATGTTAGGTTGCATCTAATTTTCAACTGCCTTTTTATAATTATATAACCAAAGGAATTGATTTCTTACATGGGTGTATTGAGGAGCTAGAGGGTTGTTAAATGATGTGGGGAATAGCAGGGCCTTAAAATAAAATGGGGCAAGAAGGATTTTGGTTTTAGTGGAACAGCCTATGAACAAGCAGGTACTCAATACTATAGTGCCTGTTTTTTTATTCAAAAAAATAAGCTTAGCCAAAAAGCTAGGCTCATTATATTTATTTGTGCTATTATAAGACACGTTAATAATTTTATTTATTGTAGTGTACTCTTGAAAGGATGATATATATTATGAGTAACGAGCGACCGAAAATCGTGAGTTTCCATACTCTAGGTTGTAAAGTGAATCATTATGAAACAGAAGCGATTTGGCAGCTATTTAAAGAAGAAGGCTATGAACGTACGGAGTTTGATCGTCAAGCAGACGTTTATGTCATTAATACATGTACAGTCACAAATACAGGGGATAAAAAATCACGTCAAGTTATCCGTCGTGCTATTCGTCAAAACCCAGACGCTGTCATTTGTGTAACAGGATGTTACGCTCAAACATCTCCAGCTGAAATTATGGCGATTCCTGGTGTTGACATTGTTGTAGGTACACAGGATCGTACAAAATTAATTGGCTACATAGACCAATATCTTACTGAACGCCAACCAATTAATGCTGTACGCAACATTATGAAAAATCGTGTTTATGAGGAATTAGATGTGCCAGCATTTACAGACCGTACACGTGCATCTTTAAAAATCCAAGAAGGCTGTAATAACTTCTGTACGTTTTGTATTATTCCATGGGCACGTGGGTTAATGCGTTCTCGAGATCCTCAAGAAGTATTGAACCAAGCTCAACAATTAGTGGATGCAGGGTATCTTGAAATTGTTCTAACTGGTATTCATACAGGTGGCTATGGACAAGACTTAAAAGATTACAATTTAGCTCAGCTATTACGTGATTTAGAGGCAAATGTGAAAGGCTTAAAACGTCTTCGAATCTCTTCGATTGAGGCAAGTCAATTAACAGATGAAGTGATTGAAGTTTTACGCGAATCAAAAATCGTAGTTAATCACTTACACATTCCAATCCAATCTGGCTCTAATACAGTTTTAAAACGTATGCGTCGTAAGTATACAATGGAGTTTTTCGGTGAACGCTTAACTAAACTACATGAAGCTTTACCAGACTTAGCTGTCACTTCTGACGTAATCGTAGGTTTCCCAGGAGAAACTGAGGAAGAGTTCATGGAAACATATAACTTTATACGTGATCATAAGTTTTCTGAATTACACGTATTCCCGTTTTCTCCACGTACAGGTACACCAGCAGCGCGTATGGAGGATCAAATTGACGAGGATATTAAAAACGAACGTGTTCACCGATTAATCGCATTAAATGACCAATTAGCAAAGGAATATGCTTCTCGCTTTGAAGATCGAGTACTAGAAGTAATTCCTGAAGAATTCGTGCATGATGGAAGTAATGAAGAAGGGCTTTTAACGGGCTACACAGATAATTACTTAAAAGTAGTCTTTGAAGGTCCTGAAAGCCTAATCGGTCAGCTTGTAAAGGTGAAAATTATTCAAGCTGGATATCCACATTCTAAAGGACAATTTGTTCGTGTTTTAGAAACTGTAAAATAAAAATAGTGTAACTATGAAGAGAAACACCGTTCGAACTTTGGACGGTGTTTTACTTTTTTGATTAAAGAGATGGCGTATTTATCTTATAGAAATCCCTTACTATAAAAGAAATTAGACGGAAACGTTAAAAAATGTTATGATGCCAAAGAGGTACGTACAACTTGTTGGTAGAGGAGAGTTTATAAAAATGGAACAAAATTTTGCGCGTATGATTGATCACACATTATTAAAGGCTGAAGCAACAAAAGAGCAAATCGAAAAATTATGTGCGGAGGCAAAACAATTTAACTTTGCTTCTGTTTGTGTAAATCCAACTTGGGTAAATTATAGCAGCGAGCTTTTACAAGGCTCAGAGGTCTTAGTTTGCACTGTAATTGGCTTCCCTTTAGGTGCTAACACGTCAGCTGTTAAAGCATTCGAGGCGAAAGATGCGATTGCTAACGGTGCTAAAGAGGTAGACATGGTTATCAATATCGGTGCGTTAAAGGATAAAAACTATGATCTTGTGCAAGCGGATATTGCTGCAGTTGTTGAAGCGGCGAAAGGCAATGCACTTGTTAAAGTAATTATTGAATCTTGCCTTTTAACTGACGAAGAAAAAGTAATAGCATGTGAGTTAGCTGTGGCAGCAGGTGCTGATTATGTGAAAACATCAACTGGTTTTTCTACTGGAGGCGCAACAGCAGAAGATATTGCATTAATGCGTAAAACAGTAGGCCCAGATTTAGGTGTAAAAGCCTCTGGCGGTGTCAGAAGCTTAGAGGATATGAAAAAGATGATTGAGGCTGGAGCAACTCGTATCGGAGCAAGCTCTGGTGTTGCTATTATGAACGGATTAATTGCAGATTCTAATTATTAATAGTAATGAAAAATACTTATTGGTAAGTTATGGGGCTGTTCGTTATGGACTAGCCCCCTATACATTTAGAATTTAAAAACCCCATTAACCCCCACGATTAAAATCCTTCAACAATTTATAACAAATATTTAATCAATCGATCTATTGTCATTATTTCATCCATATCCCCCTCTTTTTAACTTATAGTAGATGATGTATTATTGAGAGTAATTGCAAAAATGTATAGGGAGGAATATGATAAATTTTAGGTTTTACAATAAAGTTTTTATAGATAAAAAAATATTGTAATTGGACTGATAAATTTTTTCTTTATAAGAACATTGTATAGGTACAAACCGACTTCTTACATAACTTAGTAACATAAAGTATCGTAAAATGAACGGGTCAATCATTTGTTAACTACTATATTTTCGTCTGAGTTGCCTCTCAAATTTTTAACTTCTTTCAACAAATGTTTTGGCAGCGAAAGCGAAGCATCAGCTGCAAAAGTCTCCCACTTCTATAGGTGATGAGATAATGTGGAATTAAGTTACTTTTCAGCGGGTGTACAAACATCTGCTATTATGCCAAGGTATTATTGATTAATCATCCCGGTGTTTTAATAAGCAAAAATGGGGTAATATAGATATTTGATAAAAGTAACGAATTGTATTAAAAAAGGAGAAACTATCTGTGGAATTCATAAGCAGTTTTATAAGTCAATATGGATATATTGCTATATTTTTACTTTTATCTTTAGGGATAATTGGCTTACCTGTCCCAGATGAAATCTTGATGACGTTTGTGGGATTTATGTGTCAAGAGGGGCATTTAAACTATCTATTGAGTATACTTTTAAGTTTTCTAGGCTCATCTACTGGTATGATCATTAGCTATTTAATTGGTAATAAATTAGGGAAACCTATACTATTAAAATATGGGAAATGGATTGGTCTCAATAATAAACGGTTCATTAAAGTTGAACGATGGTTTCATCGTTTTGGACCATGGACAATAATTATCGGATATTATGTTCCAGGTATTAGACATGTTACAAGTTACATGTCTGGAATAACTCAGATGAACTTTAGGACTTATCTTGCTTTCGCTTGTTTTGGAGCTTTGACATGGGTCATTATTTTTATTTCTATAGGATATTTTCTTGGTATAACTATATAAAAATGCATAATAGGTACAAAAAACAGCTCGCGTTTTTCGAAATGCGAGCTACTTTTGTGTTCTTTGTACGCGAGTGATTACCAATTTTGTTTTGTGATGTGACTTCCTCCAGATCAAAACTCTACTTTGAATAAAAAATTCATCTACCTCATATACTCCACTGATGTAAATTGATTACAGAAGGGAGGATACAATGTTCACTCAATATAAATATTGGAAGCCTTTTATTAGCCCATTCGATCCATGTCCACCTATAAGGGTTAAAAGTTTTGCTACACCACCCCAATTGTATATGAGTTTTCAACCGCCTGGGCTACCACAATATCAAACCCCTCAAGAAGCCCTTAGATCCGGCACATTATGGCCTCAATTATTTAGCCCCTATCCAAATCCCCAAAAAGGAGGGATGAAGAATGAGTAAAGAGATGCCACCAGAATTTTATAAGCTACTTGAAGAAATACAAGCAATTGATTTTGTAATAGTGGAATTAAATCTTTATTTAGATACTCATCCTCACGATTATGATGCTATCCAGCAATTTAATGAAAACACTGAAATAAGCATGCGACTTAAGGTTGAATTTGAGCAAAAATTTGGTCCGCTTATGAATTTTGGGAGAAGTTATTCAAATTATCCTTTTAATTGGGTAGATACACCTTGGCCATGGCAAGTTTAACTTTATCAGCATTTTGGTAGCGAAAGCGAAGCGGCAGCTACAAATGTTTTGGTTACGTTCCGAATGCAATTTATGCCTAGGTATAATTGATTATGAGTAACTAGGAGGAATTTTTTTGTGGTATTACGAAAAGAAGCTCCAGTATCCAGTAAGGGTGAGTACATGTAACCCAATGCTAGCTAAGTATTTAATTGAGCAGTATGGTGGTGCGGATGGAGAATTAGCAGCGGCACTTCGATATATGAATCAGCGCTATACTATTCCTGATAAAGTGGTTGGTTTATTGACAGATATAGCTACAGAGGAATTTTCTCACTTAGAAATGATTGCCACGATGGTTTATAAACTTACGAAGGATGCCACTCCAGAGATGCTGAAAGAGGCAGGTCTTGGAGAACATTATGCCAATCATGACAGAGCATTATTTTATCAGAATGCAGCTGGATCACCGTTTACGGCAACTTATATTCAGGCTAAAGGGGATCCGATTGCTGATTTGTACGAGGATATTGCAGCTGAAGAAAAGGCACGTGCGACATATCAGTGGATTATTGATTTATCAGATGACACAGACTTGAATGATAGCTTGAAATTTTTACGCGAACGAGAAATCGTCCATTCTCTACGTTTCAGAGAGGCGGTAGAGATTTTAAAAGACGATAGGGATAGCAAGAAAGTCTTTTAATTGCCTCCATCCATTATTTTCTGTAAACGACAGCAAATCGATAGGTACAAGTGTTTTCAGCGGAAGTTCAAACCGCTGCTGACATAGGAGAACTCAGTATAAGAATGCCACGTCCTGTGGAAAAAATCGTGCAAGGCTAAGCACAATGTCCACTCTAGACGCATTGTTTATCTAGGTGACAGCGGCAAATGTTTACTGCGCGAAAGCAAAGCGACAGCGGCAAATGTTTACTGCGCGAAAGCGAAGCGACAGCGGCAATTATGCAAAAGCATAATTGATAAAATATAGCAGGCTGTTTCAGGGGGAAATCACCTTTTGACGCAGCCTCTTTTAATTTATGCTTTTTTCTATTCAATATTTGAAAATACAGTGAGATCCTTTCTATGCCCAATCATAACTAATATATCTTTTTCCTTAATAATTTCATCTGGAGAGGGTAAAATGGTAATATTACCGTCTCGAATTATGGCGATAACACTGACATTATATTTAGCTCGAATGTCTAAATTCCGTAAATTATGGCCAGCCATTTTAGAAGGAATCATAATTTCCTCTATACTGTATTCTTTTGACAATTCAATGTAATTTAGCATATTCGGTGAAAGTAGCTGATTGGCTACACGTTCCCCCATATCTCTCTCAGGGTAAATAACCCATTCAGCACCTACCTTATCTAAAACTTGTCCATGTCTTTTTCCAAGAGCCTTTGCAATTATTTTTTTGATACCTAGCTCTTTTAATAAGGAAACAGTTAAAATACTTGATTGCATATCAATACCTATAGCAACAATGACACAATCGAAATTTCTTATCCCAATGGAGTTAAGAGCTTTTTCTTCTGTCGTATCGGCAACTACTGCATGTGTAACATATTGTTCGGCATCTTCAACTCTTTCCTCGTTAATATCGATTCCTAAAACTTCGTGCCCAGCTTCATACAACTTGCGTGCTACGCTAACTCCAAACCTACCAAGACCTATTACAGCATATTGTTTGATAGACATTGTACACATCGCTCCTTTATCATCGTTATCCAATCATAATATTTCCTTTTGGATGATGGAAAGCCTCTTTTTTCCGTCGATTTGTAATGGCAAAAGCAATTGTTAAAGGGCCTAATCTTCCGATAAACATCGTTAATATGATAAGAAGACGGCCACCAATTGATAGCTCGGGCGTTAGCCCCATTGAAAGTCCAGCTGTTCCAAATGCAGAAGTAGCCTCAAATAAATACATCATAAAACTATGACGTTGTTCAATGATACTTAAGACAATGGTAACAAGTACGACAATCATCATCCCACACATTGTGACTGTTAAAGCTTTTAAAATTGTTTCATGAACGATCCTACGTCTAAAAAGCACAACATCTTCTTGCCCTTTTAATTGAGACCACATCGTAGCAACTAAAACAGCAAAAGTCGTTATTTTAATACCACCAGCCGTTGATCCAGAACCGCCTCCGATGAACATTAGCCAAATGATTAAAAATAATGTTGAATGTGTTAAATCACTAATAGGAAGGGTATTAGAGCCAGCTGTTCTTGGTGTAACCGCTTGGTATAATGAACCAAGAATTTTGCCCCATCCAGATAGTTGCCCAAGGGTTTTACTATTTCCGTATTCAAATAAGAAAATTAAAAGTGTCGAGCCGACTGTTAAAATAAGCGTTGTCGTTAATACAATTTTTGTGTGCACTGAAAGTCGTTTCGTTTCACGGTATTCATATAGTTCATTTATAACAATAAACCCTAAGCCTCCAATCGTAATAAGTGCACAAATAGTTATTACTACGAATGGATCGTCTACGTACTCTGTTAAGCTCTTAAACCCACCCATTAAATCAAATCCTGCATTATTAAAATTCGATATGGCATGGAAAAATCCGAAATAAATGGCCTTACCTACTGGCATATCGAACGAAAAACGAATAGATAAAATGATACCACCTATAAATTCAATCAGTGCGGTAAATAACAGTATCCTTTTAACTAATTTAACTAGACCAGCAATTGAAATATTATTAAATGCTTCCTTTAACAAAAGCCTTTCTTTTAAAGAAATTTTTTTCCCCAATAGCAAAAATAATAACGTCGCGAACGTCATAAAGCCCAATCCGCCAATTTGGATAAGAAACAGAATAACTAATTCCCCAAATATCGAAAATGTATCACCGGTATCTACAACAACGAGTCCTGTTACACAGGTAGCAGAGGTCGCAGTAAATAAAGCATCTAAAAATGAAAGACCTTTACTATCGACCGTTGCAACGGGGAGCATTAACAAAAATGTTCCGATTGAAATGATGACGGCGAAGCCTAGCACAAGTATTTTTGGAGGATTTAATTTATTTTTAAATGTTTTCATGTTTATCTCCTCATTAAACCTTTCATTTAACTTCTTTCAGCAGGTGTCCAAACATCCGCTGAAATAGAACGCCACGCCCTGTGGCAATTTATCTACAAGTTGCTACCGCTGGGTTAGCACATTGCTTTCACGCAAAAACATCTGTAGCTGTCGCTTTGCTTTCGCTACAAAAAACATTTGCAGCTGTCGCTTTGCTTTCGCTACACAAAACATTTGCCGTTACGCTTTCGCGCACATCTGCAGGTCTAAGCTCAAAGCTAATTCCGGACGCAATTATGACGAGATATAATTGATCACTTTGTATGTTTATGGTGTCCAAAAGCAAGCTGAAAATTCTTAAGGTAATAAAACCAAAAATTCATCGGATTAATTCGTACACTTTCTATTGACCATTTTTAGACAATACGTTATAATTCTTTAGTACACAGCAAATGGTTATTTGCCTATTTGTGTATTGACGTGTGTTCGGAGGGAGGGAAAGAGAGATGTCAAAAACTGTCGTTCGCAAAAACGAATCGCTTGAAGATGCTCTTCGCCGCTTCAAACGTACTGTATCAAAAAGTGGTACAATTCAAGAAGTTAGAAAGCGCGAGTTCTACGAAAAACCTAGCGTAAAACGTAAAAAGAAATCAGAAGCTGCACGTAAACGTAAGTGGTAATTTAATTTCCCATTAAAAATCCCTACGTTCATAACACGCAATTGTATGATTCACTGAGCAGAAAAAGATATACCTGAAATTAATCGCATGTCGGTTAATTTCAGGTATTTTACTTTAAGCACTCAAATTTACGTACATATTGAAGAAGCCGAATGTGATCCCTGAGATTCATTCGGCTTTTATGTTATATTCTGATTGTATAAACGTAAATTAATAATTCACGGTATAATAAAATTATTAGGATTTTTGAAACTTTTCGGTTAGTCAGTCGTATATACAGAAGAGAAGCATGTTAGAAGGGAGGGAAAAAGATGCGGAGACGAAGAATCCTCAGTTATTTAATAGTTACTTGGATGACATTTTTGTTAGCGTTTCCATTAACGTCGGCTTTTGCAAGTAGTAAGGTCTACCACATACCTATTCATAATGAAGTAGAACGAGGACTTCACGCATTTTTAGAACGAGCTTTTAAAGAGGCGGAAGAAAACTATGCAGAGGCGATTATTTTAGATATTCATACGCCTGGCGGTTTCGTGAATGCAGCAGGTGATATTGCTATGCTAATGGATGCAACGGATATACGTAAGATTGCGTATATTAACAAAGACGCGCATTCTGCAGGTGCTTTTTTAGCCTTACATGCGGATGAAATCTATATGGTGCCAAATGGAACGATCGGGGCGGCTGCAGTAATTGATTCAGCAGGGAACGCAGCAGACTTAAAGGCTCATAGTGCATGGGTTGCTCAAATGGAGGCAGCTGCAGAATCGAAAGGTCGCGAATCAAAATATGCACGAGCAATGGCTGATGTATCTGTTGATTTACCAAAATTTCGAGCGGGAGAAGGGAATTTATTAACTTTATCGGCTTCTGAGGCAAAAGAAGTTGGATATTCAAATGGAACTGTTTCGAATTTCCAGGAACTTTTAAAAGAAGCGCAATTAAATGGGAGTGATATCGTTCCAGTTGAACCTACGTTTGCTGAAAAACTTGCTCGTTTTATTACGAATCCGATTATAGTTCCGATTTTATTGTCGATTGCAAGCTTGGGACTTGTAGTTGAGCTTTATTCGCCAGGTTTTGGTGTTCCAGGTATAATGGGATTGTCAGCACTTGGATTATTTTTCTTCGGTCATATGGTGGCGGGTTTGGCAGGTTATGAGACATTACTTTTGTTTATTGTAGGCTTAGCGCTTATTATAGCCGAGTTTTTTGTCCCCGGAGGTATTGTTGGTATTTTAGGTGGTGCGCTAATATTACTAAGTCTAATACTGGCAGGTGCAAACATGATGCAAATGATTATAGCGATTTTCATTGCGCTTGTTGTAGCGATAATAGGAATGGTGATCCTGATGAAATTTTTTGGTAAAAAATTGCATGTTTTAAACAAGCTAGTCTTGATGGATGCGACAACAACGGAAGAGGGCTATGTCTCTAACGTGAATCGCACAGAGCTGCTTGGAAAAGTGGGTAAAGTGATTACACCACTTCGTCCGGCGGGTACAATGTTATTTGGAAGTGAACGCATTGACGTAGTATCGGAAGGTGGCTATGTTGATGTTGAGAAACATGTAGAAGTTATTAAAGTAGAGGGCTCACGTATTGTTGTGAGACAAACAGAAAAAGAGATGGAGGAATAACAAATGGGTATTGATTTTGCTTTAATAGGTCCAATTGCGGGGCTAGTCTTATTATTCATTGTTCTCGCGGTATTCTTTACCTTTGTACCAGTGGCGCTGTGGATTTCTGCACTTGCTGCAGGTGTCCGCGTTAGTATTTTCACATTAATCGGTATGCGATTACGTCGTGTAATTCCATCACGAATTGTAAACCCATTAATTAAAGCACATAAAGCAGGTTTACCTGTGACGATTAATCAATTAGAAAGTCACTATTTAGCAGGTGGTAATGTTGACCGTGTAGTAAATGCGTTAATCGCAGCCCATCGTGCAAATATCGAGTTAACATTTGAACGTTGTGCGGCAATTGATTTAGCGGGGCGTGATGTATTAGAAGCTGTACAAATGTCTGTTAACCCGAAAGTCATTGAAACACCATTTATTGCGGGTGTTGCGATGAACGGGATCGAAGTAAAAGCGAAGGCACGTATTACAGTGCGCGCAAACATTGAACGTTTAGTCGGTGGTGCTGGTGAAGAAACGGTTATTGCCCGTGTAGGTGAGGGGATTGTTTCTACAATTGGTAGCGCCTCTAGTCATACGACAGTTCTTGAAAATCCTGATATGATTTCTCAAACTGTATTAGCAAAAGGCTTAGATTCTGGAACAGCATTTGAAATCTTATCGATCGATATTGCAGACGTTGATATCGGCAAAAACATTGGTGCTGAATTACAAATTGAACAAGCTCAGGCTGATAAAAACATCGCCCAAGCGAAAGCTGAAGAACGTCGTGCAATGGCTGTAGCGAACGAGCAAGAAATGATTGCACGCGTACAAGAGATGAAGGCAAAAGTAGTAGAAGCAGAAGCTGAAGTACCGCAGGCAATGGCCGAAGCTTTACGTTCGGGTAATCTTGGTATTATGGATTATATGAACTACCGTAACATTCAAGCAGATACAGCTATGAGAGACTCCATTTCTAAAGTAAGCTCAGATAAATCAGACAAAAATGAACCTAACGAATAAAAAACGGAAAGGAGCAGTACTAATAAGTGGAACAATTAATTATATTTGTGATCATTGCCATAGTCAGCTCTATTTTCGGTAAAGCAAAAAAGAAAGAACAAACACCAATGCCTCCTTTTAATAAGGATTCACATGTTGATCCACCTGTTAAAGCAGAGATGACACCAGAGCAACGACCTGCTTCTAAATCACAGAGCTTTGAGGATTTTGCACGTGAATTTTTAGGTGAATGGAAAAATGAACAGCCTAAAGTGGAAGAGCCGAAAAAAATTGTCGAAGAAACAGTGAATAAGGACATTCCAAGCTATGCAGCTCCACCGTTAATCCCAACTGACAAAGTGAGTCGTACTTCAAATCGAGAAAGTATCGGTCGTTTAGCAGCTGGGAAAAAAGCTGCGGGAGTAGCTGAATCGCAATCTGCTTTTCAATTACCAAAATCAAAAAAATCATTAATGCAGGCTGTTGTAATGGCAGAAGTTTTAGGTCCTCCAAAAGCAAAAAGAAAATAACTAGCATGTCCTCCTTTTTCGATGCATATATTGCCGAAGAAGGAGGCATTTTTTATGAGAAAACTATTTCAATTAACGCCACTACTTGAATTATTACAATATGATACATTAAAAATCATTGGCCCATATCGTTTTCTACATGCTGATGCTTCATCATGCTCTTTTATTTATGCAGACTATCATATTACTGTGCGTGGGAAATCAGTGGAAATTAATGCTCTTAAAGAAGAAATGCTTCATCTTTCTGTAGAGGATTTGCAGGAGCTTCATCTGAAAATGACAAAGGATATGGGTGTGAGCGATAATGTGGAATAATCGGCCGATTATCATACGTATAAAGCGCCATGAAAATGTTCATCCTTTTATTCAAGCATTGCATGCGCAACATGTGCCATTAAAGCGGATTGTCTTTCGTGAGCAAGAGGTTACTTTTGAAACAACGATGCATTATCTACCAAAGATACGCCGTGTACGTAGTCGATACCGACTTAAAGTGGCTATTTATTATGCAGATGAGCTTCAAGTTTTTCGAGCGCAGCTTTGGACTTTACTTGGTCTAACGTTGATGATGTTAATACCATTGCTATGTGCACAGGTTATTTGGCGTATTGATATTAAAGCGGCAACGCCTGAGTTAGAGGAACGTCTAGGAAAGACTTTTCAAGATACATTTCAGCTAGAAACACCCATTTCTAAAAAAGACTTACCCTCAGATGCTGTCATTCGTCAGAAGCTATTAGAAGGGCATCGAGATCTTTCGTGGGTGCATATTGAAAAGCATGGTGGACGTGTAACTTTACGGCCTCAGGAATCCCCGAAACAAACTAAACAAACGAATGAGAAACTAGCGACGCATTTAGTGGCAACAAAAAGTGGTGTTATTACTAATTTTAATATTCAAAATGGTGAACGGAAAATTGCAGTTAACGATACTGCTTACGAAGGTGATGTTCTTGTAAGTGGCGTAATTGAAAGTGGCGAAGATCAAGTTTTTGTTGGGGCAAAGGGAGAGGTCTACGCTGATTATTGGCTCGAATGTTCTTTTAAAATTCCGACAAAGCTAACGATGGAAACGCTACAACAGAAGCAGTGGCGTGTATTAGTGAAAGGCATTCATCAAGAAAAAGAAAAAGTTGACTATGTGCAAAAGAAAGATATACCAAGCTGGCTCGATCAGTATGTGTCAATTGTTGAAGAGCAGTACACTAAAAAAGTGCAAGTGGAGCTTGATGAATCCAAAATAGATTCACTGCTCTTACCATTACTTCATGAAAAGGTAATACGTTCATTACCTGCGAAAACGGTTATCAAAAAAGAAAACCTTTTACAGGTAAAGTGGGGGAATGGTACAGTTGAAGGGAAAGTTCTATTTTTAGTCAATGAAAACATTGCCAGTCCAATACAAGGCCCACAAGGAGAATGATTATGTCAGAACATTTAACTGTATTACAAGTGGATAATCCAAACGAAGCGGTTATGCTACTCGGAATTTCCGATGCAAATATGAAGTTAATCGAAGAGGCACTACAAGTCCACATTATTACACGTGGTGAACAAATTCAGCTTGCTGGTGAAGAGGATGCAAAGGAACAAGCGACATTCCTTTTACATGCTCTTCTAAAGGTCATTCGTAAAGGAATTAATATTGATCAGCGTGATGTTGCAACTGCTATTGAAATGACACAAAAAGGAACGATTGAATATTTTGCAGAACTTTATGATGAAGAAATTGCACGCACGACGAAAGGAAAGCCTATTCGTGCAAAAACAATCGGTCAACGTGAATACATACAAGCAATCCGTCATAAAGACGTTGTTTTTGGTATCGGTCCAGCTGGTACTGGGAAAACGTATTTAGCGGTAGTCATGGCAACGCAGGCGCTAAAAAATGGGCACGTTAAGCGTATTATTTTAACACGCCCTGCAGTAGAAGCAGGAGAGTCTCTAGGCTTTCTTCCGGGGGATTTGAAGGAAAAGGTAGATCCTTATTTACGACCTCTTTATGACGCTTTAAACGATATTTACGGGACAGAACAAACGCAAAGACTTATTGAACGAGGTACAATCGAAATTGCACCTTTAGCATATATGCGCGGCCGTACTTTAGACGATGCCTTTGTTATTTTAGATGAAGCTCAAAATACAACACATCAGCAAATGAAGATGTTTTTAACGCGACTAGGCTTTGGCTCAAAAATGGTCATTACCGGCGATAAAACACAAATTGACCTCCCGAAAAACACGGAATCTGGGTTAATCGTAGCAGAACGTACGCTAAAGTATGTAAAATCCATACATTTCCAAATTTTAGAACAAGGCGATGTTGTACGCCACCCAATCGTAGCAAAAATCATCAAAGCCTACGAAGAACAGCAACTTTAATAGGACCGCTAGCGGTCCTATTAAAGTCTGCACCGAAAGTGAAGTGAAACGGAACGACAGGTGCAACTGAGTTTTAGAAAGTCTGCACCGAAAGCGACTGATTTAAAATTTAACAAGCATGAAAATACTTGGAAAATGGAAAAATTTGTGACAGCTATACAAATTGTATAGCTGTTTTTTTGCTTTCTTATACATTTTTCGGGAAAAATGTTTTTTGAATTGGTATGATAGTAGATAGATAGAGGAGGTGCCGGATGGAGAAACAATTAAAAAAATTTACAGAACTTATTGGCTTCCGCTACTTTTTAATTGTCGTTCTCATCTTAACAGGAGCCCTACAATTTGCTTTTATGTATGGCAATGTTAAAGGTGTTACATATGATTTTAAACCATTACAACTAGCGCCTGAAACAGTACGATCTACTAAAACGATAGAAGATACTTATAAAACACAACAGGAACGAGAAAAAGCAGCGAATGCGGTTGCGCCAGTCTATCAATTTTCTGCGGATGTTGCTAAGCAGCGAGCTGCGATTGTAACGTCTTTATTTGACTATGTTCTCGACGTAAAGGCGGATGTTGAGAGTAGCAAAGAACCTATTCCGATTGACGACCAAGTGACGAAGCTCCGCAAAAAGTTTGAATCCATAGATTCAGAGCAAATGCCAATTATCTTTACTGATTCACAGCTAGAAGGATTGTTAGTACAAAGTGAAGCAGATTTAAAAAGAACAAGTACGCAACTTTCAAAATCTGTGCAGGAATATTTGCAAAAATCTATTCGATCAGAAAATGTATTTGCGGGTCAAAATGATTTTGAGACAAAAATTCGTGGACAACGTGGCTATCCAGATAAAATATTTAATACGGTAGTTTTAATTGGACGGACGAGTATTATCGAAAACGAGACGGTAAACGAAGAACAAACGAAAATTCGAAAGGATCAAGCGAAGGAATCGGTTGAACCAACTCGAATTCTTCAAGGGCAAATCATCGTACAGGAAGGTCAAATTATTGATAATGAGGCATTTCGTCAATTAGAACTTCTAGGTATGGTGAGTAATAAGGCATCGTTGAAACCGATTGCAGGGCTGATTATATTAATACTTTTGGAAATGACGTTCATGTTTGTTTTATTTGAACGTTGGGATACAGATGAGCACAAGAAACGTAATGCCTTGTTGGTGACAGTAATTGTTTATGGTTTATCCATCTTACTGATGAAATTTATAAGCCTAGTTTCTGGTGGCTTCGATGTTACGGTTGCCTTCCTTTTCCCAACAGCTTTGGCAACAATGCTTGTACGGCTATTAGTGAATGATCGTGCTGCAGTACTTATTACGGTTATGACAGCGGCGTCTGCGGGTGTTATTTTTCAAGAGGGCTATTCATCTGTTATGCAGATGGAAATTACACTGTATATCATTTTTGGAGGCTTTGCGAGCTTATTCTTTTTGGGTAGTATGGAAAAGCGTTCGCATATTCTACATGCTGTAGGTGTTATAGGGCTAGTAAATATGTCGTTTATCGCATTTTATTTACTAATGACACAATCTACTTACGGTTTGTCAGAGTTATTGTATTACTTTATAGCGGCATTGATATCAGCTCTATTATCAGGTGCTCTTACAATGGGTCTTTTACCATTCTTTGAATCAGCATTTAGTTTATTGTCGTCGTTGCGTTTAATTGAATTATCGAACCCAAACCATCCGTTGCTAAAAAAATTACTAATGGAGGCTCCAGGAACATATCATCATAGTGTAATGGTGGCGAACTTAGCGGAGGCAGCATGTGAGGAAATTGGAGCAGATGGATTACTGGCTCGTGTAGGATGCTATTATCATGATATTGGCAAAACGAAGCGTCCTGCCTTTTTCATCGAGAATCAAATGTCTGGTATTAACCCACATGATTCATTGCCCCCAGAAAAAAGCGCGGAAATTATAATCGCACATACAACTGACGGAGCTCAAATGCTAAAACGTTATAAGATGCCACAGGAAATTATCGATATTGCCTTGCAGCATCACGGATCTAGTCTGTTAAAGTTCTTCTACTTTAAAGCGAAGGAAGAAGGAAAATGTTTAGCTGATGATACAAAGTACAGATATCCAGGTCCGAAGCCACAAACGAAGGAAGCGGCAGTGATTAGCGTTGCAGATAGCGTTGAGGCTGCAGTTCGATCGATGAAGGAACCGAATGCAGAGAAAATTCAAAAGTTGGTACGCGCAATTATTGATGATCGAGTACAAGACAATCAATTTGATGAATGCGATATTTCAATAAAAGAGTTAAAATGTATAGAGCGAGTACTTTGTGAAACGTTGAATGGAATTTTCCACTCACGAATTGAATATCCAAAGGCAGATAAGTAGGAGGATCTATGATTTTAACAATTGATTTTACAGATGAAACAAATGAAGTGGCTGCTGAGCATATGGAGCTTGTTGAAAAGCTTTTGCAGCATGCTGCGAAAATAGAGAATATTGAGCCGGAAACAGAAGTGTCAGTAACGTTTGTTACAAATGATGCGATTCAAGAAATCAACCGAGAATATCGTGACAAGGATCAACCGACAGATGTTATTTCTTTTGCCTTGGAGGAGTTAGGTGAGGGAGAAATAGAAGTAACATTTGAAGGGATGCCCCGTGTGTTAGGAGATATTATAATTTCAACAGATCGTACAAAAGAACAAGCAGAAGAATATGGGCATACGTTTGAGCGAGAATTAGGCTTTTTAGCGGTTCACGGTTTCTTACATCTACTTGGCTATGATCATATGGTGCCAGAAGATGAAAAGGTAATGTTCGGTAAGCAGGATGAGATTTTACAATCTTTCGGCTTAGGACGAGAATAAATGAATGTTCGCAAATTCGTACGCTCTTTTGGGTATGCCTATAAAGGTATCATTACAGCCTGTACCGAGCAAAATTTCAAGTCCCACTTGCTAAGTGCAGGAATAGTTTTGATTGCTGGCTATTTTACGGATTTATCACATATAGAATGGTATATAGTGTTGCTATTAATAGCACTAATGTTAGTACTTGAAATGATTAATACTGCAATTGAACGAGTAGTGGATTTAGCTTCACCTAACATCCATCCGCTTGCTAAGCAGGCTAAAGATCTTGCAGCAGGCGCAGTACTTGTATTTGCGATATTCAGTGCTATAATCGGATTACTCATATTTATACCGAAATGGTTTTGATATTACAAAAAATTATTAATCGGTCATGAAGTAGTAACAGTTGTGCTGAAGAAATATGATTTATTCAATTACGCCAAGGCGAAATTGATTTGTAGAGGTGAACATAATGACAATTGATATGCATGCATTACTAGAAGAATCAAAAAAAGCGCGTGAAAAGGCTTATGTACCTTATTCAAAATTTAAAGTTGGCGCGGCGATTTTAACGAAAAATGGAGAGGTTATTCATGGTTGCAATATTGAAAATGCTGGCTATAGTATGACCAATTGTGCTGAACGTACAGCCTTTTTCAAAGCTGTGTCAGAAGGTATTTATGATTTTGAGGCGATCGCTATTGTAGCTGATACAGATGGGCCATGTGCGCCATGCGGGGCTTGTCGTCAAGTGATGATGGAATTTTGCAAACCATCTATGCCTGTATATTTAACAAACTTAAAAGGTGATGTCACGGTAACGTCTGTAGGCGAATTACTACCGTTTGCATTCACAACGGAGGATTTAGAGAATGCTGGAAAATAACAAGGGCTATAAGTCAGGTTTTATCTCCATAATCGGTCGACCAAATGTAGGGAAATCAACATTTTTAAACCGTGTTATAGGTCAAAAAATTGCGATTATGAGTGATAAACCACAAACAACACGAAATAAAGTACAAGGTGTACTAACAACAAATGATAGCCAAATGATTTTTATAGATACACCAGGAATTCACAAGCCAAAACATAAGCTAGGGGATTTTATGTTAAAGGTTTCTAAAAATACTTTGCGTGAAGTGGATGTTATTATGTTCATGGTAAATGCAGAGCAGAAACTTGGGAAGGGTGACGAATTTATCCTTGAAATGTTGGCGGGTAATCCAACGCCTGTCTTCCTAGTAATTAATAAAATCGATCAAATTCATCCTGATGAATTAATGGGGATTATTGAAAGTTACAAAGAGCGTTATGACTTTGCTGAAATAGTTCCGATTTCTGCATTACAAGGGAATAATGTTGAAAATTTATTAGCAACATTAGCGAAGTATTTACCAGAAGGCCCACAATATTACCCAGCAGATCAAGTAACAGATCATCCTGAGCGTTTTATTATTTCAGAGTTAATTCGTGAAAAAGTGTTACATTTAACGCGTGAAGAAATACCCCACTCCATTGCTGTTGTTATTGATAAAATTCGCCGTGATGAAGAAAATGAAGATAAAATTCGTGTAGCAGCAACAATTATCGTGGAAAGGGATTCTCAAAAAGGGATTGTCATTGGTAAACGTGGAGCGCTATTAAAAGAAGTAGGTATACGTGCAAGAAAAGATATTGAAATGCTTCTTGGTTCAAAAGTATATTTAGAGCTTTGGGTAAAGGTACAAAAGGATTGGCGAAATAAATCAACACATTTACGTGACTTCGGTTTCCGTGATGATGAATATTAATAGGAAAAGCTGTTAAGTTCCAAAGCAACTTACCAACATTCCTGTTTGTCGCTGTAGTTTTAAATGGAGCTGTCCAATAATTATTGGAGAGCTCTATTTTCACTTCTTTCAGCAAGTTTTTTGTAGCGAAAGCAAAGTGTCAGCTACAGGTATTTGGACACCGCTGAAATAGAGGAACTCTGGTTAAGGACGCCACATCTTGTGGCAATTTATCTGCGCGAAAGCGAAACGACTGTGCAACACATGATTGAGTGACCAACATCGTGTTGCTGTCGCTACGTTAGCACTGCGCTAGCGCACAAAAAACATTTGTTGTCCTAAAGTCTCCGGACGCAATTATGCCGAGGCATAATTGATTGCGAAGCTTGTAGAAAGGAGGAGGATCGATGCTTCATAAATGGGAAGGAATTGTCCTAAAGGTGCGTGCCTATGGAGAATCAAATAAAATTGTAACATTACTAACAAGAGAAGCAGGAAAGGTTGCAACAATGGCTCGAGGAGCGAAGAAGCCTTCCAGTAGGTTAGCATCTGTGACACAGCCATTTACGTATGGCATGTTTATGGTACAGCATCATACCGGTATGGGGACATTGCAACAAGGAGAGCATCTAAATTCAATGCGTCATATTCGTGAGGATATAATGGCAACGGCCTATGCAAGTTATATAATGGAACTTGTCGAACGTGTAGTAGAAGAGGGGAAACCAGAGCCACTTGCATTTGATGTGCTCCTTCAAGCATTACAAGCAATTGAGGAAGGTTACGACCCGGAGGCCATTACATTGTTCGTTGAATGGAAAATGCTACCCTATACAGGTGTGCAGCCTATATTACATGCTTGTGCTACTTGTGGAGCAGTAGACGGTGAATTTGCATTTTCTTTTGTGCAGGGAGGTTTTTTGTGTCATCGTTGTTATCATCATGATCCTTATATCATTCGATTAACACCGACTCAGCTTAAGCTTATCCGAATGTTCTATACTGTACCGATTGACCAAATTGGGAAATTAGAATTAAAAAAGGAAACCAAATATTTTATTAAAAAAATAATTACAACCATTTACGAAGAACAAACAGGAATTCGTTTTAAGACTAAAAAATTTATTGAACAGCTTGAAAGAACGCCTGAATTTCAGTTAAGAACGAGTACTGATCAAGAAAAAACGCCAGAAGACCAATAATATTGATCTTCTGGCATTTTACTTTTTACATTACAATATATTAATATTCTTCTGGATCTTCCATGAACTCGTAAGAAGCAACCCATTTATTAGCGATTTTTAGAAAATCAATATATAGATAAGCAGTTTCACCATTTTTACCTGTTATATGTAAAATAGATGTACCTTCTGCTAATGGTGTAACATTTACTTTCTTATCCTTTATTGTCGCTTTCACAGCTGCTGGCTCAGAATTAAATTTTTCTAAGGCAACATGTGTTGGCTCGAACGATAGATCGCTACTTGAAAACGTTAACTCATCTGTAACTTGATACAAATCAATACTACGCACGAAATCATATGTATTGACATCAGCAGCCATTGTTTGTTGTTGAGTACCATTAGTGAAAGTAAGCAAATATTGACCATTTTTAAAGATAGAAAGTGTAGCAGAATTATTCGTTGATTTAAAATTATATAATTCAGGAGATAAAGCTTGACCATCTGCAGTTTGAATACTTACCTTAGTAGGAACAAATTTTAAATTACTTTCCATTAAGTTGAGCGGTAAGTTTTCTGCATAATCCTCTTCTTTCACTTTTTGAAGCATTGTTTGTAGCTTTCCGTTTACTTTCTTCACATTTACTAAGTAATAGACATCGATAAATTCTTCCGTATCTTCTTTAAAGCCCGTAATAACTAATTTTCCTGTACCTTCTTTTAGCGGTTTAATTGTAATGGACTCTGTCATATAATCTTCTTCATCTTCAACCCATGTAAAGATATCCTCTGCAGGATTAATGCCGCCATAAGAAGCAAAGATATAGTCTTGCTTAAATTGGCTAGCAAAAACTGTGACGTTGCCTTGAGCTTTTTCAGCACGTACAACAAAAAGTGCTAACTGGGAGCGTTTTACATTAGTTTGTGGTCCGAAGGTAGTAGGCGTTGTACCTATTGTAATGCTATTGGCAAAAAGTGTTTTTATATATGGTTCGTATTCGCTACCTTCGTTGACATCATCAAAAGGAATGTAAATGCCGTTTGTAATTGGTAATTTAAAACCTTTCACAATCATTTTTGACATTTGTCCACGTGTAATATTTTTAGTTGGGTTGAAATAGCCATTGGTTCCGCTAATAATACCTGCATTTGCTAAAGCAGCAATCGCGCCATAATTTGCGTCGCCGGGTTTTATATCCTTAAAATTTGGATTTTTTACATGAACCGTATCTAGCTTTAACATACCAGCTAAAATTTTCGCAGCTTGTGTACGAGTAATTGAATTCTCAGGTTTAAAAGTGCCATCGGGGTAGCCTGATATAATGCCACGTTGAGCTAAGTTAATAATAGCTTGACCTTCTTCAGATGACACATTTTTCACATCGGAGAATACCGATGCAGCATGTGCTGGGGGTGCAATGACAATAGCGCTTGTTGCTAGTGCTGATGCCATTGCGATGTGATAAAAACGATTGCTTTTCAAAAAAATTCCTCCAAAGTACATAAAAAATTTATAGCTAGGACCATCCTGTTAAATAGGTTGGAATCTCTATGGATTGTTAAATTATTGTTATTTAACATTTAAGATTAACTATAATACTTTATTTATATCAAAATGATGAAGATGAGAATAGAGGGAATTATATGATGTTAAAAATTAACATGGATAAAATACTTGTTCATCAACGAGTAATGGCTATTATTTCCTTATCGACTGGGACGTATTTTATTGAATGGTATATAGGATTTTTGGGTGATGAGATAGTAATGTGAGATTTTTGCTAGTAATATTAGGACAAAATGAGTATTTTTTTGTAATTTACAGAAAATATTATTTGTGATATAAATTTAACTATAAATTATAAAAATGCGCTTTTAGTTCTATTGTATAGGATTTTATATCTTTTTTATTGTTGTTAATAGCTGTTGTTAAAAGAATAAGTTAGATATAAATTACTAATTTTGGAATGGTTTTTAATATAAACATAGTAGTAACTATTCATTTGTATACCATAAACTAGTTGAAAAGGCATTTTAATCTATGATATTGTAAATAATATAGATGATATTTAACTTCTTTCAGCGTAAGTCCAAACATCCGTTGAAAGAAGTTAAAGCCTCCAGACGCAATTATGCCGAGGCATAATTGATGAACAACGCAGTCTATCGAAGAAGGAGGGAGTCACATGATGCTTGGATATTGCATATGTGGCAGAAAATATGCTAAGAAAAGTGACGTTAAGTATTGATGAAGTTGAAGCCAATGATATTTTAGCTGAAGATATTTTTTCTGATTATCGTTTACTCGCTAAAAAAGATTTAGTTTTAACGGAACGAATTATTGCTTTACTTAAGCTTAGAAAAGTAGACGAACTATCTGTCTATTTACCAACTAATTCAGTCCGAATTGTTCATGATTTAAGTATGCAGCATACAAGGGATTGCTGGGATATATTTGCACCACTTATCGATAAAAAGGATGAGGTAGATGAGTATAAAGATAAGGTGAATAACCTTTTTATGACTACATTAGAGAATGTTGTGCATGAGTTGCGCTATGGTCAAATTTTAAAAAGTATCCAAGATACTACTTATGTACAAGGTGTTTTTGAACAAATTTTAGAAAAAAAACATCGCTATGAATTACTTATGCGATTAAAGGAATGGGATGAGTATTCTTTTGTTCATTCGTTTGATGTTTTCGTTTTAGGTACTATCTTTGCACGTTATTTAGGTTTAACGGATATTGTAACGTTAGCAAGGGGCTATTTGTTCCATGATATTGGGAAGGTGTTTATCCCGCAAGAAATATTAAATTTAAAACGAAAATTATCAGAAGATGAGTTTGACATTGTTAAAACTCATACGACTAAAGGTTACGAGTTGCTCATAGAAAATGGGGAAGAGGATATTGCCTATTTAGCACGTGATCATCATGAACGCTTTGCCGGTAAAGGTTATCCGAATCAGCTTTGTGAGGATGATATGCGTGAGGGAGTTCAATTACTGCAAATAATAGATGTTTATTCAGCTATGACATCAAAGCGTGTATATCATTCGGGATATGCTGCAACAGATGCATTAGCTGTTTTATATCGTGATCGACATTTATATAACGAGAAATTTATGCACAAATTTGTAGAGTGCTTAAGGATTTATCCTGTCAACTCGGTCGTTCAATTATCTGATAATCGAAGTGCACAAGTAGAACTTGTCTATGATTTATTCCCAACGTTACCTAAAGTTAAGTTGTTGGATGAACAAAAGTCAATGATTTTACCTTTAAATTATAATGTGAAAATTGCGAAAATGATTGATTATCGTGCTAACAGCTTTGAAGAAATTTTTAATTTATTTATAGAACAATTAATTCGTTGTGACGAAAATGGCTTAAGAGTCTACTTTAATAAATTAATAGATCATTTACATCCTAAAGAAATTATTTTAAAAATATTTTTACCTGCCTTTCGAATTCTACGTTTATTAACAAGGGAGATTCAAATAGATTTGAAAAAATATAGGAACTCTATTACTATATTAAAGAAACTATTAGAAGAGCAATTACATATATTGTATATGGATTATCAGCATGAGAAAACAACAGTATTAGTTGTGGAAACTTCACTACGTGAAAATTTCTTTATAAAACTTGTGCAAAGTATTTTGTATATTGATAAAATTGTGCCGTTCTTTATTAATCCAGATGATGACCAGAGCATTACGCAATTAATGGAACATTGTAACGTAAATGTAGCTTACTTTATTGGGGAAGAGCTGACAGCTGATAAGAGAGTTCGCCCGATGCGAGAAGGAACATTCCTTTTTTATTCGCTTGTAGATATTGAGGAACTACTTATAAGCTTAGTAGGCATGAATATGAAAAAGTTTTCATTTGAGGAGAAGATGCAAGAGCGCTTGTTTTCATTATTAAAGACATAATAAGAGGGAGTCGCTTAAAATGCGACTCCCTCTTTATATACTGATGAATTTTAGAATTGAAGATGTTTTTCGATGTATGCTTTAACATCTGTAATTGGCATACGAACTTGAGCCATTGAATCGCGATGACGCACTGTAACTTGACCATCCTCTTTTGAGTCAAAATCGTAAGTGATACAGAATGGTGTACCAATTTCATCTTGACGACGGTAACGTTTACCGATTGATTGTGACTCGTCAAAGTCAACTGGGAAAGATTTACGAAGCTCTGCCCAAACATCTGTAGCTTCATCCGAAAGTTTTTTAGAAAGTGGTAGAACCGCAGCTTTAAATGGTGCTAGAGCAGGGTGGAAGCGTAAAACTGTACGCTTATCATCGCCTTCAAGCTCTTCCTCGTCATAAGCATCGCAAAGGAATGCTAATGTTACACGGTCTGCACCTAAAGAAGGCTCGATACAATATGGAACATAACGTTCGTTTGAGACTGGGTCAATGTAAGTGAAATCTTCACCAGAATGCTCCATATGCTGTTTTAAATCGAAATCTGTGCGATCCGCTACGCCCCATAGTTCGCCCCAACCGAATGGGAATTTAAATTCAATATCAGTTGTAGCATTTGAGTAGTGAGACAATTCGTCGTCTTCATGATCACGAAGACGCATAGAATCTTCCTTCATGCCTAAATTTAATAACCAATTTTTACAAAATTCTTTCCAATATGCGTGCCATTCAAGGTCCTCGCCAGGCTTACAGAAAAATTCAAGTTCCATTTGTTCAAATTCACGTGTGCGGAAAGTGAAGTTACCTGGTGTAATTTCGTTACGGAATGATTTACCGATTTGAGCAATACCGAATGGTGTACGTTTACGCATTGAACGTTGTACGTTTTTAAAGTTCACGAATATACCTTGTGCTGTTTCTGGGCGTAAATAAATTTCATTAGTAGAAGATTCTGTTACACCTTGGAATGTTTTAAACATTAAATTAAATTGACGAATATCTGTAAAATCAGCTTTACCACAATCCGGGCACACTACGTCATACTTAATCATCGTTTCTTTCATTTGATCAAATGTCATACCATCGACAATGATTTCATCGCCTTTTGCTAGCGCAGCGTCCTCGATGATTTTGTCAGCACGATGGCGCGCTTTACATGCTTTACAATCAATCATTGGGTCATTAAAGTTGCCAACGTGACCAGAAGCAACCCAAGCTTTTGGGTTCATTAAAATTGCAGCATCTATTCCAACATTGTGCTCTGATTCTTGGACAAACTTTTGCCACCACGCTTTTTTAACATTGTTTTTTAATTCAACACCTAGCGGACCGTAATCCCAAGTGTTTGCTAAGCCTCCGTAGATTTCAGAACCAGGGAAGACAAAGCCGCGATGCTTCGCTAAAGATACGATTGTTTCCATTGATTTGTTTGCCATAAAAAATAGCCTCCTTCATAGTTTTCACAGAGTGAACATTGATTTTGTTTTAGCGAATTTATACAATTCGCTAGAGATTTTTTTAATTTAGGTAGGACTAAATTAAAAATAGCACCCGTCTCCGGGCACAATGAATGCCCAGGGACGAGTGCTAAAACCCGCGGTTCCACCCTGATTGTTTTAAACGCGTTGTTTAAAACCTCTTTTCAAAAAAGTTAGCTCAAGGAGTGCCTTTTCTCTGCTACTATGTAGACTTTCACCATCTTCTACTCGCTTTAAAGTGGAACAGATACTTTTTTCCCATCATCGCCTATAAAACGCAAATCGCTCGAAAATACATTTAGAGCAAGCGTATGTGTCAATATTGTAGCATGTAGTTCTTTTCTTCGCAATAATTATTAAAATAGTATATAATAATTGAGCATAAGTATAACACTATTAGATTTGAGGCGGTGAGTCCAATCGAACTCAATAAACGTCAGGAAGACATTTTACAAATTGTGAAAGAAAACGGCCCAATCACAGGCGAACATATTGCAGAACGTCTCAATCTGACAAGAGCAACTTTAAGACCAGATTTAGCAATACTCACAATGGCGGGCTTTTTAGATGCTAGACCTCGTGTTGGCTATTTCTATTCAGGTAAAAAAACATCCGTTACATTGACGGATAGTATTAACAATTTAAAAGTGAAAGATTTCCATTCAGGACCAGTTGTTGTACCGGAAACAATGACTGTTTACGATGCGATTTGCTTCATGTTTTCAGAGGATGTTGGAACACTCTTTGTCGTAGATAAAAATGAGTTTTTGACAGGAGTACTTTCTCGAAAAGATTTACTACGAACAAGTATTGGCACGCAGGATTTAAACAAAATTCCTGTACATATAATTATGACACGAATGCCAAATATTTCGTACTGCGAGAGAGCAGATTCTTTAGTTGTTGCAGCGAATAAACTAATTGAACGAGAAGTTGATTCGCTACCAGTAGTAGAGCCACAAGAAGGTGGTTTGAAAATCGTTGGTCGTCTTACAAAAACGACGATTACACGAGCTTTCTTATCACTGGCACAGAATGACTAAATATTTGAAGGAGAGCAGCATGAAAAGACTACGGGTTTTTGTTGTATCTGATTCAGTCGGTGAAACTGGTGATCAAGTCGCGAAAGCGGTTATTAGCCAGTTTCGACCTAGTTTGGAAAACACAGTGATTCGCCGTTTTCCTCATATACAATCAGAGGAGCTCATTCGGAAAATTGTATGCCTTGCAGCGAAACAGAATGCTTTTATTGTGTACACGCTTGTTCGCCAGGAGATGCGATCGTTATTACATGAACTGTGTGAGCAAGAAAATGTCTATGCTGTCGACATCTTAGGGCCTGCTTTAAAAACAATGACAACATTTGTGGAAGAATTCCCATTAGAAGCACCAGGAATTGTTCACCAGCTAGATGATGATTATTTTAAAAAAATAGAGGCTATTGAATTTGCAGTAAAATATGATGATGGTAGAGATCCACGTGGTCTTTTACAGGCTGATATTGTGTTAGTCGGTGTTTCACGTACCTCTAAAACACCGTTATCACAATATTTAGCACATAAACGCTATAAGGTGGCGAACGTACCTTTAGTACCAGAAGTGGAGCCACCAGAAGAACTATTACAAATTGATCCGAAAAAATGTTTTGGTTTAATTATTTCTCCTGATAAATTAAACTCAATTAGAAAAGAGAGACTAATGTCTCTTGGCTTGAATGATGATGCTATCTATGCGCAGCATAATCGAATATTAGAAGAAATCCAACATTTTGAAAAAATTGTCGCTAAAATCGGTTGTAAGGTTATTGATGTGACAAACAAAGCTGTTGAGGAAACAGCGAACGTCATTATTGAGCATATCTTGAACTGTAAATAAGAAACGGATGATGATAAACCACCTCATGTGAGAGGCGGTTTTTTTGAGTCCGTTTTGAAAATAGTATAGATAAAAACTAATTTTTGTTTTATAATAATAAAATTGTGGTAAAAATATTTATTAAGAGAAAAATCCTATTTTTTTGTCGAGAAATAAAGGATTTTTAAATCGGATAGCGAATTGTGTTTTAGAACGTAATTTAAAGATGGTGATGGATTTGGCAGGGAAGATTCCTGAAGAAGTGATTGAACAGATTCGCTCACAATCGGAGATTGTTGATGTCATAAGCGAATACATGCAGCTTACAAAGCGTGGGCGCAATTGGTTTGGGCTCTGTCCATTTCATGGAGAACAAACGCCATCTTTTTCTGTGTCATCAGACAAACAAATTTTCCATTGCTTTGGTTGTGGTGCAGGCGGTAATGCTATTACTTTTGTAATGGATATAGAAGGTATTTCTTTTCCTGACGCTGTCGTGAAACTTGGTGAACGTGTTGGCATACAGTTAGATATTGGGCCAAGTTTACCTGAAGTAACGAAAAAGGTATCTAAAGCGGAAGAAAGGATGAAAGAAGCTCACGCTTTTGCAGCAGATTTTTTTCATCATTTACTGTTAAATACCGAAGATGGTGAAGAACCTTTAAATTATTTGCTAGAAAGAGGATTTACAAGGGAACTTATAGAATCTAATAGCATTGGATGGTCTCTCCCAAGCTTTGATGCATTAACGATATTGCTTGAAAGAAAAGGTTATAATTTACAAGAAATCGCGGAAAGTGGTTTAGTAATCAAGCGTGAAGGGGAAGAACGCTATTTTGATCGTTTTAGAGGGCGTATTATGTTTCCCATTCGTGATGAGAACGGAAAGATTATAGCATTCTCAGGACGAATCCTTACATCTACTGGTGAAGAGGCAAAATATTTAAATAGTCCAGAATCACCAATTTTTCAAAAGAGTGAAGTGCTATATAACCTAGATAAAGCACGAACCTCGATTAGAAAAAATCGTCAAGTAGTATTGATGGAAGGATTTATGGATGTTTTAGCAGCAACCTCTGTGGGTGTAACGAATGCTGTAGCAACAATGGGCACTTCGCTTACGAATCAGCATATCACAAAGCTAAAGCGCTTAGTAGAGCAGATTACCATTTGCTATGACGGTGATAATGCTGGGTTTGATGCGGCGAAAAGAGCAGCACAGTTACTTCAAACGGAACGTATGAAAGTCAATATTGCGGTGTTACCAGATAAGCTAGATCCCGATGAATACATTCGTAGTTTAGGTGGACAAGCATTTAAAGAACAAATTTTGGAAAACCCTCATGCGTATATTGCTTTTATGATGATGCATGCTAGACGAAATAAGAACTTTCAGTTTGAAAATGATACGCTTCAATATATTCAAGAAGTTCTTGAACAACTGGTAGGTAGATCATCACCAGTTGAACGAGATTTGTATATAAGACAGCTATCGAAAGAAACAAACATCTCGGAAGAAGCGATTTATGCTCAATTCCGAAAGCTAGAGGCCAATCAGGTTCGTTCTGCAAAAGTAGAAATGCCTGTTCAAACGCCTTCGATGCCGGTCACTCAGCAACATAAGCCTATGGACGCAGCTGAACGTGCCGAACGTTTATTACTGGCTCATATGCTTCATAATATAGATGTAGTGGACAGGGTATTACGTAGTGAGCAAAAAGATCCATTTGTACGAGATGCTTATATGGCAGTTTTTGTTCGCTTAGTAGGATTTTATGAGGAATATGGTCATCCTGATTATCAGCGTTTTGTTGAGATATTAGATGACTCTGAATTACGCAAGATTGTAATGGAAGCAGCTTTAGCGGAAAGAGATCCCGACCAAGCAGATGCAGAGGTCACAGACTCAATACGTCAGCTGCAAAAATATAGAATTGAGCAAGAAATTCAACAAAAGATGCATGAGTCAAAGGAAGCGGAGAAGATGCATGAGTATGCGCGTGCACTTGAAATCGCCCAACAGATTATTCATTTAAGAAAATCGTTATCGGCGATTTAACCCGATTCGGTTGTTTAGAAGGAGGAAGGTTTATGGCGGACAAGTCAGAACGTTCAAAAGAGGTAGAAGTAGAAATTACATTAGATGAAGCAAAAAAAATACTACAAGAAAAAGCAAAAACAGAAGGTGAAATTTCTATGAAAGAAATTTCAGAGAAACTAGCGCCTTATGAATTGGAGAACGAAGAGATTTTCCACTTTGCTGAGGATCTTGAAAAGGCTAAAGACATTCAAATCATTGGAAAAGAAGAGTTTGAAGAAGAAAGCTTAATGAAAGAAGAAGCAAACGAAGAGACTTTTGATTTAAATGATTTGAGTGTACCACCAGGTGTTAAAATAAATGACCCTGTACGTATGTATTTAAAAGAAATTGGTCGAGTTGATTTACTTTCTGCCGAGCAAGAAATTGCCTTAGCTGAGCGTATTGAGCAAGGTGACGAAGAAGCACGTAAACGCCTAGCTGAAGCGAACTTACGTCTTGTTGTATCGATTGCAAAGCGATATGTTGGCCGTGGAATGCTATTCCTTGATTTAATTCAAGAGGGGAATATGGGTCTTATCAAGGCAGTTGAGAAATTTGACTACCGTAAAGGTTTTAAATTTTCCACTTATGCAACATGGTGGATTCGCCAAGCGATTACACGTGCAATTGCGGACCAAGCACGTACAATCCGTATTCCAGTGCATATGGTAGAAACAATTAATAAATTAATTCGTGTACAACGCCAATTACTACAAGACTTAGGTCGCGAGCCATCTCCAGAAGAAATTGGTGAGGAGATGGATTTAACACCTGAAAAAGTACGTGAAATTTTAAAAATTGCACAAGAACCAGTATCTCTTGAAACACCAATTGGAGAAGAAGATGATTCACATTTAGGAGACTTTATTGAGGATTCAGAAGCTCAATCTCCATCTGACCATGCAGCTTATGAATTGTTAAAAGAGCAATTAGAGGATGTGCTAGATACATTAACTGACCGTGAAGAAAATGTCCTGCGCTTACGTTTCGGTTTAGATGATGGTCGCACACGTACATTAGAAGAGGTAGGGAAGGTATTTGGTGTAACACGTGAACGTATTCGCCAAATTGAAGCTAAGGCTCTTAGAAAGCTACGTCACCCTTCTCGCAGCAAACGTTTAAAAGACTTCTTAGAATAAAGATAAAAAGTTGGGCTATCTAATTAGTAATGACTAATTGGATAGCCCTTTTTTAGGCTACTATTATATTCGCATGAAATAGGAGAATACCTGTGAACGTAAAGTAAATACCCGCGCAAAGTTTCCATCATTTTCCCTAGAACATACTAAACATAGTAAATATTTTTTCGATAAATGTTATAGCGAGTAATTAGAATGAGTCAATCTTGATTATTTTTGCTACTTTATACAGATGTGTTATTAAAAATTTTAAGATAAAATTGTAATAACAACCATTATTAAGCAATGTTTGGAGTATACACTATGACAAATCCTCGAAAAAAAATAATTTTGAATGAGATTTTGTTTTGGAAGCAAAATAAACTATTACCAGAGCATTACTGTGATTTTTTAGCGGCTCTATATGCAGAGGGGTCAGATATAGAGGAGTTAGAACCAGTACATCATAAACAGGCTATATTACCTTCAGAAAAGAGAAGGCTGCTACTTATAATTGCAGGTATATGTATTGCAATGATTACGTTGCTGTCTATTTATTTTACAATATCTTCTTTAATGATAATTTTAACGGTTGTCGTTGGAATAGCTGCGGTGATATTATTTTTGACGGCGTTTCGAATGGCAAGAAAAAATGATCTTTTAGCCCCTGTTTTCCATTTATTGGGTGCTGTTTTATTATTTAGTATGTCTATTCGAATTTACACTACATATTTTAATGGCAATAATATTGCATTGTTTTGCTTGATTGCAGCAAACTGCGGGGTTTGGCTTTGGTCAGGTTTAAAAATGAAGCTACTTTATTTTACGGTCTCAGGTGTCCTAGGTTTACTGGCATTGATTAGCTATTATATCATAAACTTATTATAGGAACTCATTTTGTAAAATAGTTTCGCTGACAAAGACAAGAATCTGTTTGCTTTCCAATAGCTAACGGATTCTTTTTTGTTTTAAAATTATGTCTGTAATTGAGCCTACACTCTGTTGGTGAAGACTATAATCGTATAGCTTATTTAGCTAATGGATTATTACATAAAGAAATTTTGATTTTCTTGGTATATGACTGTACAAAGAGAGGAAAGATAACAGCGTGTAAAGAAGTCGTTCAGAAGATAATGGATAGTCCAAATATTGGGGATTTCAAGACATATTTTATCCAATAGTTACAGAAATGTCGAAATTGTTACAAACAAAGGAAAACTTAGCGAATAGGCTTTTCGTTTCATGGTTAATGAAGTACAATATTAGATGTTGACTGATTCTATATTATCATAGAAGTAGATTTACAATGAGGAGGGGAAACATATGAAAAACAATCCAGTCGTTCCTTACATCTTAATTTTAGCATTTGGTATTGGTCTTATTTTCTTTATGTCTTTAATGGGCGCAGAGAATAAAAAGGAAATCGCTGCTGAAAAAGAGGGTGGTGGCGAAAAAACAGAAGCTACTGATGACTCTGCATTAGTACAATCTTGTGTTAGTTGTCATGGTAATGACCTAAGTGGTGGTTTTGGTCCAAACTTACATGGCAAAGATGAAGCTCGTATCGTAGATGTTTTAACAAACGGAATCCCAGGAACTCCAATGACGCCTGGTATGAAAAACGAAGCGGAAGCGAAAGCAATCGCTAAGTACATTTCAACTCTAAAATAGTCTAAAAAAAGTAGCTGTACTGAAAGCGTTTAATCGTAATCGGTACAGCTACAATTTATTTATCTTCATTTCAGTTAAATAAAAATGGAGTTGCTCAAAATTTGAGTCAACTCCATTTGTTTTTTTTCACGACATCATACATACTAAGAAAGAACACTATTTAAGACAGGCGGTAAAAATAAATGAACGCACAAAAATTATCAAAGCGATTAGAAACAGTAGCAAAATATGTACCCTCTGGTGCAGTTGTAGCCGATATTGGCAGCGACCATGCATATTTGCCATGCTACTTAATTCATAAAGGTATTGCTTCTTACGCAATAGCAGGGGAAGTTGTGAAAGGACCATTTGAATCAGCAGTTGGACAAGTGCAAAAGGAAGGTTTAACAGAAAAAATTACAGTACGACTCGCGAATGGCTTAGCGGCTGTTGAAGAAGCTGACCATGTAGATACAGTTACTATTGCTGGAATGGGTGGACCTCTTATTGTCTCCATTTTGGAGAAGCATCCTGAAAAATTGCAAGGGGTAACAAGGCTTATTTTGCAACCAAATATTCATGCTAAAGTGATTCGCGCATGGGCATTAGCAAATAATTGGGCAATCCAGGACGAAGAAATTTTAGAGGAAGACGAAAAAATTTATGAAATTCTTGTTTTGCAAAGAAGCACAATGACGTTATCGGAACCGGAAATTTTATTTGGTCCGAAATTAATGCAACGAAAATCACCATCATTTATAAAAAAATGGTCACGTGAAAAAGAAAATTGGCAGCGTGTATTAAAGTCCATTGAAGGGGCAGATCAAACACCTGAAATTGATGAAAAACGTGCAGAGTTAGTAGCTCTACTCAATTTAGTGGAAGGGGTTCTATGAGATGAAAACAGTTAACGGTCAGGAAATTATACAATTGTTCGAATCATGGTCGCCTAAAAAACTAGCATGTATGGAAAATGACCCAATTGGTCTTGCAATCGGTACATTAAATAAACCTGTCAGTAAAGTATTAGTCACATTAGATGTTAATGAAGCAGTAGCTGAGGAAGCTATTGCTCAAGGATGTGAGCTAATAATAGCGCATCATCCACCGATTTTCAGACGACTTTCGAATATTCGTACGGACAATCCTGCTGGGCGTTTATATGAAAAGCTAATAAAAAATGATATTGCCGTTTATGCTGCACATACGAATTTAGATGTAGCTGAAGGCGGTGTTAACGATTTACTAGCGGATGCTCTACAGCTTGAAAACCGTTCTATTTTAGAAGAAACATATGCGGAAAATATGTTGAAGCTAGCAGTTTTTATACCGACTACAAATGCCAATGATTTACGTGAGGCATTAGCAAAGGCAGGAGCAGGTCGTATTGGAGATTATGAAGCGTGTAGCTATACTACATTAGGAGAGGGGCGTTTCCGTGCACTAGAAGGTGCGAATCCACATGTGGGCTCTATTGGTGAATTACATGTTGAAGAAGAAGTGAAGGTAGAAGTTGTATTTCCGGAATCTATAAAAAATCGTGTATTAAAGGCAATGTTAAACGCACATCCATATGAAGAACCAGCTTATGATATCATTCGCTTAGACCAGCAAACGAATGTAATGGGCTTAGGACGAGTTGGTTATTTACCACAAGAAATGACTCTTCATGAATTTACGCAATTCGTCAAACAGCAGCTAGACGTACCCGCTGTCCGTGTTGTTGGTGATTTACAGTCGAAGGTGAAAAAAGTTGCGCTTGTCGGTGGCGACGGCAATAAATATATCTATTCTGCGAAACGTGCTGGGGCAGATGTATTTTTAACAGGAGATATGTATTTCCATACTGCACAGGACGCTCAAGCAATTGGTCTACAAATCGTAGATCCAGGACATCATGTGGAGAAAGTGATGATTGCAGGAGTAGCTAAAAAGATGGCAAGAATGTGTGAGGATAAAAAATACTCTGTTGAATTTGTACAATCTACTATTCATACAGAACCGTTTTTATTCGTGTAAGAGAGGGGAATATCTATGGCGAATGAAAGACCTGCCGGCAATAAGGCCGGCAAGTTATGGATGATGGTTGGTTTGCTGATTGCTGTGTTTGGGATAGGTTTGACATTAATGACGAATACGATGAATGCCAAAAAAATTGATACTATGACAGAGCAATGCGAAAAAGACGGTGGAGAAGCCATCGTCTCAAAGGAAAAGAATTTTCTATCAACAAACTATTCATTTAAATGTAAACAGTAATAAAAACAAGGCTGAATTATCGTACTAAATATAATTCAGTCTTTTTGTGTTGTTGAAAAACTATTGTGTCAAAGAAAATTAAGGTGTCCTATTAAATAAAGTATGATTTTCGGCAAAAATAGGGGCTGATTTCCGTTCCAGCTGGGCGCTTTGTAGCTGTCGCTTTGCTTTCGCACAGATAAGTAAGTCCTCCTTATTTACACATTCACCGAAGTTTTCTTGACTAATTTATTTTTCAACACTATACAAAGGCTATAGTTAATATAATTCATTCTTTTTGTGTATGCATAGATTAATTTGAGAGTGTTATGATAGGTGAGTATATTGGAATGAGAGGAGAGCATTGAATTGTTTATTCGTTTAACAAAAGAACAACAGGAAACAATAATCGCTGATATTCAACGATTTTTCTACAACAATCGTGATGAGGATATTACAGAATTTGAAGCAGAAAGAATATTAGACTTTATAAAGGAAAATATTGCTCCACATATTTATAATGCGGCTATCTCGGATGCAAAATATGTTGTAGAAAGACAATATGCATCGATTGAGGATGAACTTGCAGCATTAGAAAGACCGATTAAAATAAATTAATCTGAATTAAATAACTGGAAATTTTTATAAATATATGATATTTTTATCTTGGATTAAAGATAATTTAATTCGAAGTAAAAAACATGGTTTCATTAACCTTGTCCAACATGGCTAAGAGAACCGTTTTTAGTATTAAATGAATGATTCGGTCACAATTTGAGGGATGAATGAAGGAGGAACAACATGTTGAAAATAGGGGTAATTTTAGGGAGTACGCGTGAAGGTCGTTTAAGTCCACAAGTGGGCGAATGGGTAAAGGAAGTCGCTGGAAAACGTGGTGATGCGGAATATGAAATTATAGATATTGCAGATTATAAACTACCACTTCTAGGTGAGCCAGGCGGAGATGCTTCAGGAGCAGCTACATGGTCACAAAAAGTTGCTGCATGTGATGGCTTTGTGTTTATCGTTGCAGAGTATAACCATTCTATTACTGGGGCATTAAAAAATGCATTAGACTACTTACGCGTGGAATGGAATAATAAGGCGGCGGGTATTGTTTCTTACGGTTCTGTTGGTGGAGCAAGAGCTGCTGAACATTTACGTGGAATTCTTGGTGAGTTATTAGTTGCAGATGTTCGCGTCCATCCTGCTTTATCATTATTTACAGATTTCGAAAACGGCACAGTATTTAAACCAAAGGATGTGCAAGCAGATTCAGTAAATCAAATGCTAGATCAACTTATCCCTTGGTCAACGGCATTAAAAACAATTCGATAATTACCTTTAGCAGTATGCATAGTAATAAATGCATATTGCTTTTTTTATGCGCAGCACGGGCGCAATCTTTAGGTGGTTATACCTGAGTCATGAAGACATAAGTAGTGGTGAGCCAATAGCAAGGGTGTGCGTAGTGACGTGGAGTATTGAATCATTACTTGATCGAATGGTGTGGTTCACGAAACCAATCTAATATCGCTAACGGATAGGTCAGGAGAATATTTAGTATGTACTTATGGGAGGTTTGGAAGAAATCTAGGACAAGAATAAGAAAGCTTATTCGATAAGGATACCTTATTAAGCCTATGAATGGGAAAATACTTGCAAAGGGTATTAGTGAATACGAAAAGCTTAAATTAAGTAAAGCCCTTAACAATACTGGAATCATTAAGGGCTCAAAAGTCTACAAGCTTGATATAAACCGCCGTATACGGAACCGGACTACTAGATTCTTAGTAATTAGATATTACACCCATACCAGAACAGCTAGTTCCTGAGAAACAAGTTAGCTCTAAAGTATATTTAGCATTTTTAGTCATTGGAACTTGATAATTAGTAGAAGCTCCTGCAGCTAAACCTATAACCGGACCAATGTTCACGCCATCTTTCTTAAGAACATAACCAATACCAACTTTACCTGTATTTACAACACTAATACTACCTTGTCCATTCGCTGTTATAGCTCTAGTTTGGTTTGATGAAAGACCATCAATATTTACTACAGCATTTTCGAAAGGGGCTGCATACGCAGTATTACTACCTAAACCAAATACTCCTAATGCCAAAGTAGTTGCTAAAACCAAATGTCCTAATTTTTTCATAACTATCACCTCCTATGTATTTAATAGTTATATTACATTAATGTGGTTATAAAGTAAATATATTACTTGTAAAAATTATCTATTTATGTAAATTCGTTTGTTAAAAAATAAGTATTTTATACTGCAAGGATATTATGTAGCCATAAAATGTAGATATAAAGAATAAAGTGGAATATAGTAAATTATATTGAGTAAATGGTAGTAGTAAGGAGAAAAAGCAAGTCGCTAGTTGAAATAAGCCTTTATTGTACCTGGCTTCCATTAGACTTTATAAAAGGAAGGGAAAAGAAAATGAAAATGGTTACCGTCCATCATTATGATGCGTTTAGCACGATACCTAATATGGGAAATCCAGCAGGTGTCGTCGTAGAGGGAGATCAATTTAGTGAATTAGAAATGCAGGCTATTGCTAAGCAAGTGGGCTTCAATGAAACTGCCTTTGCGTTAAAATCGGATAAAGCAGATTTACGTATACGTTATTTCATGCCAGGGCATGAGATGAATTTATGTGGACATGCAACAATGGCAACGATATATGCACTAAAAACAAAAGGTTTACTAAAAGATAAGTCAAAACTGACTATTGACACGAAAGCAGGAATTCTCCCAATTGAGATAAAAGAACAAAAAGGGAAAATTCATATGACTATGCAGCATGCAGCACCTCAATTTAAAGCATTTAACGGTTCAAAAACTAAGCTTGCACAATCTATTGGACTAACAGAGGAAGCGATACATCCTGAATTACCGATAGTCTATGGAAGTACAGGAATTTGGACATTGCTAGTACCTATAATAAATTTATCATACTTTGAAAAAATGACTCCGCAAACTGCAGATTTTCCGGATGTCCTTGAAGAAATGCCAAAAGCATCCGTGCATCCTTTTTGCTTAGAGGCATTTGATAAGTATGCAGATATGCACGCACGACATTTTTCATCACCTTATTCTGGAACAATTGAAGATATAACTACAGGTACAGCCTCTGGTGTTATGGGAGCATATTTTGCAGAGTGTATGGATCGACAAGCACAATTGCCGAAGACACTAATTATTGAACAAGGTCAGGAGCTTGGGAAGGATGGGCGTGTGCATGTACATGTAAAAAATGATGAGGGCAAATTGACTATTTCTATTTCAGGAACCGCTGTATATGTGAAGGAGCTAAATGTGCAAATATAAAAAAGAGGACCGCTAAAAAACATTTTTATTACTTAAGAAGCGGCCCCTTTTTGAAATGCCATCCATTCCATTAATGTTTTATTTCTTCAATGACTTTTTCTTTTAAATTTGCATCCATAGAGGAAAGTTTAACGTTATTAGTGAGACGTTCTTGTAACTCTCTTTCTGTCATAATACCGCGTTCCTCTAGAATTTGAACAAGTAAATCTAACGTCATTAAATTTTTAATGTCTGCTGCTTTTGTATCCATGTTAAATGCCTCCAAATGTATAGTATTTCTACCTCTTTAGTGTACTCCTTTTATAGAAGAACGGCGTAAAATGGTCAAAACAAAGCAAATTTATTTCGTGTCCCGGAAGATATTGATTGATTCTAGCAGTAGTAAAAGACATAAAAGAGCTAGCTTTTATGAGAAATCCGCGACAAGTAAGCAAAAAAACTCCTAATATATAGGAGTTTTTATTGTTCATCATCTATTTAAACCGTATGTTATGTATATAGTCACCTAATTACTCATAGAGAATAATGCCTGATACAGAGTTGCTAGCAAAGCAACAAAGAGAGTATCGTCAGAGTTAAACAGTTTAAAAGCTATACCAGTACGCACAAGCTCAGTTTCTATATTACTAGCGCTTGCTATTTTTTCATCATTACAATATAAATAGGCGGTTGAAGTAAAATCCCTTTCAAAGCGAAAAGCGAGTCCATCCATTGTAAAAGAGTAGGAAGATTCAAGTAATTGAACCGTCTTCCATTGTATCGGTAAAATGGATCCATCTGGCATAATAAGCTGATGGCTAACACCCTTTGTTAATAGTGTAGATTGCACTTGAAAAAGTGGTGCCCCTAAAGTAGTACGTGATTCATAGTGATGTGGTAATGACTGTTGTGTAGCAACTAGCATAACAGCATTGATTACTTTTCCAACGGATGAACGTTCAACCTTTTGTAGCACACAAACCGTCTCATGTTGTTCATTCACAATAGGGATATTTGAAAAGCTTTCGAAAGCTTTTGGGTAGGTAAGGGTAAATGTAGTCATAAAAAAGCCTCCAATCTACTTACTATACGGAGAAGCTTTACTCTAGGTTTCATCTTTAGTAAAAATTTTGATAGTTAAAGTGGTCCAACCAAAGGGTTAAAAGGTCTATCGGTGTATACCCTTGCTGTGAAATAAGTGATTGTCCTAAGCTAATTCTGATTCTATAATAGTGAATGTAGAATAGTTAAATAAATGAGGTGGCTTATGAAAAAGCAATGGAACTTAATATTAGCACTAATTGTGATCTTAATTATCGCAGTTTTTTCAGTTATAAATGTTGACATGGTAACGGTTAATTATTTATTTGGAAAAACTGAATGGCCATTGATCCTCGTCATTATTGGGTCAGTCCTATTGGGAGCCCTATTAACTGGATTAATTAGTATGATGAAAATTTATCAACTTCAAAGAGCATTGAAAAAGGCAGGTGGTGAAATAGATCAACATTCTTAAATATTGATCTATTTCGCTAAGAGTCCTATTGTAGAACAAACACTGAATTAAACTACTTTATTATTTTTAATTTAATACCTCCCTCAAATCAGGAAGGGTTATACTGGCCTAAGCATAAAGCCGATTCGAAAGTGAAACGACAGCGGCAATTATGCCGAGGTATATTTGATTCAAATAGGCAATAAAGTTGTTTCGAAATGTTGGATCGATTTTTTATGCAAGCAACAAATGGTGTACATTTGATTTTTAAAAATGGAATATGGAGTTTAACACTGAAAAAGGCTGGCCGATAATGTGAATTTCACACCACCGGCCAGCCTTTCATTTTATTGTTGGGTTGTGACTTCTCCTGCAAGAGCACGTTTTTCTTGCTCTGGATCGAATTCTTTTTCCATTTTTGAAACGACAACTGTAGCTACACCATTACCAATTAAGTTTGTAACGGCGCGAGCCTCTGACATAAAGCGGTCGACCCCGATTAAAAGGGCAATCCCTTCTACTGGAATCATTGGGAATGCTGCTAATGTTGCTGCGAGTGTAATAAAGCCAGAGCCTGTTACACCGGCTGCACCTTTAGATGTTAGCATTAAAATAGCTAGTAATGTAATTTGATGCCAAACATCTAAATCAACTCCATAAGCTTGTGCGATAAAAATAGCCGCCATAGATAAGTAAATAGACGTACCATCTAAGTTAAAGGAGTACCCCGTTGGGATGACAAGCCCAACGACTTGTTTAGAGCAACCATAGTTTTCTAATTTACGCATCATCGAAGGTAGGGCAGATTCTGATGATGATGTTCCAATAACGATAAAAATTTCATCTTTAATATATTTAATAAACTTAAAGATACTGAATCCAAAGTAACGTGTAATAAGACCAATGATGACTACGATAAAGATAAACATTGTAATATAAACGGAAAGCATTAAAAATCCTAAGTTTCCTAGTGATTTAAGACCGAAGTTTCCGATTGTGTAGCTCATAGCGCCAAATGCACCAATCGGGGAAACTTTCATGACCATATTAACAATTTTAAAGAATATATCTGCTACTTGTTCGAAAAATTTAATAACTGGTTTAGCGGGTTCACCAATAGCTGCAGCAGCTATGCCGAATAAAACAGCTGAGAATAAAACAGGTAATAACTCGCCATTTGCAAGTGCTCCGACAACATTATCAGGTATAATTTGCATGATAAATGCACCAATACCATGCTCTGTAGCGGCTGCGGCATCTGTATATTGGGAAACATCTGCACCGTTCGCAGCAGCTGTATTAAAGCCTTTACCAGGTTTTACGATATTGACAACGATTAAACCGATCGCTAATGCGAAAGTAGAGACAATTTCAAAATAAATTAATGCCTTCCCGCCAATTTTACCAACCTTTTTTACATCGCCCATACTACCAATTCCAATAACAACTGTTAAGAAAATAATAGGAGCTATTAACATCTTAATTAATTTAATAAAAAGATCTGCTAATATTTTCAACTTCGCTCCGAATTCAGGGAACGTAGCACCTACAATAATACCTAGCACAATAGCAATCAGTACTTGTACAGTTAAGTTTTTAAAATTTATACGCATAAAGTTCTCCCCTAACATTGTTTATGAATATTATGTGAACGCTTTCATGAGGTTATCTTAGCTGAAATTTTCCGACAATAGTTTTTATGACCGTAAAGTTTCTATTGTTCATTTTGTTCAATTTTAGTTGGGGGATCAATAAAACTAGTGATATCAGGGGTTTTAAGCTGTTTTATAGTAGTTTTGTAATTTCAGAACCTATTATAATACACAAGAAAAAAATCCCCACGCTAGTGAGGATTTTATCATTAATGAACAAAAGTATGAATCCCACAGTAATACTTTAAGGAGAAACAATTTTTTCAATTTCTGATAAAACATCGTTTTCTTGTACATTGTTTCTATAAAAATCATAAACAGGCGCTAGTTTGTCCTTAAAGCGTTGGCGTTCCTTATTGCTCATCGTATAGATTTCAAAGTTATCCTGCTGCTTAAGTTTTTGCAAATCTTCTTCGTTCATTTCTACTGCTTGTTCAAATTGCCAGTCGGTTGTTTCTTTCATAGCCTCGATAATCTGTTTTTGGATTTCTGAAGGTAAAGATTTCCAAAAATTGTCATTCGTTAAAACGGCGTATCCTAAAATGCCATGCTTAGTTAATGTCATATGTTTCTGCACTTTATAGAAACCTTTAGAATAAATATTTGACGCTGTATTTTCCTGAGCATTAATGGTATTCGATTCTAAATCAGTAAAAACCTCGCTGAAAGAAGTCGGGATTGGTGTAGCCCCAACTACCTCGAATTGCTTTTCAAGGGTTTTACTTGGCATTGTACGGACACGTAAGCCTTTTAAATCCTCAAAGGTATGAATAGGGTGATCGACAGAGGTTAAATGTTTAAAGCCATTATGCCAAAAGCCTAGTCCTTTTATATGAAAAGGCTTAAGCTCATTTAACAATTGTTCACCGATCGAACCTGTAAGTACCTCATGCACTTCATCATCCGTATTAAAAAGGTAAGGTAAATCAAGAACCTGCCAATTTGGTATATAGGATGTCATCTTTGAGAAAGTAGGGATAATCATTTCTACTTGTCCATTTTGCAAAGCCTGAAACTCGTTTTCATCATTAAACAAGGAGGAGTTTGGGTAGACGTGTACCTTCACCTTGCCATTTGTTTTTTTCTCAACAAGCTCGGCGAATTTACTTGCCGCCTGTCCTTTTGGTGTATTCTCAGCAACAACATGACTTAAATGAATCGTAATTTGCGTATTCAAACCTTTTTGCTCATCGTCATAGGGAAGAGGCTTGGCGAATAGTAAGCCTTGTTGAACACCAAACGCTATCGTTAACAATAAAACGGTTGCTATTGTTCCAATAATAAATTTTTTCATCTATTACACCTAATTTATTCGTATTTTCTGATGTTTTTGTTATTCTAACATATGGAGTAAGTTAAAATATAGTAAGAGGGAGGCGAACATCTTGAAATTTCAAAAAATATCGATGAAGAGAAAAATTATGTCTCTGACTTTTTTTATTCTCATGCTCTCCTTTAGTATAGGTGGAACATTTTTGCTAGGGTTCGTCATGACTGTGCAAAAGGATAAGCTTGGAGATCAGGCTTTACTTGTGGCAAAAACAGTATCACAGCTTCCCGAGCTGAAAACTTACATAGCAAATAAAAATTTTAACGAGGCTACGAAACACATAAATCCTGTAGTGGAGGAAATACGTGATATAAATGGCGCACAATATATTGTTGTACTAGATATGCAAAGGCGTAAGTACTCACATCCAAATACAGAGGAGATTGGGCAAATCTCGGAGTCAGGAGATCTAAACGCTGCGTTTTCTGAGCATTATTATACATCCATTGCCCATGGTGAACATGGAGATATGGTACGAGCATTCGTCCCAATCATGAGTAAAGAAGGTAAACAAATAGGCGTAGTAGTAGTAGGCTATAGTGTTTTAACTGTGGCAGAGTTGCTACAATCTATTCAAACAGAATTAATGATTACTATTTTATTATCTCTGTTCTTTAGTGCATGGGGGGCTCATACATTAGGGCTTCATATGAAAAAGCAAATGTTTGGATTAGAGCCCCACGAAATTGCTAAAATGTATGTAGAAAGAACCGAAACATTTAACGCGATGCATGAAGGGATAATTGCCATTGATAATGATTTGACAATTACAATATTTAATGAAAAAGCATGTGACATATTGGGGGTTCACAAAAAACCTTCAACATTAATAGGGAAGAAAATTTTTGACGTTTTACCTGATACACGATTACCGGAAATATTGGAGCTAGATCAACCCATTTTTAATCGTGAGCTCTATATTAATGAAAACAATATTATGAGTAATCGTATACCAATACAAGTTAATGGAAAAACGGTTGGGGCTGTAGCCATGTTTAAGGATCGTACAGAGGTGAAAAAGCTTGCAGAGGAACTAACGGGTGTTAAGGCATTTGTACAAGCATTACGCGTGCAAACACATGAGCATAAAAATAAATTGCACACAATTGCTGGTCTTTTACAACTTGGACATCATGGACAAGCACTTTCTTACTTAACACAAGTAAAAGAAGAACACGATGAAATTACAAACTTTCTAAATGAACGGATTAAAAATGAAAATATTTCCGGGCTATTGCTTAGTAAAATTTCCTATGCAAAAGAACAGGGAATTCTACTGGAGATTGACAGGGAAAGCCGTTTGACAACATTTCCTAACAATTTAGATCATCATGATTTCGTTATTTTATTTGGTAACTTAATTGAAAATGCTTTTGATGCATTAAGGGATGTACAAATTGAAGAAAAAATGATTCATGTTTCTGTTGATGAAGATGAGGATGTGCTGGCAATATTAGTAACGGATAATGGTATAGGCATGACGAATGTAGTCAAGGCACATATTTTTGATAATGGCTATTCGACAAAAGAGAAAAAAGGTCGAGGCATTGGACTTTTTTTAATACAAGAAATTGTACAAAAAGGAAAGGGAGAAATCGAAGTCATAAGTGAACCGAATAAAGGAACAAGCTTTTTAATAACTTTTTACCATACTTAATAGGCTCATTAACAAATGCTGGACGACTCATGATGTCCCTAAGAAAGCGCTTGGTTGTAATGAAGATCAATGCTATGAGTAATGTAATATGAATCGTTAAAATAGAAGCGAGAATTTCTATGGGAATAGTGTGGCGCTCTCGTAGATAGCTTCCTTAAGTAAAATTTGCACATATAGAGATAGAACAAAGTGTATGGAGGACTAACAGTGACACAAACAAAGGTTTTATTAATAGAGGACGATCCAATGGTGCGAGAGGTTAATCGCCAATTTATTGAAAAGATAGTTGGATTTGAAGTAATTGGACAAGCCTCAAATGGAGTTGAAGGAATTGCTCAAATTCAAAAACTTAAACCAGAATTAGTATTTATGGATATTTTCATGCCAGAGCAAGATGGAGTGACAAGTTTACGAAAAATTCGTGAACTCAAGTTACCGGTAGATGTAATTACGGTAACCGCGGCTAATGATATGGAAACTGTAAAACAGGTCCTACATCTTGGCGTCTTTGATTATATTATGAAACCTTTTTCATTTGAACGAGTGCAAGGAACGCTTGAAAATTATTTGCGCTTCAAAAAGCAAATGCAATCGGAGCGTGAATTAACACAAGGAGAGCTGGATCAGTTATTCCATTATCACGGAGGACATAATGAAGTTCAGCAATCAAATGTCTTACGGTCAGAAAAAAGTTTACCTAAAGGTTTTAATCGCGCAACTCTAGAGAAAGTTGTGCACTATTTGCACTCTGTAGAAGGAGCATCAGCAGAAGAAGTAGCCAGTGGTGTAGGTATTGCGCGTGTAACAGCAAGAAGATACTTGGATTATTTAGAGAAGCAAGAGGAAATTACGATGGATGTGCATTATGGTGGCATTGGTCGTCCAGTCAATTATTATTTTAGTAAATAATGAGAAATCCTGATTGTCAAAATAGACAATCAGGATTTTTTGTTGTGGATAATCAAAGTCATAGTTATCGTCTAGACTAAAGCGCTACTTCCTCGAGGCTTCGATTCCTCGTGCAAACTGGTGAGCGTTTACTTTTGCTTCGTGCTCTCCAGCGCTTGTCGGATGTAAACGAGCGCTTTAGCGCATTTGTTCTTAGTAAGGCATAATTTTATCAACAGGCTTTGGCGATTTAATTTTAGGTAAAATTTTATTTAATGTAACTGTACGCTCAATGATATGTGTTGATTCATCATTTTCATCGAAATGCTCAAGGAATGAAATAACCTCTTTTACAATGGGTGTTGGCGTAGAAGCACCTGCTGTAACAGCGACAGAATTAATTCCTTTTAACCATTCAACTTTTAGCTCAGAAACGTCTGCAATTCGATAAGATGGCGTCCCTGCTATTTCAACAGAAACTTGCGTTAAACGATTCGAGTTATTGGATTTTGGGTCACCAACAACAATAAGTAAATCTGCCTCCCCAGCTTGCTGAGCAACTGCTTCTTGGCGGACCTGGGTTGCCAAACAAATCTCCTTATGCACTTCAATATGTGGGAATTTCTCTTTTAAACTATCCATTAAATGAGCGACATCCCATTGACTCATCGTCGTTTGATTTGTTACTAGTAATTTATCATTCGTTAAATTTAATGTATCAATATCAGTGGATGATTGCACTAAATGTACATGATCTGGTGCAACCCCAATTGCTCCCTCTGGCTCGGGATGGCCTTTTTTACCGATATATATAATATCATAGCCATTTGCTGATTTTTCACGAATTAAATCGTGTGTAACCGTTACGTCAGGACATGTAGCATCAATGGATACTAAGCCTTTTCGCTTCGCAATTTCACGAATTTCAGGTGAAACACCATGTGCTGTGAAAATAACAGTGCCAGTTTCAACTTGTTCAATAATTTCTAAACGATTCTCGCCATCTAATGTGATGATGCCATCTGCTTCAAAGGCATCCGTGACATGTTTATTATGAACAATCATACCTAAAATGTAGATAGGTCTTGGTAATGTTTTATCGAGTGCGGCGTTTCGAGCGATGACCATCGCATCAACAACACCGTAGCAATAGCCACGTGGATTAATTTTTAATACTTGCATGGTTGTGACTCCTTTCAAGCTTACCTATCTACATTATAACGGACAGGGACGGCGAATACAAAGAAACCTTCATCTACATAGGCGGCTGGAATATACGGGGCTTAGATGGAAGTGGTTCAGCAGGAGTAAATGATCCATTTTGTCGAGACGCTTTTCGACTTTTAGTAGAACCTGCTCCGCTAGCCGCTGCTTCAGCTGCTACTGCTCCGGCCCCTGCGGCAGCTCCTGCAGCAGGAAGACCTTGAAATCCTTTATACAATTTTAAAAGTGACGGAATATTTTTTACCATTGGCATTGCTTGCTGAATGTAGGGTGTATATGTTTTCGCTGAGTTAAATAAGCTATTCGCCTGCTGCAAAAATGAACCGATTTTTGAAGGTTCCTGCATTGGCATTTGTCCTCCAAATGAACCTATTCCACTGGACATAGGGAAGCCACCGGGAATTCGTGGCTGATTTGGGAAGCCTCCAGGCGGGAAAAAGGACTGCGGTGGCATTTGTGGAGGTGTTGGCATTTGCATTGGCATTTGCATCGGCATTTGCATTGGCATTTGCATGGGCATTCTCATGCCACCAGGATACATCGGGAACTGTGGTCTAAATACCATAACGATCTCCTTTCGATAGTGATTTAACATTGATGACATACTTGATTATAAATATGATATGCAGATGGGTAAGCTAGCGTTCGACACGCACAAATAAATAACTAGATCCATTGTAAATGTACTCACTGTATCCTGTAATGTTTACTTATTATTTCATCTGTAGTAAATTAGTGGTGAAAAATTCTTGAAAACTACACATTTTTCCATTTTTACGGTCGATAAGAAAGGTATAATGTTTTGTTGGTAAATCATTACGTTACAAAAATGATGATTTTGAAGTTAGTTTGGTAAATGTGTTACATTAATGTAAATAAATTGTTAAAATATTTTCTATCAGACTAAACTATTAGAGGGTAAAAATAGGAGGTATTTTGTGTCAATTAAAGTAAGAAGTATAGTGTCGTTTGGCCTTATCGTAGTATTAGTTTTATTTATGGGGGTATTTCAGCAACAAAATGCTAAATCTCAACTGGAACAAGTACATTTGATGAAAGAAAAAACACTTCAAACGACGTTATTAGCAGATGAGATGAAGTTAGCAGTTGTACAGGTTCAGCAGTATTTGACTGATATTAGTGCCACAAGAGCACTCGATAATTTAGATGATGGATTTGAGCAAGCAGAAGAATATAGCAAAATCTTTTATAAAGATTTGGAACAAGTGAAAAAAATGCATCAGGAAGACCGGGAAAGATTAGATGCGATTAAAATAGCGTTTGATGAATATTATAGTACTGGTCAGAAAATGGCTCATAGTTATATTCAAGACGGGCCTGAGCAAGGGAATAAAATGATGCTTGAATTTGATACTACTTCAGTTGAGATTAATGACAAAGTAGATTTGTTTCAACAAGAAAACATTACAGACATGCAAAATTCTTTAGCACATGTTGAAAAGCTTAGTAATAATAATAAACAGTGGTTCTTATGGATGTTCTGCATTATTTTATTGATTTGTGTAGTAGTTGGGATTATATTTGTACGTTCCATCGTTGACCCTGTAAATAAGCTAACTTCTGCAGCAAGGGTAATTGCTAAAGGTGATTTATGTCAAAAGGATATCGAAGTTAGAACGAAGGATGAAATTAAAGATTTGGCTGATTCTTTTAATTTGATGAAGTCTAATTTACATTCACTAATACATAGCATGACGGCAAATGTTGAGCATTCATCATCAGCGGCTGAAGAACTAGCAGTAAGTACAGAAGAAATTTCAAATTCTTCACATGATATTGCAAACCTTGTAGAGAGAATGGCGATTAGTGATAACCAAGCAGCTGTTACAGGTCGTGAAAGTTCGATAGCAATGGATGAAACTGCTCAAGGTGTTCAACGTATTGCTGAGGCTACTCAAATGCTTCATTCTAAAGCAGTAGACACACAAGCTATTGCAAATGATGGTGAAAAAACGTTGCATATTGCAGAAAACCAAATGTCAATTATCCAACAATCTTCAAATACAACAAATGAACGTATTAAGAAGCTAAGTACGCAATCAGCTGAAATTGTTAATATTACGAAAGTAATTACTGACATTACTGAGCAAACAAATCTTTTAGCATTAAATGCTGCGATTGAGGCGGCTCGTGCAGGAGAGCATGGTAAAGGCTTCGCAGTCGTGGCAGATGAAGTGCGTAAATTAGCAGAGGAATCCAAAGCTTCTGCCAATCAAATAGTAGATGTAATAGCACTTATTCAGCAAGAAACGAAAGAAGTAGAAAATGCCGTAAATGTAACAGTATTGAATGTAGATGAAGGTGTCACATTTATTCAGAATGCCCAAAATGCCTTCGATGGGATTTTAAAAGCGATTAGTGATATGACATCTCAAATCGAGGATGTATCTGCTTCTACGCAACAAATTTCTGCGAGTACTGAAGAAGTGGCAGCATCGGTCAATGAAATGTCCTCTTCTTCCAAGCATGCTGCACAACAGTCTGAAACAATAGCATCGACAGTTGAAGAGCAAGCTGCGACTATTCAAGAAATTAACGCTGTTGCTAAGGCATTAAGTGAAGAAGCGGTGTCCGTGAAGGAAGAAATCAATAAATTTAAAATATAACGCTCATTACCAAAATGTGAAGTTTATTTTCCGCGAAAGCGGAGCGGCAGCAGCAATAACACGATGTTGGTCGCGAAGGCGTTATCACAGGATGTGATAACACCTTCGTTCCTCTATTGCTGATCCTCAAGGAGTCGCGCCCAGCCTTCACTCAGCTTATATATAGGATATACACTATAACAAATATATCATCACTAACTCTTGGTGATGAAACATTTAAAGTACGTTTCTAATACTTAAGCTTTAGAAGAAAGCACTTTAAGTCTAAAAGCTCACAAAAAAGCGAGGTAGTTCCCAATGAAATTTTCCATTTGGAATTACCTCGCTATATTTCAATTTATTTAGTGGTGAAATCTTTCAGTTTGGTAGGAGGGACACAAACGTTAGAGGAACAACTCTTCTGTAATGAGCATGATGCGCATTTGCCCTTTTTCTGCTTCTTAATGCTTTTATATAAAGTAATACCAGCATAGCCAAATATAATACTACCGATTAAGATATTAATTAATAATGTCATCCTCTACACCTCACATCAATAAATTCCCAATACCATAAATCATAAGTGCAATGAGATAAGCTACAACAAATGGATATATGGTTGCAAATAAAGTCCATTTCACAGACTGTGTTTCCCTTTTTATTGCGCCTACTGTTGCTAAACAAGGCATATAAAGTAAAACAAAGGTCAAGAATGTATAAGCACTTAAAGCAGTAAAATGAGTTGTCATTGTAGCGGATAATACACCTTCACTTACGCCATAAATAATCGCCATTGTCGAAACAATTACTTCTTTTGCCAGGAATCCAGCAATAAGGGATGCACCGGCTTGCCATGTTCCAAAGCCAAGAGGGATAAACAGCACACCAAAAGCGCCCCCGATAATTGCTAAAAAGCTGTCATCCATATTGACATTAGCACCATGTGGTCCAAGATAAGAAAGAAGCCAAATAATAACGGAGCCAGCAAAGATAATAGTACCAGCTTTGCGGAAAAATCCTTTCCCTTTTTCCCAAGTGGAACGCCAAAGTGTTTTAAGTTGTGGTACATGGTAGGCTGGTAACTCAACGAAAAATACGGAAGTTTCATTTTTTAAAATCGTCATTGATAATATTTTTGTTACAATAAGCGCTATGACAATACCCATAACATATAGCGAGAATACTACTAATGATTGATGTGCAGAAAAGAATGCTGCACCGAACAAAGCATATACAGGAAGCCTTGCTGAGCAGCTCATAAACGGCGCAACAAGAATTGTTAATAGTCGTTCTCTCGGCTGTTCAATTGTTCTCGCAGCCATTACACCTGGAACATTGCATCCAAAGCTTACAATCATCGGAATAAAGGCTTTACCGTTTAAACCGAAAAATTCCATAAGGCGATCCATTACAACAGCAATTCTCGCCATATACCCTGAATCTTCTAATAGTGAAATAAAGAAAAATAGTACAAAGATTTGCGGAATGAAAACTAAAACACCGCCAACCCCTGCAATGATTCCATCACATATTAAATGAACAATAAAAGGAGCTGCACCAATAGCTTCTAAGCCCTGAGTAACAGCATCTGAAAGAGGGCCACTTACAAAGCCATCCAGGAAATCCGAAAGAGGGGTACCAATCCATGCAAACGTTGCTTGAAACATTAAAAACATAAGCGCTAGGAAAATCGGAACACCTAAAATTGGATGTGTTAGAATTTTATCAACTTTCTCTGACCATTGAGTTTCACTTTTCTCTTGTATAATTACTTCGCTATTGATGTTAGAAATATATAAATCACGTTTTTTAGCAATAGCTTTATTTAGTGGTTCTCCTATTTGCTTCTCTAAAGCATCTCGCATAGTAGCTAGCTTTTCAAAGTATTCCTTGTCTTGCAAATAAGCGTCAACAGCGTCATTTCCCATTAAAAATTGAATCGTACACCATCTTCTTTGTTCTTCAGGAACATGCTGTAACAATGCTTCAATTTTTGAGATGCCTTTTTCAATTATGTCATCATAGGCTAATGTAAAACGATGTTGAGTACGATCTGAGGCTTGAATAGCAGCATAAATACCTTCGACACCTTTCCCCGTACGAGCACTTATTGGAACAACAGGTACTCCTAAAGAATTTTGTAATTTCTCGACATCAATTGAGATGCCTTTCTTTTTCGCTACGTCTATCATATTTAAACAGATGAAAACAGGCTTTCTAAGTTCAAGTATATCTACTGTTAATTGCATATTTCGTTCGAAATTTGAGGCATCGATAATATTTAAAATTCCATCTACCTGATCTTCCAGTAAAAAGGAAGTAACAACACTTTCATCTTTTGAAATAGGGTTAAGCGTATAGACACCAGGTAAATCAATTATTTCTTTTTGTAATTTTTTTACTTGTCCTACTTTTTTTTCAACGGTTACGCCACTCCAATTGCCAACATATTCATATGAATTTGTCAACGTATTGAACAATGATGTTTTACCGATATTAGGGTTTCCTATTAAAGCTAATCTACTCATACTTGTTCAACCTTTATATCCATTAAATCTTTTTTTCTAAGCCCGATTTTCTGTCCTTGACATTCCAATATACAAGCTCCAGAAAACCATCCTTTTTGGATCATACAAACCTGACAGCCTTCTTTAATACCAAAAGCGTTTAAACGTTTACATAAAAGAGTGTCAATTTGCTGTAGATCTTTCACTTTAACTTTTTCACCCAATTGAACAGCGTGAAGGTTCATAAGATCTACCTACTTTCTTGTCGGTGATAATCATTATCAAATAAATATTATCATTTTTTATCCAGTCAATCAATAATAAGTTTGCCGTCTAAAGTAATATTGGAATAGCTAAAAAACCTTATGCTTCATCGTGGCAACGAAGCATTCTGTACCCAACGCGGACATGTGTCTGGATGAACTTTGGGTTAGCTGGATTATCCTCTATTTTCTTTCGAAGAGTAGCCATAAAAACTCTTAAACTTGGAACATCCGATTGAAGTGCGTTATGCCAAACTTCCTTTAAAATAAAATTATGCGTTAAAACTTTGCCGACATGCTTTGATAAAATAACCAAGAGCTTATATTCAATAGGCGTCAAATGTACTTCTTTGTCATGTACAAACACTGTATTTGCCGCGTAGTTTATTTGTAAATGGCCATTTACAAAGATAGAGGGTTCATTTTCTAGCTGATGCTCAAATGACATTCTTCTCAAAGCTACTCGAATTCGGGCTAATAGCTCTTCAACACTGAAAGGCTTTGTAACATAATCGTCTGCACCGGCATCTAAAGCATTGATTTTATCGTGCTCCTCGCCGCGTGCACTAACTACGATAATAGGTGTTTGAGTCCAGCTTCTTATTTTCGTTATAAGCTCTACACCGTCTATGTCTGGTAGTCCTAAATCCAAAATAATAACGTCTGGATTCATGGCAAGAGCCTTTTGTAAAGCACTATTACCATCTCTAGCAATATCAAATTCATATTGCTGGGTAGTTAATGTCATTTTAATTAAATTGCCAATGGCTATATCATCTTCTACTACTAGAATTCGTTTATTCATCGAAATTCATAACTCCTTTTTAGTTCATCACCATAAACGTGTCGTTGATTTCAATGCTGACTTGTGCTTTCCTGGGGGCACCAGCTTTAGGATATCCTCTGTGGCACTGATTCCCAAGACGTCATCCATCTTCTACTCCAATCAACTTATAGAAACGTTTAATAAATGTTATCTCTAACCTTTGGTAAAGGGCTTTTTTTCAGTGAAAAATGAAAAATTGTTCCTTTTGGTTTATTATCCGAAACTGTTATTTCACTTCCATGTAATTTTAATATAGTTTGACATAGCGCTAAGCCTAAACCCAAGCCTCTTCGACTATCGCTCCGCTGTACTTTTCCGGTAGTAAATGGCTCAAAAAGGTTGTTTTTTATAGAATCGTCAATGCCAGGGCCATTATCTGCAATGCTAAAGTGGACGAAACGTTCAGATTCTTTGACCTTTATAGTAATAACACTGCCTGAAGGCGTATAGGTCAATGCATTATCAATAATATTAATTAGAACTTGAATAATCAGTCGTGCATCCATTACAGCAAATAAAAATTCTGGTTCAATTTGATAGGATATTTCATGTGTATTGTTTAGACGAACGACATGCGTTAGTGCTTCTTGAATAATATCTTCTACAAGTTCCAATTGCATCTCCATTGCAAATTGTCCATTTTCTAACTTAGACACAGCAAGTAAGTTTTCAACCATTTGTACAAGCCATTTCGAATTTTTATAAATATCCTCATATATTTTGCTTTTTTCATCCTCTCGAATTTGAGATGCACTAGATAGTAATATATCTGCATTACCGGAAATAGCAGTTAACGGTGTTCTTAAATCATGAGAAACTGCGCGCAAAAGGTTTGCTCGCATTTGCTCCATTTCAGCTTCTCTAGCTACTTCTGCATTGAGTTTTTGTAAATACCATTTATCAAGTGCGAATGAAAAATCATTCATAATGGCATGCAAAATATTACGCTCAAATGCAGGTAATGGTGATTGCTTTGACAGTGCAATACCGATAACCCCTTTAACACTCCCGTTTGAAATAACCGGTAAATAGTAGGCATTCACTTCAGGAAATATGTCAGTGGATACGCCTGCTACATGCTTATTATTGATAACCCAGCTTACTACACCATGCTCATTCGGATTCTCAAAGAGGGAAGCTATCTTCTTATTTTCAATACTAGATATGCTCTCGGTACGGAAAAAAATAGAGTTCACAATTAAGTTATTTTCTATCTCAAAAAATTGTACTGGTTTTTCTACTAATTTAACGATTTGTGACATGCCTTCAATAATAATTTCTTCTATTGACTTAGCATGTTGAAGTCTACGATTTGTATCAAGGAGCACCTCCATTCGATAAGATTTACGAACAGCGACAATGGTTTGCTCCTTTATTTTTTTCGTTAAGCTACTTGTAATCACTCCTGAAAGGAACATGATCACAAAGGTCATCGGATAGTCACGATGATAGGCGTTAAATGAAAATCGTGGTTCTGTAAAAAAATAATTAAAAAGTAGTACTGCTATGATGGAGCTAATAATGCTCATCATCCATCCTGATGACCAAATGGCAAGAATTAAAACACCTAAAATGTAGATAGTGATAATGTTCGAGTCGCTGACACCAATTGTGTAAAAATATAGCCCAACAACTGATACTATGCCAAATACTACAGCCATTTTTAATAAGTCATGCCATTCAAATGACAGCTTATTTTTTACAGTAGGGAAGTAGAATTGTTCGTTTTCCTGATCAGGGACTATATGTATGGCTAAATTCGGCACAAATTCGTTGAGTCGATCGCTAATTTTGGTGTTTGGTCGCCACCATTTTTTTCTCATGCTAGTTCTACCGATGACTAATTTAGTGACACCACTAATTTGTGCATAGTTAGCAAGGGCGACAGCTACATCATCTTCCTGAACAATTACGACATGGCCGCCAAGCTGTTCAACAAGCTTTATATGCTGCTGAAGTCGTTCAGAATTTGCGTTACTCCTGTCACGCTCCTGTACGTTTTGGACGTAAAGAGCTGTAAATTTCCCATGTAATGCCTGTGCTAATCGCGCAGTAGTTCGAATAACCTTGGCATTCGTAGGAGAGCTACTAATACCCACAAGTAAATGCTCTTCGATTTGTACAGGATGCTTTATAGATTCGTCGCTGTTTACTTGCTTATAGTTAATCGTATCTGCAGCTCTCCGTAATGCAATTTCTCGAAGTGATACTAAATTTTGTTTGCGAAAAAAAGATTGCAACGCTTTTTCAGCTTGTTGTTTTACATAAATTTTGCCTTCTTGTAGGCGTTGAATTAACTCATCTGGTTCAATATCGACAATTTTTATTTGTGCAGCTTGATCAATTAAATAATCGGGAATACGCTCTTGAACCTTTATTCCGGTTATTTCTTCTACTAAATCATGTAGGCTTTCTATATGTTGAATATTTACGGTTGTATAGACATGAATACCCTTTGCCAGTAATTCCTCAACATCCCCAAAACGTTTCTTATGACGCATCGTTAGAACATTGCTATGTGCCAATTCATCAATAATGACAATTTCCGGTTTGCGCTTTAGTACTTCATCAATATCTAATTCCTGAAAAGGTTTCCCTTTATAAATTATTTTTTTCGTAGGAATTTGCTCAAGTCCTTCGAGTAAAGCTAACGTATCTGGACGAGGATGTGGTTCTACATAGCCAACTACCACATCTTTACCAAGTTTTTTTGCTTGCTGTGCTGCATCTAGCATTGCATAAGTTTTACCTACTCCAGCAGCATAACCGAGAAAGATCTTTAACTTCCCTATAAATTGTTCCTCCTGTTGAAGTCTCGCTAAAAACGTCTCTGGAGTTGGGCGTGTATTTTCCATCCTCTTTCACCTCATTTGTATTATAGCGTTATCTTCCATTAAGAAAGTATTAAGATTTTCCCCCTTTATAGTTTCTTAATAGAAAAAGCGATTTCCTAACACTACATTAATTTGAAAGTCAGTATGATGAGAGCATCCAAATAAAGGAGGGTGCTCGATTGATGGACTTTTATATGATTGGCTTACTCATCATAAGCTTTGCGAGTCTATATGCATTAACAGCTTGGTGCTTCAAGTTAGTCGGTGAAAAGTAAGGAGGAATAAAAAATGTGGATTGTTATGGGGATTGTACTTGTAGTCCTTTTCGGTTATCTAGGGCATGCATTACTTTATCCTGAAAATTATTAATAGGCTTGTAGGAGGTATTGCGGTATGTGGCAAATCGCCATCGTATTAATTATTTCTTTACCAATCGTTATTTTAACCGGTCATTATTTATTTCGGGTGACGATGCAACAAAAAACATGGCTTGATCCAATAATGGACAGATTTGATGGATTTATTTATAAATTATGTGGCATTAAGCAAGTAGATATGACTGGTAAACAGTATGTACTTTCATTAATTTTGTCGAACGCATTTATGGTGTTTATTGGATACTTTCTTTTACGAATTCAAGCTATGTTGTTTTTAAACCCAAATGATATTGACAATATGGAAGCAACACTTTCATTTAATACCATAATTTCATTTATAACGAATACAAATCTTCAGCACTATAGTGGCGAATCAGGACTAAGTTATTTATCACAAATGCTAATCATTATTTTTATGATGTTTACATCTGCAGCTACTGGTTATGCGGCTTGTATGGCGTTCTGCCGACGTCTTGTTGCTAAAACCGACACTATTGGTAGTTTCTTTGTGGATTTTGTGCGTGTTATCACACGTGTGTTAATGCCTATAGCTATTGTTGTGGCCATTATTTTAGTCTCTCAAGGTACACCACAAACCTTGAGTGCGAATAAAACTGTACAAACAATAGAAGGTAAATTACAAGATATTGCACTTGGACCTGTAGCTTCTCTTGAATCTATCAAGCATATAGGAACAAATGGTGGTGGCTTCAATGGGGCGAATTCAACAACACCTTTTGAAAATCCAACGGTCATTTCTAATATTGTGGAGATGCTATCTATGATGCTATTACCAGGTGCTTGTGTAGTTGCCTTTAGTTTAATGGTTGCATATGGAAAAAGGAAAACGATCTTTGGAAAGCAAGGGCTCGCCATTTTTGTGGCAATGAGTGCGCTGTTCCTAGTTGGATTGATGACGGTGTATGTTGCGGAGAGAGCGGGTAATCCAATCATTAATGAGCTGGGAATTGCCCAGGACCTAGGAAGTATGGAAGGAAAAGAGATGCGCTTTGGGGTGGCACAATCTGCGTTATTTACGACAGTGACCACTGCTTTTACAACGGGGTCTGTCAACAATATGCATGATACATTAACGCCGCTTGGTGGTCTTGTACCGATGTTTAATATGATGCTAAATGTTGTGTTTGGAGGCAAGGGAGTCGGCCTGATGAACATGATGATGTATGTGTTATTAACAATTTTTATCGCCTGTTTGATGATTGGTCGAACACCTCAGTTTTTAGGTAAGAAAATTGAAGAGAAGGAAATGAAGCTAATTGCACTTTGTATTCTCATCCATCCTGCTATTATTTTGCTATTTTCAGCGCTTGCAGTACTAACACCGTCAGGAGTAGCAGCCGTAACGAATCCAGGTGCACATGGGTTATCTCAAGTTCTTTATGAATTTGCATCTGCCTCAGCAAATAATGGCTCAGGTTTTGAAGGATTAGCTGACAACTCAACATTTTGGAATGTGACGACAGGGCTTGCCATGTTCTTCGGACGTTATTTGACGATCATTATTCAACTAGCTATAGCGTCCCTACTAGCTAAAAAAATGTTTCACAGTGACTCGGTAGGAACATTAAGAACAGATAATACTATTTTTACATTTTTACTTGTTGCTATCGTTTTAATGATTGGTGCTCTTACATTTTTACCGGCATTAGCACTTGGGCCAATTACGGAGCACTTACAACTTTATCTTCATTCAGCTTAAGACTCCCGCCTCTGAATGTGGTGAGATGAATGCGGATGTGGTTCCTTTTAAATAACTACTGAAATAGAGGAACTAAGTCTAAGAACGCCACGTCCTGTGGCAATTTATCTGCGCGAAAGCGAAGCGTCAGCGGCAATTACGCCAAGGCGAAATTGATTTTTAATAAGGAGAGACACCTATGGAAACAGCAAGAAAAGGTTTGCTTACGGGCAATATGCTAAAAAGCTCGATTATAGACGCTTTAAAAAAATTTAGTCCATTATATATGCTGAAAAATCCTGTTATGTTTGTAGTAGAAGTAGGGTTTATGTTTGTGCTGCTATTAACCCTCTTCCCGAATATGTTTGGTAGCGAAGTAGTAGAACATGATCGACTGTATAATGCGATCGTCGCTAGCATTCTTTTTGTAACTATTCTATTTGCAAACTTTGCCGAGTCGATTGCTGAAGGGCGAGGAAAGGCACAAGTTCAAACGTTAAAAAACACAAAAACAGTTACACAGGCTCGTGTTTTACTTAGTGATGGCTCTGAAATACTTAAACAGGCACATGAACTAAAAAAGGGCGATATTGTTTTAGTTCAGGCAGGTGAGGTTATTCCAAATGATGGAGAAGTTTTGGAAGGCATTGCTACAGTAGATGAATCGGCGATAACAGGTGAATCTGCGCCTGTTGTAAAGGAGCGGGGTGGAGATTTTTCATCAGTTACAGGTGGTACGACGGTTACGAGTGATTGGTTGATGATCGAAATTACTTCGATGCCTGGTGAATCATTTTTAGATAAAATGATCACACTCATCGAAGGAGCCAGTCGTAAAAAAACGCCAAATGAGATAGCACTCAATACACTTTTAGTAAGTTTAACGATTATTTTCTTATTAGTTGTTGTGACGCTCTATCCAATGACAACTTATTTAAATGTACCGATTTCCATCGCAACATTAATTGCCCTTACAGTTTGTTTAATTCCTACAACCATTGGTGGATTATTGTCGGCAATCGGTATTGCAGGAATGGATAGAGTTACTCAGTTTAATGTTATTGCGATGTCTGGAAGAGCCGTAGAGGCGTGTGGAGATGTAGATACATTAATTTTAGATAAAACTGGAACTATTACTTATGGAAATCGCATGGCAGCTGAATTTCTCCCAGTAATAGGGGTGGAAAGTAAAGATTTAATGCAAGCTGCATGGCTTAGTTCTTTAACAGATGATACACCTGAAGGAAAGTCTATTTTGTCACTTGCTTGTGAATTAGGAGTGAATATAGACGGTGAAGAAGACATTATTAAGTCAAGTGAACATATTCCCTTTACCGCACAAACTCGTATGAGTGGTTTGGATAGGAAGGATGGCACAAAAATTCGAAAAGGAGCCTATGATACGATAAAAAAAGAGAGCCTAAAAGCAGGTCATAGCATTCCTACAAATTTGGAACAGCTGATTCAACAAGTATCTTCTGTTGGTGGGACACCACTCGTAGTAGCGTTAAACGATAAAATTTTAGGTGTCATTTACTTAAAGGATGTCGTAAAGGCCGGACTTAAGGAACGCTTTGAAAAGCTTCGAACGATGGGGATTAAAACGATCATGTGTACAGGAGATAATCCTTTAACGGCAGCGGCTATCGCAAAGGAAGCGGGGGTGGACAGCTTTATAGCAGAAAGTAAGCCAGAAGACAAAATTCAAGTTATTAAAGATGAGCAGGCACAAGGGAAAGTAGTGGCGATGACTGGTGACGGGACGAACGATGCCCCTGCATTAGCACAAGCAAACGTAGGTCTTGCCATGAATTCGGGAACGAACGCTGCAAAGGAAGCTGCGAACATGGTCGATTTAGATTCAAATCCAACTAAAATTATTGAAGTTGTAGAAATAGGAAAACAGTTGCTCATGACGCGAGGGGCATTAACGACTTTCAGTATTGCAAATGATATCGCAAAGTATTTTGCTATTATTCCAGCTATGCTTATGGTCGCTGTACCAGAGATGGGGACATTAAATATTATGAATCTCAATTCGCCATCTAGTGCGATCATTTCTGCTTTAATTTTTAACGCAGTGATTATACCACTATTAATACCTATTGCAATGAAGGGTGTAAAGTATGAGCCGATGAGTGCTACAAAGTTATTAAATAAAAACTTACTTGTTTATGGTGTAGGTGGAATTATTGCTCCCTTTATTGGCATTAAATTGATTGATTTACTAGTTGGACCACTATTCCAGATGTTTGGTTTATAGGAGGAAGGACATGCGGAAATTTTTTGAGAATTCAAAGCAAGCATTTTTAATCTCAATGACAATGTTCGTTTTATGTGGTTTTATATACCCATTTGCAGTAACTGCATTAGCTCAAGGGTTATTTCATCATAAAGCAAATGGTAGTTTAATAGAAGCGGATGGTGAAGCTGTTGGTTCAGCATTAATCGGTCAAGCTTTTACTGCACCGGAATATTTCTGGGGGCGTGTCTCATCTGTTAACTATAATGTCTATACGAAAGAGGATACGATACCTGATGAAAATGGCCAGGTGAACTATAGTGGTGTTAGCTCTGGAACATTTAACTATGCACCATCCAACCCAGAATTAAAGAAACGGATAGAAGCAGATATCGAGAAGTTTTTATTAGCAAATCCATCCGTAAAACGACAAGACATACCTGCTGATTTAATGACCGCTTCAGGCTCAGGTTTGGATCCGCATATTAGTGTGAAGGCTGCAGAAATACAAGTCGATCGAATTGTCCAAGCAAGTGGGCTTGCGAAGGATGAGATTGAAAAAATTATAGAAGAAAATACAGAAAAACGTACGTTAGGGGCTTTTGGAGAAAATAAGGTGAACTACCTAATGGCCAATTTAGATATTATGAAAAAAATGGAGAAAAAAGAGGGTTAACAAAATTAAAAACAGGTAGAGAAAAGTTTCTTCGTTTTCTCTACCTGTCTCTCTATATATTAAGCTTGTGAATTTACAAGGATTTTAATATGGTTTTTTTCTTTCATTAGTGCCTCGAAGCCTTCTGTTACGACTTCATCAAGAGCGATTCGTTTCGTCACAAGTTTTTCAGCAGGGAAGTAGCCTTGTTTCATTAATTCCATCACCGCTGGGAAAATATCGCGATAAGCAATAATCCCTTTTACAGAACGCTCTGTCAGTACGATATTGTTAGGTAGAATAGAAGCTGCAGTTTCCCAAATAGAAACGATAATTGTTTCACCTTCAAATGTTGTTGAATCAATAGCTTGTTGTAATACTACAGGAACACCTGTTACTTCAAATGCAACATCTACGCCACCATTTGTTAATTCATGTAGACGAGCTACTGCATCCTCATCTTTAGGATTAATAACTGCTGTAGCGCCTAGTTCTAATGCTTTAGCAGCACGCTCCGCCGAAAGTTCTACCGCATAAATTTCCGCCGCTCCAGCTGCACGTAATGCCTCGATAACTAGAAGACCGATTGGCCCAGTGCCAAAAACAGCTGCTGTATCGCCAGCCTTTAGTTTACTTTGACGAACTGCATGTAATGCTACTGCCGCTGGTTCAACAAGTGCACCTTGTTCGTAGGAAAGACCTTCTGGCATTTTATGTACCATTTTTTCATCTACCATTGTATATTCAGAGAAACCTCCGCCGCCGCCAGACAGACCGTGGAATCCTAAATGCTTACAAATATTATATTTTCCTTTTTTACAAGCGGCACATTCGCCACATGCAAGAATAGGTTCTACAACTACAGGATCCCCAACTTGTACCTTTGTAACACGTTCGCCAATTTCTACTACTTCACCAGAGAACTCATGGCCCATAACAATTGGCGCAATATCTTTACTTACATAGTGAGGTTGTTCTACTGGAATGAATATTGGGCCAGCTGTGTATTCATGTAAATCACTACCGCAAATCCCTGTCCAATGTACTTTAATTTTTACTTTTCCAGGTGAGATTACTGGTTCTTCAATGTTTTCTACTCGGATGTCTTTTGCTTTATACCATCTTGCTGCTTTCATGATAAGTCAACCTCCTCTAGTATCTTACATTTTTATCGTAACATATGGTAATTCTTCAAAGCATTAGTTAACAATAAATTGACATAAAAAATACTAATTTTTAGCTCATCATTAGTATAAGTAGCAAAATCAAAATAGTATTAAAACTATGTTTAACAAACTAAAAAGATTTAGACTAAATTATAATGGGAGCTCACCATAGAGAAAATCTCCTCACAAAATGAGAATGTAGAAGTCTTCCGATTAAATTACCATACCGCTCTTTACAATCAGGAGTAGAATTTATGTACAGTTCTGAGCGCTTTTTTTATTGCATATTCACAGTATTTCGAGTAACTTTGATAAGGGCTTCGCTACAGCTATGATAAAAATATAAAATTATGTTCATGCTTGAGATAATAGGACGTTAATATACCTGGAGTTCGAATCATGATACAATGTGAAAGATGTTAGGAGGAACGAATTATGTCAAAATATACTGATTATAATTTTCAGCCATTTTTGCAGGACGCAATTGCAAGACTTGGCTTTACAGAACCAACGCCGATTCAAAAGGAAATCATTCCGCTACTATTAAAAGGAAAGAGTGCAATCGGACAAGCGCATACAGGGACGGGAAAAACACATAGTTTTTTAATTCCGATTGTGCAACGAATTAATGCTGACAAGCAGGAAGTACAAGCTGTTATTACGTCACCTACACGTGAGCTTGCACAACAAATTTTTGATGCGTTAAATCAATTAATAGAAGGAACAACTATTCAAGCGAAACTATTTATTGGAGGTACGGACAAACAACGCTCCATTGATAAATTAAAAACGCAACCACAAATTGTTGTCGGAACACCAGGACGTATTCGTGATCTCGTTGCAGCGCAAGCGTTATTTGTGCATACGGCACAAATGTTAGTTGTCGACGAGGCAGATTTAGCCTTCGATATGGGCTTTATAGAGGAAATCGATGGTTTTGCTTCCCAAATGCCAGAAAACCTTGAAATGTTTGTATTCTCAGCAACAATTCCAGAAAAGCTTCAGCCTTTCTTAAAAAAATATATGGAAGCACCTGTTCATATCCATATGAACGATAAACGCCCGGTCGCAGAAGGAATTGACTTTGTGCTTGTACCAGTGCGTTCTAAATCACGTAACAAACGTTTGTTAGAAGTCATTGAAGGAATCAATCCATTTTTAGCGGTAATTTTCACCAACACACGTAAAACAGCAGAGCACGTTGCTGGCTACTTAAATGAAAATGGGATTCGCTGTGGTCAAATACATGGTGACTTAAGTCCACGTGATCGTAAGAAAATGATGAAACAAATTCGAGAATTGGACTATCAATATATCGTTGCAACAGATCTTGCAGCGCGTGGTATCGATATTCAAGGAATTTCACATGTCATTAACTACGAAATTCCAGAGGACTTAGAATTCTTTATTCATCGTGTGGGACGTACAGCGCGTGCAGGGAATAAAGGAACGGCTATCACTTTGTTTGAGCCATCAGATGAGGATGCAGTAGTACGCGTTGAGAAGATGGGCATTCCATTTGTTCAAAAAGACGTAAAAGATGGCGAATGGTCTGAACTAAAAGATCGCCATGCACGTAAAAATCGTGTGAAGCATGAAAATGAAATCGATGCAAAGGCTAAAGCATTAGTGCGGAAGCCGAAAAAAGTAAAACCAGGCTACAAGCGTAATATGAAATGGGAAATGGAAAAAGTTAAAAAACGTGAACGTCGTTTAAAAGCTCGCGGTAAAAAATAAGGAGGCATTCAAATGCTACTTGGATCACATGTTTCAATGAGCGGAAAAGAAATGCTGCTCGGATCAAGTAAAGAGGCCCTTTCATATGGGGCAAATACCTTTATGATTTATACAGGAGCACCTCAAAACACTCGTCGTAAGGCAATTGCTGACCTCAATATAATGAATGGTTTACTACACATGAAAGAGCATGGTATGACAAATATTGTTGTCCATGCTCCATACATTATTAATATTGCGAACACAGAAAAACCTGAAACTTTCCGTCTAGGTGTAGATTTTTTACAAACTGAAATCGAACGAACAGCAGCGTTGGAAGCAACACAAATTGTATTGCATCCGGGTGCCCATGTCGGTGCGGGAGCAGACGCAGGGATTGCCAAGATTATTGAAGGTTTAAATGAAGTACTGTCACAGGATTACCCTGTACAAATCGCATTGGAGACAATGGCGGGGAAGGGAACTGAATGTGGCCGTTCCTTTGAAGAACTTGCAAAAATTATAGATGGCGTAACGCATAATGAACGTCTTTCAGTTTGCTTTGATACATGCCATACTCATGACGCGGGCTATAACATTGTAGAAGATTTTGATGGCGTCTTAAATGAGTTTGATAAACTAATAGGTGTTGATCGTATCAAAGTCCTGCATATCAATGATTCAAAAAATGTCCGTGGTGCAGGAAAAGACCGTCACGAAAATATTGGCTTCGGTCATATTGGCTTTGATGCATTAAAAAATATTGTGCATCATCCACAATTAATGGAGATTCCTAAAATCCTAGAAACTCCATTTGTTGCTTTAAATAGTGATGCTAAATCAAAATCGGCTCCTTATAAGCATGAAATTGAAATGCTTCGTAATGGAGAGTTTAAACCAGCGTTAATCGATGCTCTAAGAGGATAGAATAAAAAGTCCGAAATCAGCGTATTTGCTGATTTTCGGGCTTTTTTTATCTCCATGGTGATGAGATGAATGCTGATGTGATCCTTTATTCAATGGGTGTCTAGACACATACTGAAATAGAGGACGCTGTCTAAGATCGCCACATCCTGTGGTACTTTATCTGTGCGACAGCTACAATTACGCCAAGGCGGAATTGATTATTTCGTAAACAATGCAATTAGTTGTCTGGAACGCTTTCTACCTAAAACAGCTTCTACCTCTACAAGAATATCTTTTGGAATACCTAAAAAGAGCCACGTAAATGAGAATTGCTCCAAATAAGGACGGAGTTTTCTTACTTCAGAAGTAGTAATTTCAAATCCTTCAGCACGTGCAATCGCAACAACTTCCTTATCACTACTTTGTGTTAATTGCTGTAAAAATTGAATACTCAAAGCTAATCCTCCTTTTAAAGTTGTTTAGTTTCTTGAAGAAAATCACTCTTGTGAGTCGTGACAGTTATGAAAACCCTTCACATTAAAAGTGTTAGAATCAATGCCTGTTAAAAAATAGCGCGGTTCAAATAACAAAATACAGTTTTATTTTTCTAATCAACACGCATGATAATCTTAATTCTGGTCATCACCAAAAGCTTGGATGACATTTGTTAAAACGTATGCCTTAAGTTGATTGGAGTGGAGGCTGGGCGACTCCTTGGGGGTTAGCGATATAGATGAACGAAGGCTAAAACCATCACATCCTGTGATAACGCCTTGTCGCTACGTTACACTACGCTTTCGCACAAAAAACATCCGTTGCCCCAAGCGGCTCATCGGACGCCCCCAGGAAGCTTTTATCTGTGCGAAAGCGAAGCGTCAGCAACAAATGTTATTTTCTGTGCGAAAGCGAAGCGACAGCAACAAATGTTTTTTTCTGTGCGAAAGCGAAGCGACAGCAACAAAGCGCCCAGTCGGAACGGAAATCAACTACACGTTATGGTGATGATTTTATTTTCTTTACAAAAACTGTACTTTCATTTATACTTACAACTTGTAAATCGTAATGATTTTGAATTAGAAAGAAGAGAACATACATGAAAAAATCATTAATTGACATTGAAAACGTGTCATTTCAATATGACTATACTCAAGTATTAAAAAATATCTCTTTTCGTGTAGAAGAGGGAGATTTTTTAGCACTTCTTGGTCCGAATGGTTCAGGGAAATCTACATTATTAAAAATTATTCTAGGATTACTTAAACCAATGTCTGGAGAAATAAAGCTATTTGGTGTACCAAGTTCAACTTTTAAGCATCGTGAATGGATAGGGTATGTGTCACAAAAATCTAATGCCTTTAATTCGGGTTTTCCAGCAACTGTCCAAGAAGTAGTGAAAAGTGGATTATCGAAAAAATTAGGATTGTTTAAAAGACCTGGACGAGATGCAAAGGAAAAAGTGTTAGAAGCATTAAAAGCTGTTGGAATGGAAGCATTTATCAATCGTAATATTGGTGAGTTATCTGGTGGGCAACAGCAACGTGTCTTTATTGCAAGAGCATTAGTTAGTGAACCGAGGCTACTAATATTAGATGAACCAACTGTCGGCATTGATCATGAGAATGTGCAGTCATTTTATGATATGCTGGCGAAATTGAATCGGGAACAGGGAATTACAATGATTCTTGTTACACACGATGTTGATACAGTGTCTAATCGTATCAGTCATGTGGCATGTTTAAATCAAACTATACATTTCCACGGTTACAAAAATGAATTTGATACAATTTCTCATGATGCGCTTGATGCTTGGTATGGCCATTCTGTGAGAAAGATTCACTAGAAGGAGAAGGCATAATGATTGAAGCAATTTTTAACTATGAATTTTTACAAAATGCCTTTTTCTCTGGGCTATTAATTGGCATATTGGCACCGCTATTAGGTGTTTTTATTGTCGTTCGCAGGCTTTCACTTATTGCCGATGCCTTGTCACATGTGACACTGGCGGGAATAGCGGGAAGCTTATATATCAGTCAATCTGTTACAGCATTAGCGATGCTAAATCCGATTTACTTAGGCATACTAGCCTCTGTCAGCGGTTCAATTTTAATTGAGCGTCTTAGACGTTTATATAAGCACTATGAAGAGCTTGCTATTCCAATTATTATGTCTGGTGGCATTGGTATTAGTGCTATTTTCATCTCGCTTGCGAGTGGTTTTAGCACGGATTTAATGAGCTATTTATTTGGTTCAGTGTCAGCTGTATCACGTCAGGATTTATGGGTAGTAGTAGGAATTGCTGCCGTTGTCATTATCTTTTTATTTATATTTTTTAAGGAACTTTTTGTTTTATCTTTCGATGAGGAATATGCAAAAGCTAGCGGTCTGCCTGCACGTTGGATTCATCTCTTGTTTATGATCGTTACAGCGCTTGTTATTGCTGCAAGTATGCGCATCGTCGGTATTTTACTTGTATCATCACTTATGACGTTACCAGTGGCTGCTGCAATGCGACTTGCAAAGGGCTTTAAGCAAACAATCATTTATGCAATTGTCTTTGGCGAAACGGCTGTGTTAATCGGTTTAGTCAGTGCTTTTTATTTAGATTTAGCACCCGGTGGTACAATTGTCGTTACTTCTATCTTAATTTTGTTGCTTGTAATACTAGTGAAGAAAATGGTATTTAAAATGGCTACAAAACGGGAGGAGGTAGCGCAGTGAATGTTTCAAGAGCGTGGGAAATTTTAAAAGAAAACGGCTTTAAAAAAACAGATAAGCGTGAGTTAATATTAGATATGTTTGCAGCAACAGATAAATATTTAACTGCTCGAGATTTATTAGATGTTTTGAAAAAAGATTTTCCAGGTATGAGTTTCGATACGATTTACCGCAACCTCTCAACGTTTGTGAAGCTAGGAATACTGGAGGAAACTGAGTTATCTGGGGAACGAAATTTCCGTATGCATTGTGAATCTGAACATCATCACCATCATTTTATTTGTATGGATTGCGGCAATGTTAAGGAGTTAAATCTCTGCCCTATGGAAATGCTTGGAGAAAAGCTGCCAGACTATGAGATTGAAAATCATAAATTTGAAATATATGGTAAATGTCCAGAGTGTAAGCATGAAACATTGTGAATTCTGACTTGACAATATTTGAAGAGAGGGGTAGTTCCAAGTGAGGTTTCATTTGGAACTACCCATTTTATTGTATATATGCTGTTATACATGTAGTTTCAATTTTTTTGTACAAAGGTCTTCCCCGACTAGTATTGCGCATCACTTTAATAATCTATGATTTTTGAGTGAAAGGAGATTGGTAATATGTCCGCTAGGCATTTAAAAAGATGTATTTAAATATTGAATAAAAGGTATTTGCTGCTTCACAGGTATTTGTCTTCTTTCCATAAATAATAAAAAGACGAATGATTACGTTAAGTAAAACATTCGTCGATTTTTTATCTTTATTCAGTGAAAGGGTCCAATCTCTGAAGGTGAAGATGACTGGCGAATGTGTGGTCCCTTTTCAGTAGGTATCCAAACACTTACTGAAATAGAGGAACGAACGCCACGTCCTAGGCGAAATTGATTATTTTTGATGTTTTTGTTGGAATTCTACCATAAAGTCACGTAATGCTTCACAAGCCTCTAATGGTACAGCATTGTAAGTAGAAGCACGGCAGCCGCCTACAGAACGGTGTCCATTAAGTCCAACAAATCCTGCTGCTTTTGCTTCAGCAAGGAATTGTTTTTCAAGCTCTTCATCAGCAACACGGAAAGTGATGTTCATTAAAGAACGGCTTTCAGGTGTTGCATGACCTGTATAGAATCCATTGCTATTGTCAATAGCATCATAAATTACTTTTGCTTTTAATTCATTATGCTTGGCAATTTCAGCAACACCGCCTTTTGATTCTACCCATTTTAATACTTCACCTAACATATAGATACCAAAAGTTGGTGGTGTATTGTATAAAGAGTTGCTGTCAGCATGCGTTGAATATTTAAGCATTGTAGGAATATTTTTATTCGCTTTCTCTAGCAAATCTTTGCGAATAATAACGACTGTTACACCAGATGGACCAAGATTTTTTTGAGCCCCTGCATAAATAAGACCAAATTTACTTACATCTACTGGTTTAGAAAGAATATCACTAGACATATCCGCGATTAATGGTACATTACCTGTCTCAGGGAATTCCTTCCATTGTGTACCGTAAATCGTATTGTTTGAAGTGATATGCAAATAGGCATCCTCTTCATTGAATTGGAGGTTTGCTAAAGTTGGGATATTGCGGTATTTATTTTCTTTTGTACTAGCAGCTTCAACAGGTGTCCCAAATAATTTAGCCTCTTTGAAAGCTTTTTCAGACCATGATCCTGATAACACGTAGCTTGCTTTTTGATCTGCTTGTAGGAAGTTCATCGGTATCATAGTAAATTGAAGACTAGCTCCACCTTGTAGGAAAAGGACTTCATAGTTCTCTGGGATAGCATAAAGCTTTTTCAATAAAGCAATTGCTTCATTATGTACTTCGTCGAAAATGGCACTGCGGTGGCTCATTTCCATAATTGACATGCCTGAGTCACGGAAGTTTACTAATTGTTGTTGGGCTTTTTCTAATACTTCTAGTGGTAGGGCAGAAGGGCCTGCGTTAAAATTGTATGCTCGTTGTGTCAAAGTGGTACACTCCTTGTTTGTTTTATAAGGTCAAACCTTAATCAGTTTAGTCCTTACTAATTGGTTAATGAATCTATCGGGCTTTTACAATCAGTTCATAGTCATCTAGCTAACTTTTTTAATTTAAAGATAATAGAATAAGCGGATTACTGACCGTTAAAAGCACTTTACTGGATTATAACGCAATTTTCAAGAGAAAAAATAAAATTCTCGCTATTCGAGCAGAATAATGACAGGCTCGCAATAAAATGTACACAATTGAGTTAAAATTCATAATAGCGTTTTAGCTTTAAATACGAACAAACTGAAACGGAGTCGTACATATATGAGTTAATATTTCGTGATTTACATATTGCTAAAACGGAGTGATAATAAAATGTTCGTGTTTGTTTAAATGAAATTTCTTCTGTCAAATTAGTACTCGCTTGTACATTCCACCCCAGAAGGACGCTTTCCGTAGTATAGTCTAAGTTCTTATAGGGTAAAGATGGATACATTTACAGGTAGAAAGGAACACAAAAAAGCGGCCAACGTTGATTGCTTTTTAAGCATTAATTAAGTTTAATGGACGAAATATCTCTAACCTTGAACATAAACCAAGTAACTTTAGGTATAATGAATTGTGAATACTGCTATAAGGGGTGTTTTAAATGTTTACAATAGAAGAAGCGTGTTTAGTTGTCGTCGATGTACAAGGAAAGTTAGCGACAATTGTTGATGAAAGTGAAGCGGTGATAGAAAATGTGGCCAAGCTGGTACAAGCTATGCAAGTATTAGAGGTACCTATTTTATGGCTCGAGCAAAATCCTAGCCGTTTAGGTGGGACAGCGTTAAATATTGCTCAGCATATTCAAGGTCAACAACCTTTAGCTAAAATGGCTTTTAGTGCATGCCAGGAACAAGAGTTTGTCGATGCAATGAAGGCAAGTGGTCGTTCTCAATTTATTGTGACAGGTATCGAAACACATATTTGTGTCTATCAAACGGCCATACAGCTAAAAGAACAAGGGTTTGAGGTTGAAGTTGTTGCAGATGCAGTGTCCTCTCGTACAAAGGCCAATAAAGAGATAGGGCTTGAGAAGATGAAGGCACTTGGAATTTTACCAACAAGCATGGAAATGATTTTATACGAGTTATTACAACGTGCAGATCATCCACATTTTAAAACGGTGCTACAACTCGTTAAATAACAAAAAACTCATCATAACGATGAGTTTTTTTGTTATTAAGCAGGCATATCAGTGGGTGTTGGTTTTGCGTAGCCTTCTTTATATGTGTTATCAATTGTTTGACGAATTTCTTTTAGGCTCATACCATCTTTATGCATTTTTGCAGACTGTACAGCAATTTCTAGGCAAACGAGACAACGAGTACCATGATCATCCCAAACAATTGTGCCATCCTCACGTTTTTCCTCAATAAAGCAGTTTAAATTGCTTTTATGTCCAGCTGATTCACCACATCCACAATAGCATGGCATCCATTCTAAAATCTCAGTAGACTGACCAGCAATTTGATACACTAAGCGAATATCTTCTGATTTATTATCTAAAAACGATGGTAATAAATCAGAAGATGCAGTTTCCTCCTGAATATCTCCGGAAGCATGTCTATGGTCTTCATGTGAAACTTCTTTTTGCGCTGCATTTTTTTCAACAACCTGTTTATCTTCACCACAAGCACTTAACACTAATAACGACAAAGTAAAAATAGATAGTAGTTTTTTCAACAAAAGCGCCTCCTACATGTTTACAATACTTCCATTATAACATCGTTCGTTTTAGAATTTACAAGAAGCACTAGTGAAAATTAATGAAAAATATCTAATCCGCGTGTTTTGTTCATTAAAAGTTCCATTTTCTCACTCAGTAATTTTTTCATGAAGAAACCAAATAGAATGAAAATGAGCCAGAAGAAAGATAAAAAGGCAAGATCAATCCAGACCTTTGACCAAATAATACCACCAACTGCTTCTCGCATCATTCCAATTGCATAAGTGAACGGAAGAAATGGATTTATCATTTGGAAAAATTTTGGTAGTAATTCTACAGGATATGTGCCACCGGAACCTGCAATTTGCAATACTAACATGACAATGGCTAACGCTTTTCCAACATTTCCGAATACGGATACTAGCGTATAGACAACTGTAATGAACACTAAACTAATAAATAGCCCAAATGGAATAAAGAAGTAAGGAGCACTAATTGATCCATCTAAAATAACAATATCACCTATTGTGATAATGAGCGTTTGAATAAATGAAAAAGTTGCAAATGTTAATAAACGTCCAAAGTATATTTGGCGAATACTATATTGAGTATTGTCGTGAATATCTACAGATAATAGAGAAATTAATAATAAACAACCAACCCAAATGGAAAGCACAGTGTAAAACGGTGTCATAGCCGTTCCATAATTAGCAATTGGAAACATTCTATGTTCCTTAAGCTTAATAGGCTCCTCAAAAAAATCTCGCTCAGCGTTAACGTCGTTTTTCAATAATTGAACGATTTCAGAAATATCAGCTTCGCTTTCTAATTTTCTCAGCTTGTCTGCAAGAGCTTTAATTTTTGTACTTAATGCAGGAAAATCTGATTGTACTGTACCAATGGTCTTATTAGCTGTGGCTAACATATTTTTAGCATTTGTTAAACGATCTGTTGCTTGAGGCAGTATACTTTTTACTTTTGTTAGCATGGTTGATGCATTTGTTAAAGTATTTTTCGCAGAAGCCAAGGTCGTATGAATTTGTGGCTCTAGATGATCGTTATAATTCGTAAGGAATTGATGAAGATTGTTAGAAGCATTTTGAGCAACACTTTGAACATCAGCAAGATCTTTTTTTATCGTTTCGACATCAATATTATTTAATTGCTGTATTTTAGTTGAGGCGTCCGTTAATAAAGTATTTAGCTGATTTAATGTTGTTAAAGAACTTAAAGAATAATCAGTAAAACTAGGATTTGCCTGTAAATCTCCACGTATAGCTTCAAGTTGTTCAATAATTTTATTGTTAGTTAGCAAAGTCTTAACATCATCTGAATTGCTTTGCTGTAGCGCCGTCAGGATGTTTTGTACCTTGTTTTCAAGTTGTTTTCGAGTCGAAGCATCAGCTTGTGTTAATTTTTGAAGTGCTTCAAGTGTTTGGATGCTAGTATTTACTTTCTCACGAGATGCATCTAGTTGGTTTTTAATCGTATCCTTTATTTGTGCAAGAGCAGCTGTATCTATATTAGCATTTTGTAGCTTCCCTATAATATCTGTAAATCGTTGAGCAATATTTTGCACAGATTCTAGATCTTTCTTTACGATAGGGGACAGCTGATTGAATAATGTATCTGCTTCATTCATCAATTTTAAACCTGAGCTGATAGTTGTTAGACCATCATTTGCTAATTTTCCAACCTCAGGAACTTGCGTAATCGTATGATTCAGTAATGTCTCAGCTTCTTTTCCGCCATTAGCAGTTTTCGCTAAAAATGTTCCGATATCTGGAAGATGGTGTTCAATGGTAAAAATGTAATTTTCGAATTTTTTAAAATCTGGAATTTCCTTTTCCATTTCAACACCGACTGTATTAAAAATAGAAAAAAGTGTTCCATTAACGGTTGAGATAAACTCGCTAGATACTTGTTGCGTCAGGCCACTAGCACCTTTACTTGTAATTTTAGGTGCAATTGGATTTATTTTTTCATTTACATAATAATCGATATGCGCTTTAGTAGGCACTTTTGAAAGTATGGAGGTTAGTTTTTGAGAAAAATCACTAGGGACAACTATAACCGCAAAATAGTTACCGTTTTTTAAATTATCAAGTGCTTGTTCATGAGAGGTAAATTCCCAAGTAAAGTTTTGATTGGTACTCAAATTGTCTACTACCTCGTTACCGACATTAATATCTTCTCCTCTAACATTCGCTCCTATGTCTTCATTGACAATAGCAATCTTCATGTTGGATGTATGAGCATAAGGATCCATAGATGCATAAATATTGAGCCAAGCATAAAGAGAAGGTAAAAAAATGAGCCCACCAATAATGACAGCAACTACCCAATTTGTTAAAATATTATGGATATCACTTTTATAAATTTGAAAAATATTTCGGATAGTGTGTTTCATATTAACCACTCCATATTCGTATTGAGCATTATATATGTATGTTCCCAAATTTGGGCCAAATTATGTTTGAATTATGGAAAAACTTATTTTCAAAGACTTATTAGTTTACTAGGTTTTAAAAACACATTATAATCAATTGCGAATACACTAAAACTAGGGTTTTTTAGTGTGGAAAGGGAGGAATACATTTTCGTGAAAAAACTACTAATTATTGGCTCAGTAATTGTTTTGTTATTTGCAGTAATTATTGTGCTAACAAATGTATCGAACAAAAGTAAGGTAACAAGTGCAAATAATCCTTACGGCGACAAAGAACTGAAACAAGAAACCATTGATCAATTGGATGACAAAAATTACCAAAATATTATGTTGCCCGACGAGCTTGAAAAAAAAATAAAAGCTGGTGAAGATGTAAATGCTTATTTCTTCAGTCCAACATGTGTGCACTGTAAAGCTTTTACACCCAAGTTAATGCCTATGGCTAAGAAGCTTGGTGTTGATATTGCTCAATTAAATGTTTGGGAATATCAAGATTTATGGGATAAATATCATATTAATGCGACACCAACTTTTATTCGTTTTGAAGGTGGTAAAGAGGTTCAACGCTTTGAAGGTGCCTTATCAGATGAAGATTTACGTACATTTTTAAATAAAGAAGTATTGAAAAAATAAGTAAAGCTGAGACTGTATCAAAAGTTATTTTTGAACAGTCTTTTTTTATTGCTAGTTAAAGCCTCCGGACGCAATTATGCCATAATGGATTTTTGTAGTGTATACTAAATATACTGAAGAGTTGTACATTGGAGGAATATTGAATGACAATGGATGATTATTTTTATAATGGTGAGCTAATGAAGTGTTATGAGGCGGCTAAGCAAGTTACAGATGACAATGAGAAAGCGTTAGCTGATAAATATATTAAATTATTAGAAGAGTATGATTTTACTTGCTATCCAAAGCCTGCATTGGATGTTGAAACTCAACATGCAGAACGAGCGGATGAAAGTTATCCTGAATCGGATACCGTAGTCGAAATTCGTGCGATCAAAGATGAAACAGAGTTTTCAAAGCGTATTAAAGAACTTGAGGATGTAGTAACAACAGGTACCCCAATTGAAAAGGCACAATCATATTTTACACAAGGTGAACTATTTTTGTTTGCACATCATTATAATGAGAGTGTCCATTGTTTTAGACAAGCAGTGAAAGAAAACCCTAACAAGGCGTTATATTGGGGCATCACGGGTCAAACGATGCATCGCTTTGGGTGGATGCCATTCGATGCACTTGGTTACTTAGAGCAAGCTATTAACTTAGATTCGAAAAATGCGCGTTGGAAATGGAATAAAGCACTTGTTCTTATTCAATTAGCGAAAGATTTGCAGATGGCACCGTTTATGGCAAATGCTGCAATTATATTAGAAGAGGCAATAGCTGATTGTGGCAAACATCAGCATTCCTTAAAAGATGCTATCCAAAATACAATAGATAATATGGATAGCTATGTATTTTCGTAGTAGATAGAAGATGTCTCAAAAGCTGAGGCATCTTTTTTTCTTTATTCAGCATCTTTTTTTTTAGCGATATTTTTATCCCGAAAAAGCCCGATTAGTGAAGATTAATAATTAGTGTAGGATGAAGAACCCCTCCTACTGATTAAAGTTTCACTTTATTGTCCTGAATTTTTGTTCTTTTTTGGTTAAAAAGTCGATACTTCATAATAGTTTTATAGTATAATTATCCTAAAACCATCAATAAAGCAGTAGATGGAGGAAATTATTTAGAGCTTAAGAAGGGAGTTATGATGTGGAAATTTAATGAGGATTTTTCATTTGTGAAGCAGGGCAATCAATTCATCCTATTATCAATGATTTTATTCATCGTAATGGGTTTGGGTAGCGATAAATTTTATGGGATATTTGGAGAGAACAATTATGTAACGATTCATTTACTGATGGAAATGCTTATAACTGTAGTGACAATGTCTATTTCAATTCAGACATGGTTAATTACGCCTTATATTTTATCGAATAGAGTTCTCTATGTTGGGGCATTATTTTTAACGATTAGCTTATTAGAAATGGCTCATGCACTTTCCTATAAAGGAATGCCATTTTTTATTACAGAAAGTACGCCGTATGCATCAACATGGTTTTACATGTTTTGTCGATTACTATTATCGATTGGTTTTCTCATTATTTTTTTTATAAAGGAGAAGGAAATAAAATTAAGTTATCGTTGGTTTATTTATAGCTTGCCGTTTGTAATAATCACTGGTTGTTTTGTCGTCATCTATGCTCCATCGCCTATATTGCCACCACTTTTGATAGAAAGTGAAGGTCCTACTGTTTTAAAAAATACTTTGCAATATATAGCTGTAGCGATACATTTAGTGATTATGGTCCTGATGCTTAAAAATTTTGAAAAAGCACCTAAAATAGTACTTTTATTATTTGGTAGTTCGATTTATTTAATCATGAGCGATTTTCTTTATACAATTTATCAAGATGTTTATGATATTAAAAACTTCATTGGACATATTTTTGAGTTAGGTGCATCTTATCTTTTATTTAGAGCTATTTATTTTTCATCTATCGAAAAACCTTTTCAGCAGTTAGTTGATACACAAGAGCATTTAGAAAAATCTCGCGAAAAGATGCATCATATGGCTTACCATAATGAGATTACGAATTTACCAAATGAACGTTTTTTAATGGAATCATTAAAGAAAGATTTAGACATATCTAAATCCCAAAAGGCAATTCTTGCGATCGGTATAGAAAGAATTCCTGCTATTAAAGCGTCTTTAGGTAGTACATATGCAGACCAAATGATAAGTCTAATCGCGCAAAGATTGAAAAATGTTTTACCAGAGAAGTATTTACTTTGCTTGCTGAGAGAAGATTATTTTGTCGTTTATATTGATGAGGTGAATAATACCCATCAATTGACGCAGCTTAGTCAGCAGCTTCAATTTGTCATGGAAGAATCATTCCAAATACAACATTTTTCTCTCAATAGTCAATTAAATATTGGTATTGCTTTATTTCCAACAGATTCTTATAGGGAAGAGGAACTTATTAGATTTGCACTCTATGCTATGCATGAAGCGCAGAAATCTCCAACTCGTCTACGGTTTTATGAGTCCTCAATATCTAAAGAGACGACGGAACAACTTTTATTAGAAAATGATTTACATGATGCATTAGCGAAGCAAGAGCTTTTTTTAGAATATCAACCGCAACTAGATTTACATACGGGCCAAATTAAGTCAGTAGAGGCTTTAGTCAGATGGCAGCATCCAAAGAAGGGGTGGATTTCGCCGGGAGTCTTCATCCCTATTGCTGAGGAATCGGGATTAATTATTCCTATCGGACAATGGGTACTAGAAACGGCCTGTCAACAAGTAAAGAAATGGGAAGCAGCGGGATTGCCACCGATTAAAGTAGCGGTCAATCTGTCATTAGGTCAACTTTTTCAGCAAAATTTAGTTGAAATAATTCATCATGTTCTTGAGAAAACACAATTAGAGCCGAAATATTTGCAGCTAGAGATAACAGAGAGTATGACCATCAATATTGATCATATGACGACGATTTTACAAAAATTGAGGGCGCTTGGTGTTACGATCGCAGTAGATGATTTTGGGACAGGCTATTCGTCATTATCTTATTTGAAGGATTTTCCTATAGATTGTTTAAAAATTGATCGATCTTTCGTTCAGAAAATACATTCGAACTCTACAGATAAAGCATTAGTGGACATGATTCTCTCTATGGCAAAGCATCTACAGTTAAAAGTAGTTGCAGAAGGAATAGAAGAGATAGAACAGCTAACATATCTAATAGACAGTAAATGTGATACTGTACAGGGCTTCTTATTCAGCAAACCTGTACCTCCACATATATTACAGGAGAACTATCAAACGCTTCACAAAAATGCAAAGTCTATTTTAGATTCAATTACTACATCTGAAGTCTAAAATGTTCATACAACATCCTTGTTTCATCTTTTGACGAGGATGTTTTTTTGGTTAGCTTGTAAAAGTATGAGAGCTACATGGCAGACCTAAACGCTACCCGTTTATTTCTATTCTACAATCATGGTATGATAGTGAGGAAATGATTTGTAGATATAAAGGACGGGTTTTTTCATGGCACAAGAAGTGGCAAATAAATTTATTGAAAATGTATGTAATCATTTAGTGCGCAATATGAATATTACGAAGGTTGAGGAGCACTTTAAAGAAGTAATAGAGATGCAGCGTAAATCAGCACAGTCTCAAATTGATTTTTGGGATATGTTAATGATGAATATGCTGTATTTTACTGAAAATGAGCAAATTTGGGAAAAAGAGTTTTTGAAGATGCTCGAAAAGAAAGAGTGGTTAAAGACCACTATACTTGAAGAAGAACTATTGATGCATCAAATGCGAATTCGTCAGCAAGTTGCAGAACAAATGGATGCCGCTAAAGAATTATTTCATAAGCAGTATATGACAGACAATGTGACAGAGGAAGATATTGTTTACGATTATGCTTATAGCTCTGCTGGACATTCAATGCGCGTAGATTTATTAACGGTACTTGTCTCAACTCCAGAGCAATCAAAAGTGCTATTTAACGCAGATCCACAAGAAACGATTCGTATAATTAACGGCTATATTGCTTATCACACTGACGGGATTATAAATAAGACAAAATTACTGTAATTTGGCTCATTACAAAAGTTGAGATAATAGTTGTCATGTATATAGGTCGATCGTAGTACCTTGAGCGAACCGATAGAAGAATAAAGGCTAAAAGTATACGTTCTATTATTACGATTTCGTACATAAAAACATTGTGTTCCAAGTGTCTGCTCGTACGTCCCAAAAACTATTTATGATAACGAAGCAATCCTGTTTTGTCTAGCTATTTTTTGCAGTATAATAAGGTGACACAAGTTCACCTGAAAGGAATTTTTTTATGAATACACCATTTACATTTAAACATACACAACCAACGAATATGGATCCAAATAGAAAATATCCAGCGATTTTTTTATTGCATGGAATGGGAAGCAATGAAGATGATTTACCACAATTAGTGCAGGACTTTAAAGAGCAATGTCATATCTTTAGTTTACGAGGACCTATTACGCAAAAGCCTGGCTATGCTTTTTTCACAATCCAAGACATCGGTAAACCAGACCGTGAAATTTTCGATAAAGTATTAGTGGCTCTACAACGATTTGTGTTAGAGGCAATTGATGAATATCAAATTGATCCACATAAAGTGTACATGCTTGGATTCAGTCAAGGAGCAGTTTTGGCACAGTCACTTGCTTTTGCAATGGGTAATTTAATTACAGGAATAGTAGCATTAAGTGGCTACACGCCGAAATTCGTGACAGAGGAATATGCAATTCGCCCAATCAATCACTTACATGCATTTATTTCTCATGGGGATTATGATTATGTCATCCCATCGCAATGGGGCGCTGAAAGTAAAGAACTATTTGAGCAATTTGGAGCTACTGTGACATTTAAGCAGTATGCAGACGGTCACGGTGTTACACCAGAAAATCTACGTGACCTAATTGCATTTTTAGCACAGGAATTACAAGATAATATTCAATGAAATGAAAAGCCGAGACACGAATGATGTCTCGGTTTCGTTTTATTTTTTAGTAGATCAAGCAAGCTCTATTTTGATAAGTTTCGATCTTTGTTAGTCACTGCAGCGACTGCATCGTGAATCGTTGTTTCAAAATGATTGCTTTGTAATGAGGATACACCTTGAATAGTTGTTCCTCCCGGTGAGCATACCTGATCTACAAGTGCCCAAGGATGTTCCTGAGATTGGATTATCATTTTTGCACTGCCGAGTACTGCATTTGCTGCAATATCAAGAGCCATGCTTTTTGGCATTCCTTCACGAACAGCAGCACGTGCTAACGCGTCAATATACATATAGGTGAATGCTGGTGAAGCTCCACCGATTGTTGTAAATATAGAAAATAGGTGTTCAGGGACCTCGATTATTGTACCAACTGTTTCAAACAGTGAAACGACATACTGTAGCTGCATATCTGATACTGGTTCACTTGCTGTAAAGCAGCTTGTAGAGGCACCGATAAGCGCATTAATGTTTGGCATTACACGAATAATGGGGGTAACTTCAGATAGATAACCCTGAAAATATGAAATATTTTTACCTGCAGCAATGGAAACAATGACATGGTTGTCTTGTAAATGCTTTTTCACCTCTGGTAAAACATCTGGTAACATTTGGGGTTTGACGCCGAGGATAATGACGTCACAATTCGACATAATATCTTCAATAGAGCTTGCGGCTTGAATACCGTAAGAGGTTGTTAATTTTGTTGTTTTTGCTTCGGTACGATTATAGCCATAAATAAAAGTAGGATTAAAATTTCCGCTTGTACACATTCCTTTAATAATGGCCGTTGTCATATTTCCAAGGCCGATAAATCCGTATTTCACGTGATAGACACTCCTTCGTATAGTTAAAAGCATACACCTTAGTATAGAGTAGATTGTTTTACTTGAATAGTAATATGCAAAGAATCAAGCCAATTAGGTTCAAATTCACGTCAGTCGGTGGTATCATAGAAGATGTTGTGAATGAACGTGTATCTCTATTTTCATTAGGTAGAATATAAAGAGTAAGAAAATCATGTACTTTATGTGAACATTGAGACAGACTCTATCTAAAAGGGGTAGAATAATAATTTGATATGTCTAACTTATTTCAGCGAATGTTTTTGTAACTAAAGTGCATCGGCAGTTACAATTTTTTGTAGCGAGCTATAGAAGTCAACCATCTCTATAGATGGTGATGAATGCGGGTGTAAGTGCCAAAATCCGCTGAATGGATGTCAAGGAATCGGCAAGGAGTTCTTAGTGCAAGTGCAAAAGCAGATTCCGGAAGCAATTATGCCGACGCATAATTAACCGCATGCAAAATTTGTCGCTTTCTAATGGTAAAGCGTGTAGAAATTAAGAGAGAAAAGGAATTAAGATGAATGGAACAAAATCTAAAAACGGAGCATAAACTACAATCTTCCAAGAAGTCCTCGCGCCCTTCTATTTTAGCGCAGACAGTAAAAACAGGAATCATTAAATCCAATTTAATTCCTATGTGGGCTGGTTTAACGCTAGGTATGTACAAAAATAAAATGACTTTTGTAGAGAATATACCTGAAATTATTTTCGCAACGATTGGCTCAGCGCTTGTTATTGGTGCTGCTGGAGCATTTAATAATGTGTATGACCGAGACATTGATGCTATAATGCCTCGTACGAAAAGTCGACCAACTGTTACTGGTGAAATGTCAGGTAAAACAGCGTTAACTTTAGCTTTTGCTATGCTTATTCTCGGGGCAGCTGTGTTGGCACTTGCTTCTCCATTAGCTGCAGGATTTGGTCTCTTAGGTGTATTTTTATATGTAGTACCTTATACAATGTGGACAAAACGTCGCACGATTTATAATACGGAAATAGGGAGTATAGGAGGGGCGGTTCCAGCTTTAATTGGTTGGGCAGCTGTTTCTTCTGAGATTACACATCCTGCGATACTTGGCCTATTTTTAGTTATGGTTATTTGGCAGATGCCTCATTTCTATGCCATTGCCATTCGTAAGCATGCTGATTACGAAGCAGCCGGTGTTCCAATGCTTCCGGTTGTGAAAGGAATGCGTCGTACTTACTATCAATCGAACTTTTATTTAATCTTATTGATATTATCAAGCTTTTTATTTGGCACTTTAAGTGTTGGTATTATGCTTGTTGCTCTATTGTTAAGCATTGCATGGCTTGTGATGAGTATTTACGGATATCATAGTAATAAAGATCAAATAAAGTGGGCGACAAAAATGTTTGTTTTCTCACTTATCCACATGACAATTTTATTTACAACAGTTATTGTGTACTCTTTAGTAGGTGTTATTTTTAAATTGTATTAAAACTTTTATCTTCATTTTAGCACGAAAAGCCAACAGGTTATTCTACACTTGTTGGCTTTTCCTTTTCCACCGATATTATTTGATGACTTGGCCATTCTAATGCGTGTAACTGACCTCCAAAAACAGCTCCACCATCTATACCGATGATATTATTTTCGCCAAAATAGACACTGTAATCTGTTGGATTATGGTGAAGTCTATAGGTAGGTGTATGGCCAAAGATTACAGTTTTCTCGCCTTGATAACCTACATGAAATTCTTCACGAATCCATAAAAATTGCAAGGGATCTGTTTCTGCCAAAGCTATGCCAGGAACTACACCGCCATGTACAAAAATGGCATCCTCTAATTCGATATAAGTATCAAAGGTTGCGATAAGCTGTAAATGTTCTTCGAGCTTTGGTAAAGACTGAATAAAGCTAGGTAATGTCTCATTTTCAATGACTTCCTTAAAATCTTCTAACTGATAACCATAGCTTGCAAGAGTTGCCTCGCCACCGCAAAGTTCCACCCAATGATTCCACGGCTTAGGATCGCCAGAGCGACAGGCTTTTAGCATAATGGCTTCATGATTTCCTAATAGAACACGTGCACCTTTTGCCTGCAATTCTCCGACTAAGTTTAGAACGCCACAAGATGCAGGCCCACGATCAATATAATCACCAAGTAAAAATAACTGATCTTGCACAGTATCATAATTAGCTTTTAATAATAATTCTTCAAAAAGTTCTAATTCCCCATGTATATCACTAATTGCTAGTATTCGATCCATAAAAGAGCATCCTTTCCAGTATTAGAGAAGTTATTATTAAGTATAGAGAATAGTGTTAGAAATTTCGACTAATGAAACTTTTAACCAAAAGTTTGGTTGTAATGTTATTACGCCATACTATCGGTTTCTAGTTATACTTTATCATATGACGAAGTGATTTCATTTCTGTATTCATTCGTCTAGGTGTTGGAATAACGAAGAGAGAGAATTTGCTATTATATATAGTGATGTTCTTTTCATATCTTCATTATATAGGAGCTAGAACTAGGAGAGGAGAGAGTGAGAATGCAAGAAAGTAGTACAACAAAACAGGAGATTAATAATGAAGAAAAAGAGCGCCATCACTGGCAGTATTGTGCAGCATTTACAAAGGTTCTTTCCGATCCTAGTACTTCTGCCCATAACGTAGAGGTATTTGGATGTAATGCTTCTACGTTATGTGCGAATACAGTACAATAATTATTCTTGAAAATTTTCCCATGATTGCTTAGCTATTGACTCGTCGAATGTTGATAGTAGTCGATAGTTGTTTGTATCTAAAATTCGAAAATGCTGACTAATGACGTTTTGTTGTAGACGATAACCTTTGTACTCGCTAAGATTTTTCCACCATATGTATCCACCCATCGTCTTTTCCTTAGGATATAATGTTCCGTTATTAGCAATTAAGTCGACAACCTCAAGTGGGTCCCCGCCAAGCTCATGCTGTAAAATTGAGCTTTCTCGGCATAATGCACAAACTGCAACCGTTGTAGTCCAGCCAGTATGAATACGACCTTTTTCAATTTGAACAAGTGTTTTTTTAGAGAGTCCTAGTAAATCACTCATCTGATCCTGTGTTAAGTCTTTTTCGGTACGGATTAATTTCAGTTTTTCCGAAATAAGTGTGATTAATTGTTCACGATTCATCCAAACACCCTTTCTTTCAGATAATTAAATACTATTATACATGAAAGTGGTATGAGATGTTTTTTGTTTCGAGGGTGACTATGGTTAAATATCGGGGAAAGTGCTGAATATTTGAAACGTAAAAAACAGTAAAAAACAGACTATCCGCATTCTATTGATTGGACAGTCTGTTAAATATTTAAATCTCGTATTTTTTCGTGTCAGAAATAACGCGGAAATGGATACCTTTAATTTGAGCGCTTACTTTATGACGTAGTGTATCAATATCTACTAGCTTATCATTTTCATTGACACATTCTGAAATCTCTTGTAATAGCTTCGTAAATGCCTCTTTGAAGAGTAAACGCATATTATCAAAATCTAGGCTACGGAAGTTTCCGTCAATATCAAATGCCTCAACAGAATTTAATTGCTTTGAAGCACCAGCAAAACGATCATCGTATACTGTGTAGTTTTCATCTGTTACTACGATAATATATAATACTTCGCCTGTAATTGTTTTTAATTCAATGTTAGTTTTGTGTTTTTTGACGTCGGTAATGATATGAATACCGTCCGAATGATATAGTTTAAACAATTTCATATGTTTTGCCCCCTGAAAATAGAATCATATCCATATATTTATTATATATGGATATGCCTAATAATGGAATAAGAAAAAAGTATTTGGAAAAACTAGAATAGTCCCATTTGAATGATACTATGGAGTTAAAATTGTTATAAACTATTAAGAAAACCATATCAGTCAGAATACGCCTCTAATACAGTAGGCACAATATTGCGAAGGGGACGAACTTCGATGTAATGAATACGATGGCCTTGCTGCTCATAAATACTAAATATATAAGGGGCCAACTCAATATTTTTAGTTGCTTTAATGCCATTATTTACTGTTAAAAACCAACCGCCCAATGTTTCGACTTCATCTGCTTCAAGTGTTACATTTAATAGTTTTTCAACATCTTCAATGAGAATTTTTGCGTTTAAAATATAGTGATTGTCACTTACTTTTCGGATTTCTGCAATTTCATCATCATCAAACTCATCGCGAATCTCACCTACTATTTCTTCTAAAATATCCTCGACTGTTACAAGCCCTGATGTCCCGCCGTATTCATCCATTAAAATAGCCATATGAATTCGCTCTTTTTGCATACGCATAAGTAATGCTTGAATAGGAATCGTTTCAATTACTCGTATAACAGGATTAATGAAATCTTCAAGGATTAATGAATCGTCTGTAAGTTGCTCAAGCAAACAGTGTGTAAACAATTCCTTAACGTTGATAAAGCCTAAAATATTATCACGATCACCATCATAAACAGGATAACGAGTATAATTTTCAGCGGCGATAAAATGAATCATATTTGTAAAAGATTCATTTTTTTCAATGCCAACAATCTCTGTTCGAGGAACCATAATTTCACGAGCAATACGTTCATCAAATTCAAAGACATTATTCACAAACTTTAGCTCTGTTTTATTGATTTCACCACTTTCAAAGCTTTCAGATAGCAGTAATCGTAATTCTTCCTCAGAATGTGATAACTCATGCTCTGAAGCAGGCTTCATACCAAATAGGCCAATTAATACTCGAGCTGAGCCGTTCAAAAACCAGATAAATGGATACATCACTTTATAAAACAACATAATAGGTTTGGCAAAATGGAGTGTAATCGTTTCAGCCTTCTGAATCGCAGCAGTTTTTGGTGCCAACTCCCCGACGACAACATGTAAAAATGTTGCGATGGCAAAAGCACTACCAATTGTAAAAATCGTCATATACTTATCTGAAATGCCTATCAAGTTAAATAGAGGGTGGAGCATAAATTCAAATGTTTTTTCTCCGACCATCCCGATACCAAGCGCTGTTACAGTAATACCAAGTTGACAGGCAGATAAGTACTCGTCTAAATGATTGACAACATACTTTGCAGATACGGCCCTTTTATTGCCCTCCGCAATTAATTGGTCAAGCCTTGATGAACGTACTTTTACAATAGCAAACTCCGTTGCTACGAAAAAGCCAGTTAAAGCTAATAAAATTGTAAAAATTGATAAGTTGAGTATGGTCTCCAAATAGTCGTTCTGTATGAACAGAACGTCACCTCCTAATTATGAATAAGTAAAAGTAAAGATTGCATGAGTGCAATGCTTTCGGGAGAAACATTTTTTTTTATTTTTTCAATATTTTTGTTGTCTTGTTTGTTTATTTGTTCAAGTAAAGAAGTTACATCCTGCTCTAGGTCTTGCATTTTTACACGTAGCATTTGTACATCAATTTCTTCATGTGGAGTGATGTTTAGTTCATGTTGGATATCAATGAGTGAAAGACCTTGCTGTTTGCGTTGCTCGATATAATGAAGTCTTTCGATCATTGCAGAAGCATAGTAGCGATAATTGGATGCAGAACGTTCTGCTTCTAATAAGCCGATGTTTGTATAATAATCGATTGTTCTTTTTGTAATGCCTGTTTTTTCTGCAAGCTCGCCAATTTTTAATCTCTCTGTCCCAATGGAAACACCTCCAAACCATCACGTGATACTTTGATTATAACTTGTTGGTTTTGAAAGTTTCAATTAGGAGAGTCCGATATTTCAAAATTGTAAGATTTTTTTCGGACTTATTTGCTGAAGAACACCGAATAGACTTATAACAGAGATGCGCTTGTACATCTACTGCCGCTGCTCTTTCGCACAAAAAATTCTGAAGTTTCGTTTTCGCTATAAACTAAAAGTGGTTGGAGTGAGGCTGTGCGACTCCTTGGGGTTCGTCGGACTTCCCCCTTGCAAGCACCCAGCCGTAATTCTTTATTTGTTTAAGATTGTTTTCTCAAAGATTATTTTTTTCACTTGCAGGTTAGGTGAAGAAAAATTGGAACATCACACCATTCCGTTCGTCTTACTATAGATTGGATTATTAAGATTAAAAGGGGAGGATAATGTGTTGTATGAATTTAATCGTAGAGTATGAAAAGAATAACAATGTATGCAATAGTATCTATCGCATACATTGTTATTCTTTGCTCAAGTGTTTTTAAATGATTCGATTCTTTTGCACCCTCTTATTCTTCTTTTGTCATTGTACCTTATATAATTTTATTTCCTTCGCCATCTAAAGAACTGCCACCGGGCGAGATTATTTTAGGCGCAGATGTTATATTTATATTTTGGATATCAACAATACAATTTTTTATTATGAGCTTATTAACAGTCGTTTAATATTTATTCCACAGACTATTTAAGAAAAGATATGTAGTAATAGCAACGATCTTTTAGCAAAGAATAAAAAAACAAGCTCATATATTAAAATTTGCTACCGATAATTTAAATAATGTCAATCGTTACAGTGAATATGGAGGTTATTATGAAGAAAGTATTCAAGCTCATCACTATATTGCTCGCGGTAGTCCTTGTTTTTTTTCTTTGCCTACACTTACTTATCGTGTCTCAAGGCAAAAATACTGCGATAGAAAATGCAGATTACCTCATTATTTTAGGTACACGATTATCGGGGGATCAACCGTCTAGTCTGCTGTTCGAGCGCATTACGACTGCAGCTGCATACTTAAAAGAAAACGAACATACAATTGCAATCGCTTCTGGTGGTCAGGGGCAGGACGAAATTGTGTCTGAAGCTTCTGTAATCAAAGAATCATTAATGCAATTAGGTATTGATGAACAACGAATCATCACCGAATCCAATTCTACTCGCACTCTTGAAAATTTTCAGTATTCAATGGATTACATAGACAAAGATTCCACAGTTGTAGTTGTTACAAACCGATTCCATCTATATCGAGCCGAATCCATTGCTGAAGATTTAGGACTTAACGTTACCGGCTTACCAGCTGCAACACCATCAGAATTTCGTATTAAGTACTACTCCAGAGAATATTTAGCTATCGTGAAGTATTATTTAGAAAAAATACATATCCTCACCTAGCATCACAGAATAACAGTCTAGAAAAAGCTGCAACTAGACAATAACACTAACAATTAAACAAACGGGGAGCTTTAGTTAAATTTTCGATTCGCGATATATTAGAACAAAAAGACAGAATTTAATCTAGACGTTTTGTAGATTAAATCTGCCTTTTTTAAAAACAATCTTTGAGGAAACAGCCTTGTTTAAAAGCTACGGAGCTTAATTTTGTAAATATGTATCATATAGGTGATGAAGAGCATCTTCGCCAGTCATTTCTAGAATCGTTTCGTCATTAAAAATAAGTGTTACATTTGTGAGAGCGCTATCAATTTTATTGTTGTTAATAGTGCATATAACCTTTACTACACCTGTTTCTGCTAGTTGTTTTTTCTTCGTATCATCCCACGGTTGCTCAGAAAATAGTGGTGCTTTCCAAGTGCCTCTCACATGAAGCTCACTTTTTTCGGCGTCATAATCCCAGCGTACGTCACGTAAAATAGTTTTAAATAGGTCATTAACCGTAAAAGATGTATCTTTATAGTTAATGGCAATTGCTCGTACAGCATGTACATCACGACTAACTGCACTGGCTGCAGTTTCTGCTGCTGAATTTATGCCTGAAACCGCGTCTTTAATTTCTGATAATCGATTACCACAGCCAGTGAGCAACGCGCAAAGACATGTTATACAAGCTACCTTTGTCATCCATCTCACAAGTAGTCCCTCCAGTTTTGTAAGTTGATACTACTATATTAACGAAAAGAAAACCATGAAGAAAGGGCATGGAGGCGGCAGATTGTGACGGTTTTGCAACTATGCGAAATCCGTTAGAATATTCGAGAAATTGGAAGTTCAAGTATCTGAAAATTCAGTGAAAAACTAAGGGAAGGGAGCGGTTTGTGATGAAGATTAATGATGAATTACTTGAGCGATTAGGGACTTATTTTGTTTACCATGCTGTTTATGAAAATTATGGCATTACCTTTGAAAATTTTGTGGAGCGTTGGTTACGAGGGATACTGGATGTATAAAAGAAGAAGAGTCGTGTTCAATACATGAACACGACTCCATTTGTTTATTTAAAATAATTTGTGATAAAATGGTTGGCTTCTTGCCAGTTATAAACACGTACGACATTGTCTGGAACAGCAAGACGATTATACGGAGTATCAAATAATACAACCGGTATTTTTAATTCCTCTGCAAGCATAACCGCATTATCATGCTTATCTTCAAAAAATGCATCAACACCATGTTTTTTTGCTACGGAAATTTTATCGTGACTACCGATGAGCTCGATATGATCATACGGAATAGATCGTGATTTAAACCAATTTACCGTAACATCTGATACATTCTCACCACGAGCAGAGATGTAATAAAGTTCGTAGTTTTCTTTCCACGTATTTAAAATATCTTTCGCATCTTTAGCTGCTTCCGAAACTTCATACATAAATGGTTCATTTTCTTTAAACCATGTATTAAATGCTACACGATCAACAGGGTGAGGAAATGCTGATAAAAAATCATATTCGCACACATCGTCGAGTGTAATATTTAGATTGTATTGTTTATTGATATGTGGAATGAGCGTACTAGGACATGTTACTGTTCCATCGATATCAATACCAAAGCGAGGCTTTTTCATACTAGCACCTCCTTAGGCGTTCGCTTTTTCTGCTTCTTCAGCAGCGCGTTTTTCTACCATTTCAGCTGCTAATTTATCGATTTCTTTTTTCAACTCTTCTACCATTGTTTCTTCAGGCACTTTACGAACAGTTTTGCCCTTCATAAATAGTAAACCTTCACCACGAGCACCAGCAATACCGATATCGGCTTCACGTGCTTCACCAGGACCGTTTACCGCACAACCAAGAACAGCTACTTTTAATGGTACATTAAGTTTAGAAATATATTCTTCTACTTCATTGGCAATTGAAATTAAATCAATTTCGATACGACCACAAGTTGGGCAAGAAATAAGTGTTGCCATATTAGAAGCAAGACCGAATGATTTTAATAGCTCGCGTGCTACTTTAACTTCTTCGACAGGGTCTGCAGATAGTGAAATACGTAACGTATTACCAATACCTTTTGATAGGATTGCGCCAAGGCCAGCTGCTGATTTTACCGTACCCGCAAATAATGTACCTGATTCAGTAATTCCTAAATGCAGAGGATAATCAAAGGCTTTAGCCGCTTTCTCATAGGCCTCAATCGCTAGATTTACGTCTGATGCCTTCATTGATACGATAATATCGTGGAAGTCCAAGTCTTCCAAAATTTTAATATGGTGAAGGGCAGATTCTACCATACCGTCCGCAGTAGGGTAACCATATTTTTCTAAAATATGACGCTCTAATGAACCAGCGTTTACCCCGATACGGATTGGAATACCTTTAGACTTAGCTGCATTAACAACAGCTTCTACTTTTTCCTTACGCCCAATATTACCTGGGTTAATACGAACTTTATCGATACCATTTTCAATTGCTTTTAATGCTAATTTATAGTCAAAGTGAATATCAGCTACTAATGGAATATTGATACGTTTTTTAATATCTGCTATCGCATCAGCTGCACGTTCATCTGGTACTGCGACGCGAACGATTTGACAGCCTGCTTCCTCAAGACGAAGAATTTCTGCTACTGTTGCTTCGACATCATGTGTTTTTGTTGTACACATACTTTGAATGAATAATTCATTACTACCACCTATTGTTAAATTACCGACACGCACGGGACGTGTATTTGTACGGTGACAAATTTCACTCATTAACTTTCTCTCCTTTTCGGGCCATACTTTCGACCGTCACTGACATTTATTTTAGCAGTGTAAGAAAATAAGGACAAGGAAGAAACGTTAACTTTTCATTTTCCGCATTTGTTTTCAAATTCAAATGACAGAGGAAGCTTAATATTTTCACCAGGAATAAGAGCCTGTAATTGTAAGTGTGGATTTAATTCATAAAATAGTTGTAAGCGTTCAGGGAAGGTCATTGGTACTTTGGCGGGATGAAGTGCAAATAAACTGTGAATGGAATCGCCTTGAATAGTCTGTACAGTAATATAATTTGGCTCTCGCTGCTTCTCACAAAGGGCTTTTTCAGTATCTTTCGGATAAATGGCAGCAAGGTGTAATGAACCTTCTGTTAAATCTACTTTCACAACAAAAGCAAAAATAATAATGATAGCTGTTAACACAAAAGCACGCAAAAAATCCCCTCCTTTTCTACACTATATTTAGAAGAGAGGGAATTCATGCATATTATTTTATGTTTGGTTGTTTTGGATATTTTGTGATGGCTACGATTAGTAGAGTTACAGTTAAAAATAAAGAAAAAACAGAGATAATTGTACTGTTAATCGATAGATAATCTGCTAGCATACTTATTAGAATTGCCCAAGTCATGGCAAATGTCGTAGTACGCCAAATGTGACGGTATTCACCGCGACGTTTCATGACTTTTAATATCAGGAGACCTGCTAAGGCATAGAGAGCAATTTGTGCAAAAATAAGCATCGTTGTAAAAACAAAAAGCATAATGAATGTCACGGGATACAATACCCATTTAACACCTTCTATGTATTCAGTAATACCATTTAAACTATTCATATCAAATGTATCAACAGACATTCCGGCCGTAAAACGACCAAAAGAGAAAACTGTAACAACAGTAATTAGAAGAAAAGTATATTGAATGACTTTTCCGATAGGTAATAAACGATAGGCAGCAAGTTTTTTTGGATGAATTAAGCTATCGATAAATAGTTGTGAGTGTTTCATAAGCGTATCTCCTCCAATCGCTATTCTACCATGTTCAACTTTGACAAGATATGAAATAAGTAATAATAACTGAGAATACGATGATGAAATGTTAATATTGTGTAAAGAAGTTAAAGGTTTTCTTTACTTTTTCTAAACTATCATTTAAAGATTAGGAATAGGGAAGTAGAGATGTAGGAATTGGAGCGAATACAATTGACAATAGATTGGCAAAGCATACTGTTTCAATTTTTAGGCGGTTTAGGAGTCTTTTTATTTTCCATTAAATTCATGGGGGATGGGCTTCAAAAATCAGCAGATGATCGACTGCGTGAATGGTTGAATCGTTTTACAACAAATCCTTTAATGGGTGTGTTAGTGGGCATAATTGTGACGATTTGTATCCAGTCGAGCTCTGCAACGACGGTGATTACGGTTGGGCTAGTGAGTGCAGGTTTTTTAACATTACGTCAAGCAATCGGTGTCATTATGGGGGCAAATATTGGAACGACCATAACCGCATTTATTATTGGTATTAATATCGGCATATATTTTTATCCGTTATTGGCGCTAGGTGCAGGGTTGTTATTTTTCTTTAAGAAAGCGACGTATCAGTATATCGGGCAAATATTGTTTGGATTCGGGGGATTATTTTTAGGATTAGAGTTAATGAGTGCAAGCATGCAATCACTCCATCAATTAGCGGACCTAGCATCATTAACTCTTCATCTCAAGAATCTGCCCATTGTAGGGATTTTTCTAGGGGCAGTTTTTACATTGCTTGTCCAAAGCTCAACAGCAACTGTCGGTGTGCTACAGGGCTTATATGCTGAGCACTTGATTGGCTTAGATAGTGCTTTACCTATTTTATTCGGTGAGAATATAGGCACGACCATTACAGCAGTATTAGCTTCACTGGGTGCTTCTATATATGCTAAGCGTGCAGCGGCGGCACATGTACTATTTAATATTATAGGAACGATCATTTTCATGGTGTTCTTTACACCGTTTATGCATTTCGTTCAGTGGATTAGTGGGCTATTCCATTTAGATGCGAAAATGCAAATAGCGCTTGCGCATGGCTCATTTAACATAATTAATATGATGATTCAGCTACCATTTATCGGAGGGTTGGCTGCACTTGTCACGAAGCTAGTTCCTGGGCATGATGGAAATATTGATGTGACAACGAAGCATTTAGATCCATCATTCATTGATTCCTCTCCGGCGATTGCACTCGGGCAAGCGAAGGAGGAAGTGTTACGTATGGGGGAGCATGCACTGCATGGTTTAGAAGAAACATTTTTATATATGAAAACGGGTGAAACTGCTCATATTCCTACAGTTTTACAATTAGAAGTAGCGCTCAATCATTTAGACAAGGAAATCACGAATTATTTAGTGATGGTGTCTAAGCAACCACTTTCTCGAGCAGACTCAGTAAGACACCATACACTGCTAACAAATGTACGAGACATCGAACGTATTGGCGATCATTTTGAAAATATTTTAGAGCTTTTACAATATAAAGATCATCATGAGGTAAATTTAAGTAAATCAGCACGACAAGATTTAATAGGCATGTTTAGCTTGGCGATTGAAGCTGTACGAAAGAGCATAGCGGCTCTGGATACAGCCAGTTTGAGTTTGGCGCAGGAAGTTACGGAGCTCGAAAGCTTGATAGATGATATGGAAGATAAACTAAGACAAAAGCATATTGCGCGCTTAAATACGTACGAATGTAATGGAGCGGCGGGAATCGTCTATACGGATATCATTAGCAATTTAGAACGTATAGGAGACCATGCTGTAAATATAGCTGACTCTATTTTAGGAATTAGACATTAAATCAATTGCGCCTTGGCGTTATTGTAGCTGACGCTTTGCTTTCGCTACAGGAAAGATTTGTAGCTGACGTTGCACTTACGATACAAACGAAAATAACTGAAACCAATAGCTTTGTAAATCCGTAAAGTAGGCAATGCACGATAAAAGGAGAGAATTTTCATGGAAGTTGTTGGCTGGATCTTAGTGATTGCCTGCTTTATCATTTCATTTGTTGGATTGGTATACCCGATCATTCCAGGTGTGATTTTTTTAATCGGTGGTTTTTTAGTATACGGATTATTTTTTTCATTTGCGGAGCTAAGCTGGTTGTTCTGGGCGACTGAAATACTATTTGTTGTCATTTTATTTGTTGCTGATTCTGTAGCCAATGCCTTTGGTATTAAAAAATTTGGTGGTTCAAATGCTGGTATGTGGGGGAGTACCATTGGTTTATTAATTGGTCCGTTCGTCATTCCGGTTGTAGGTATACTAATCGGTCCATTTTTAGGAGCTGTGATTGCAGAATTAATCGTTGAGCGTCGTACATTTGGAGAGGCTGTGAAAAGCGGTGTTGGCTCTCTTGTTGGCTTCTTAACATCAACACTTGCAAAAGCAGTCATTCAAATCGTTATGATTGTCGTGTTCTTTATAGCGATATAATTTCCTCCGATAGTTAGCTATTTAAATTCTTTCAGCGGGTGTCAAAACATCCGTTGAAAGAATTTAAAAGCCTGAGGCGGATGTCACTCCTTTCCAATTCCGGCCGTAATTATGCCGAGGCATAATTGCTAAAACAACAGGGTAGTATAGTAATCGTATTGGCTTTTCAGTCAAAAGGCTGAAATCTTCAATTTGAAGTATTTTTCGTTGAATGGTTTGACCAATTTTGATAATCTAAGAATGTATTAATTATTTCTTTATTTTAGGGAGGAACTTAACAATGGCTTACAAATTACCACAATTAACTTACGCTTATGACGCATTAGAACCACATATCGATGCAAAAACAATGGAAATTCACCATTCTAAACACCACAATACTTATGTAACAAACTTAAACGCAGCAGTAGAAGGCACTGAATTTGCTGAAAAAGACATTAACGATCTTATCGCAAACATTGATGCTCTTCCAGCTGACAAACAAACTGCTGTACGTAACAACGGTGGCGGACATGCTAACCACTCATTATTCTGGGAAGTAATCGCTCCAGGCGGTTCAAAAACTCCAGTTGGCGAAGTTGCAAAAGCAATCGATGCTAAATTCGGTTCTTTCGATGCATTCAAAGAAGAATTTGCAAAAGCTGCTACTACTCGCTTCGGTTCAGGCTGGGCTTGGTTAATCGTTGATGGTGACTCAGTTGCTGTTACATCTACTCCAAACCAAGACTCTCCAGTTATGGAAGGTAAAAATCCAGTCCTAGGCTTAGACGTTTGGGAGCATGCTTACTACTTAAACTACCAAAACCGTCGTCCAGATTACATCGGTGCATTCTGGAACGTAGTAAACTGGGATGTAGTAGAAGCTAAATTCCAAGCTGCAAAATAATTAATTTTTATTAAAAGGCTATGTCAAAGGTGATAAATCACCGAGGCATAGCCTTTTTTGCTGCTTTTTTAATATAAGATGGAGGTGAATGCCCCAACACGCCGAAGGGGAGGGAACGATTGCCGCTACGTTTGGAGTGCTTCAAATTGTGGCTCACCCCACAATAAAAAACTATTTTTCTAGCAATCGTTAAAAAACAGAAACTTTTTATCTTAAAGTGCCGTCAAATAAATGATGTTTTCAATCATTAATTCTCAAGTGCATGCTTTCCTGTTACCTTCGAAATGGTATACTAAATATCGTGTATTTAAATTGTAATTAGATGAGGAGGGGAATACATATGCGCAAAGCACCGGGAAAAAATCGCGCGACGAGTGTTAAAGCAAAACATCACTCTAATTTAACATTTCGTATGAATGTCCTTTTCTTTGCTATATTTCTCGTATTTTCAATGCTAATTTTTAGACTTGGCTATATGCAAATTGTAAAAGGGGAAGATTATGTACGCGATTTAGAGCGTAAAGAGGAGGTAGCTGTCAATACAAGTGTGCCAAGGGGACGAATGTATGATCGATACGGGCGTATTTTAGTGGATAACCAACCAGAAAACGCTATTACGTATACAAAAATGTCGACGACAAAAACAAAGGACATGGTAGACATAGCCGAAAAGCTGGCACAATTGATTGAGCAGCCAACAAAACGTGTTACATTACGTGACAAACAAGATTTTTGGATTATAAAAAATAAAAAAGCTGCCTATGCAAAAGTAACAGATAAAGAAAAAAAGAAAATTAGGGCACAAGAAAATGTAACGGAAAGTCAAATCAATGCACAAATAGATAAACTTGTTCGTGAACGAATCACAAACGAAGAATTATTGCAATTGACAGACAAGGACATGGAAGTATTAGCAATCTACCGAGAGATGGTATCAGGCTACAATTTATCACCGCAAATTATTAAGAGTGAAAATGTGTCTGCCGATGAATTTGCACTTGTCTCTGAGCGTTTAACTGAACTACCAGGCGTTAACACAACAACGGACTGGAAGCGTTTGAAATTATCATCACTTGCTATTTTAGGACGTACAACAGTACCAGCAAAAGGAATTCCGAAAGAAAAGCTGAATTATTATTTAGCTCGTGATTATTCACGAAATGACCGTGTTGGTGAAAGTTATATTGAAGCGCAGTATGAAGATTTACTGCAAGGACAAAAATCAGTCGTTAAAAATATTACGAATAGAAAAGGGCAGGTAGTCGATACCGTTACGACTTATGAAGGCGAGCCTGGTAAAGATTTAAAACTTACACTTGATAGTGAGTTACAATTAGAAACAGAAAAAATTGTCAAGCGCGAATTGCTTAACTTAAAATCAAGAGGGGGTTCATATTTACTTGATCGTGCCTTTTTAGTCATGATGGACCCAAATACAGGCGATATTTTAGCAAATGTTGGTATGAAGATTGAGAAAAATCCTGAAACAGGGAAAAATGAAGTCGTCGATTATTCGTATGGTACCTTTACAACAGCTTATGAGTCTGGCTCTGCAGTTAAGGCAGCAACTGTTCTTACCGGTTATAATCAAGGGGTTATTTCAATGGGTACTTATCAGGGAGATGAACCTATCGTATTAGCTGGGACAAATCCAAAAGCGTCAATTTTTAACCGAAGTGGATATATTTCGATGAATGACTTAACAGCTCTAGAACGTTCGTCAAATGTTTATATGTTTAAAATTGCTATGCTTATGAATGGAACACCGTATAGCTATAAGATGCCACTTCGCTTAAAGGATGATACATTCCCGAAAATGCGTAATAATTTTGCGCAATTTGGCTTAGGTGTAAAAACAGGTATTGACTTGCCGAATGAATTTAGTGGTGTACAGGGGCCATCTGGTCCAACGATGGGTGGTAAAACACTCGACTTGGCAATTGGACAGTATGATACGTATACACCTTTACAATTGGTACAATATATCTCGACAATCGCAAATGGCGGTTATCGTATTCAGCCACATATTGTGAAAGAGGTACGTGAGCCATCAAATGATGGGCAACAGTTAGGTCAATTAGTGACTGAAATAGGACCAACAATTTTAAATCGTATCGATAATCCTGTAGAAGAAATTGATTATGTGAAAAAAGGGTTACGCCTAGTTTATACAGGTTCGCAAGGTACTGCGCGAGCTCAATTTGCAAATACTCCATATACTGCGGCAGGGAAAACAGGAACAGCTGAGGTAGTGTATTTCGGACCGTTAAAAGAGTATTATGGTACGGATACACTTACTTTTACACATGTTGGTTTTGCTCCTTATGAAAATCCTGAAATTGCCTATGCTGTTGTCATTCCATGGGCAACAACTGGTCGTGAGCATTTGCCGAATAATAACATTATCGCTCGCGATGCTTTAGACAAATATTTTGAGTTAAAAGCAAAATATCAAGCTGAAAAAGTGACTGATAGTAATGTAAAACAACCAATTTTACCAGCTATTTCAAAAGACAAAATTGGTGAAGATGAGCAAAAATAAGAGAAATCGCTAGTGCATTTACATGCCTAGCGGTTTTTTTGTATCTTTTGAAAACCCCTTGCTATGCGAGGGGTTCCAAATGGATAATAAAAGTTTAGTAAACGTGTGTCAGTTTAACAAAACTGTCGATTGGTAAAAGGGGATATTTTTGTTCATACAATGTTAACAAAAGCTAATATTTATTTAGAATGTAAACTGAAAAATGGTTATGAAAACTTCTGTATACAGATACCTAATACCTAAAGATACATAGTTAAAATTATCGTTCTTACATGTATCGTTTATGTTTTTACTATATTTTAAATAATTGATAATGGAATAGAAACTTTTCAATTTAAGGTGCCGTCAAATAAATGATGTTTTCAATCATTAATTCTCAAGTGCATGCTTTCCTGTCGTACCTTCGAATGATATACTAAATATCGTGTATTTAAATTGTAATTAGATGAGGAGGGGAATACATATGCGCAAAGCACCGGGAAAAAATCGCGCGACGAGTGTTAAAGCAAAACATCACTCTAATTTAACATTTCGTATGAATGTCCTTTTCTTTGCTATATTTCTCGTATTTTCAATGCTAATTTTTAGACTTGGCTATATGCAAATTGTAAAAGGGGAAGATTATGTACGCGATTTAGAGCGTAAAGAGGAGGTAGCTGTCAATACAAGTGTGCCAAGGGGACGAATGTATGATCGATACGGGCGTATTTTAGTGGATAACCAACCAGAAAACGCTATTACGTATACAAAAATGTCGACGACAAAAACAAAGGACATGGTAGACATAGCCGAAAAGCTGGCACAATTGATTGAGCAGCCAACGAAACGTGTTACATTACGTGACAAACAAGATTTTTGGATGATAAAAAATCATGACGCTGCCTATGCAAAAGTAACAGATAAAGAAAAAAAGAAAATTAGGGCACAGGAAAATGTAACGGAAAGTCAAATCAATGCACAAATAGATAAACTTGTTCGTGAACGAATTACAAACGAAGAATTATTACAATTGACAGATAAGGACTTAGAAGTACTAGCAATCTATCGAGAGATGGCATCAGGATACAATTTATCACCGCAAATTATTAAGAGTGAAAATGTATCTGCCGATGAATTTGCGCGTGTCTCTGAGCGTTTGACTCAATTACCGGGCGTTAACACAACAACTGACTGGAAGCGTTTGAAATTATCTTCACTCGCTATTTTAGGACGCACAACAGTACCAGCAAAAGGGATTCCAAAAGAAAAGCTGAATTATTATTTAGCTCGTGATTATTCACGAAATGACCGCGTTGGTGAAAGTTATATTGAAGCGCAATATGAAGATTTACTGCAAGGGCAAAAATCAGTTGTTAAAAATATTACGAATAAAAAAGGGCAGGTAGTCGATACCATTACAACTTATGAAGGCGAGCCTGGTAAAGATTTAGTCTTAACACTAGATAGCGAGTTAACGGCTGCAACTGAAAAAATTGTTGAGGAAGAGTTGCTAAAATTAAAATCACAGGGGGGTTCCCGTTTACTTGATCGTGCCTTTTTAGTAATGATGGACCCAAATACAGGTGATATTTTATCAATGGTTGGTAAGAAAATCGAAAAAAATCCTGAAACAGGGAAAAATGAAGTCGTCGATTTTTCTTATGGAACCTTCACAACAGCTTATGAGTCTGGATCAGCAGTTAAAGCAGCAACATTACTAACTGGGTATAAATTGGGAGTCATTCAGCCAAGTACTATATTTGGGGATGAACCGATTCAATTACTGAATACTAAAAAGAAATCTTCTATTTTTAACCGTAGTGGCTATATTACAATGGATGGTTTAAGAGCATTGGAGCAATCTTCTAACGTTTATATGTTTAAAACAGCTTTGCTTATTAATGGAACACCATATAGCTATGGGATGCCACTTCGATTAAAAGACGATACATTCCCTAAAATGCGTAATTCTTATGCACAATTCGGGTTAGGTGTAAATACAGGGATTGATTTACCAAATGAATTTAATGGGGTACAAGGTCCGACTGGTCCAACCTATGGGGGTAAAGCACTCGACTTAGCGATTGGGCAGTATGATACGTATACACCGTTACAATTGGCGCAATATATCTCGACAATCGCAAATGGTGGCTATCGCATTCAGCCACATGTTGTGAAAGAGGTACATGAGCCATCAAAAGATGGGCAATCGCTAGGCCAATTAGTAACAGAAATAGGACCAACAATTTTAAATCATATTGAGAATTCATCAGATGAAATTAACTATGTAAAACAAGGGCTACGACGTGTTTATACGGGCGCAAATGGTACAGCAAAAAGACAATTTGCAAATGCACCGTATACAGCAGCGGGGAAAACGGGGACAGCAGAGGTAGTTTATTATGGACCATTACGTGATTATTATGGTACAAGTACGATTAACTTAACACATGTTGGCTTTGCACCGTTTGATAATCCTGAAATTGCCTACGCAGTTGTTATTCCATGGGCAACGACCTACACGACTCAGCATTTATCAAATAATAATGAGATAGCTCGTCGTGCTGTCGATAAATATTTTGAGTTAAAAGCAAAATATAACACTGAAAAAGTGACTGATAGTAATGTAAAACAACCAATTTTACCGGCTATTTCAAAAGACAAGATTGGTGAAGATGAGCAAAAATAAGAGAAACCGCTAGTGCATTTACATGCCTAGCGGTTTTTTTACAGTTTTAGAGTATTATTGACTACCCGCGAAAAAAACACGGTATGAAAGACCACCATTTTCATACCGTGTTTTATTTATTTTTATATAAAAGGCTTATTGTACAGATAATTGTTGAATAGCTAATTCAAATTGTTGTTTCGGCTTTAATCCATAAAGCTCTATATTATTACAGAAATAAGTCTCTACCATAAAATCAACAGCTTCCTGTAGAGTATATTCACGATGTTCCATAATAAGTGTTAAATACGTTTTAAAGTAATCGGTATTTTGTACTTTTGTATGTTTAATCACAAAGTCAAACTCCTCTTAGATTATTTCCTGACACAATTGCTTATTATAGCATCTTTCCAAAAGGAAGCAAGTTTATCTGATGATTAAAGGAAAACGGCTATCTGACCTGCATCGGTAAAAACGCCATGGCGTGGGGCATTATCGAAATGGCCTAGGCACAATTCAAAATCTGGACGCATTGTTAACTTGGCAACAGCTACAATTGTAAATGCATATTTACAATCATTTACAAAGCATTACATTCCTTTACGTCTCTTTTACGAACTGTTTATACGACTTCAACATTTAGTCATTATAGTAAAGATTGTAAGACAAATAACTATAAAAATGTTAGTGACGGAGGCAAATGAGATGAAAAAGTGGAAGTACTTAACGATGACAGCGGTAATGGGGTCAGCATTAATGCTTGGGGCGTGTGGTAATGACTCTGCACAAAATGGTAACAATGCAGAAACAAACGCACCAGCGAGCTCAGGACAAGACGCTGCAGACAAAAAACTGCAAGGGGCTGTAGCTGGGGATGGTTCATCAACAGTCGCACCAATTATTGAAGCAGTTGTTGAAGAATATGCAGGGACTCAACCGAATGTCAAAGTATCGGTAGGTGTTTCTGGTACTGGTGGTGGCTTTGAAAAATTCATCGCAGGTGAGACAGACTTTTCAAATGCATCTCGTCATGTAAAGGATGAAGAGAAAGCAAAACTAGAGAAAGCAGGAATTGCTTTTACAGAGCTTCCTTTAGCATATGATGGCATATCAATTGTCGTGAATCCTGAAAATGATTGGGCGAAGGATTTAACTGTTGAGCAATTAAAGAAAATCTGGGTGGAAGATGGTAAAGCTAAAAAATGGTCTGATATAGATCCATCTTGGCCAGATGAAAAGATCGTGTACTATTCACCAGGCACTGATTCAGGAACGTACGATTACTTTGATGAAACGATTTTAGACGGTGCTGATCTAGCAAAATCAGCAACATTATCAGAGGATGATAACATGCTAGTTCAAGGTGTAGCGGGTGACAAAAACGCAATCGGCTTCTTTGGCTACGCTTATTACCTAGAAAATAAAGATAAATTAGGGCTTATAAAAGTAAATGGCGTCGAGCCAACAAATAAAACAATTGAATCTGGTGAATACGCACCGCTTTCACGACCACTATTTGTATATGTGAAAAATAGTGCTATGAAAGAAAGCGAAGCGGCATATGACTTTATCAGATATACACTTGAACACGCAGGAGATATGGCAGAAGCAGTAGGTTATGTCAGTCTACCAGAAGATAAATATAGTGAGGCTTTAAAAACTTTAGAAGGCTTAAAATAAGTAGACATGCATAGAGGGAAAGAGATGTATGCTCTTTCCCTCTCTTATTTGAAAGGAGCACCCAATGGTTTCTCAAAAAGAAAACAAGACATCATCTGTGCAGCAATTAATTGCAAATTCGCGCAATAAAAAAACAAAGAAAATAGTGGAAAAAGCAATGCCAGCCCTATTATTTTCTGCGGCACTTATCTCTATATTGACGACATTTGGCATTGTTTTCACCCTTATTTTTGAAACGTTTGAATTCTTTAAACGTGTTTCGATTACGGATTTCCTATTTGGTACACAGTGGCTACCGTTTTCAGGGAAGGAACCATTATTTGGGGTTTTACCTTTAATAGCTGGAACATTGAAAGTCACACTTATTGCAGTTGTTGTAGCAGTACCATTTGGCATTGCTTCTGCAATCTATTTAAGTGAATATGCAAGCGAAAAAGTAAGACGTACGGTTAAGCCTATTTTAGAGGTGTTAGCAGGTGTACCAACGATTGTTTATGGCTTTTTTGCATTAACATTTGTAACGCCGATGTTACAGCAAATCATTCCAGGGCTGAAACTTTTTAATGCACTTAGTCCGGGGATTGTTGTAGGCATTATGATTCTACCAATGATAACGTCACTTTCTGAGGATGCGATGTCATCTGTCCCGAACAGTATGCGTGAAGGAGCGCTAGCTCTTGGAGCAACAAAGTTTGAAGTAGCTATAAAAGTAGTATTACCAGCTGCATTATCAGGCATTATTGCTTCAGTTGTCCTCGCTATTTCCCGGGCAATTGGTGAAACGATGATCGTATCACTTGCGGGTGGATCTACACCTAAATTCGATTTAGATGTGACAGACTCGATTCAAACGATGACTGCGTATATAGTACAAGTTGCAACAGGTGATGCTGGCTATGGTACGACAATTTATTATTCGATTTATTCAGTAGGATTCACATTATTTATCTTTACTTTAGTGATGAATTTACTTGCTCAATATATTTCGAAACGTTTTAGGGAGGTTTACTAGCATGCGCTATATTGATGACACGGTCGTCATGAAACGAATGACAAAGCGTATTACATTCAATAAAGTTTGGAAGTTCTTCTTCTTCTTAGCAACGACCTTTGCATTAGTGACACTAGCTATTTTGCTTTATCGTATAGTAACACAAGGTGTCGACTATTTATCAATTGATTTTTTAACAAATTTTGCTTCGCGTTTTGCAGACAAAGCGGGCATTAAGGCAGCTTTAATTGGTTCACTTTGGCTGATGGCAGTTGTTGCGCCAGTGTCGATTATTATAGGTGTAGGAACTGCGATCTATTTAGAGGAATATGCAAAGAAAAATAGACTAAACGACTTTATTCGTATGAATATTTCCAACTTAGCAGGTGTACCGTCCATTGTTTTTGGTTTACTTGGGTTAACGATTTTTGTTCGAATGTTGGGACTAGGGAAAAGTGTGTTAGCAGCCGGTTTAACAATGAGTTTATTAATTTTACCAGTGATTATTGTTGCGGCGCAGGAGGCTATTCGTGCAGTACCGAATGAACAGCGCGAAGCTTCTTACGGTATGGGCGCGACAAAATGGCAAACGATATTGCATGTTGTGCTACCAGCAGCTATTCCTGGAATTTTAACAGGAAGTATATTAGCAATGTCTCGTGCGATTGGTGAAACAGCACCGCTTGTTGTTATTGGAATCCCTGTTATTTTACAGTTTTTACCTAATGGTTTGTTAAGCCAATTCACAGCTTTACCAATGCAAATTTACGATTGGGCAAAACGTCCGCAAGAGGCATTTCAATATGTAGCGGCAGCGGGTATTTTAGTTCTTATGACAGTGCTTTTACTGATGAACTCTATTGCCATCTTTATTCGAAATAAATTCCAAAAACGTTATTAATGAGGTGACCTTATGGTACTGGAAATAAAAGAGGAAAATTCAATTGTAAAATCGATTCATACGGCGATAAAGCCATCGACTGATGTTGCTAAAAAAGTAGTATATGATACACGGAATTTAAATTTATGGTACGGTGATCATCATGGTTTAAAAGACATCAATTTAAGCATCTACGAAAATGAAGTAACAGCTATAATTGGCCCTTCAGGCTGTGGTAAATCTACTTATTTAAAAACTCTAAATAGAATGGTAGAGCTTGTACCGAGTGTTCGAACATCAGGTGAAATAGTATATCGTGAGCGCAATATTTTAGATAAAAGCTATACTGTTGAGGAATTACGCACTCGTGTAGGTATGGTATTCCAAAAGCCAAACCCATTCCCGAAGTCAATTTACGATAATATTGCATATGGCCCACGTATCCACGGCATAAAAAACAAAAAAATTCTTGATGAAATCGTTGAAAAATCATTACGCGGTGCGGCAATATGGGATGAAGTAAAAGATCGCTTAAATCAAAATGCATATGGTTTATCAGGTGGTCAGCAACAACGAATTTGTATGGCGCGTTGTTTAGCGATTGAACCAGATGTTATTTTAATGGATGAGCCAACATCTGCACTTGATCCGATTTCTACATTAAAAGTTGAGGAACTTGTACAAGAGCTGAAAAAAGATTATTCAATTATTATCGTGACACATAATATGCAACAAGCGGCACGAATTTCTGATCGAACAGCATTTTTCCTAAATGGAGAGGTCGTTGAGTACGATAAAACAGACGTTATCTTCCAAACACCAGCAGATCAACGTACTGAAGATTATATTTCAGGTCGTTTCGGTTAAGGAGGAGATTAGATGGTAGTGCGTGAACGTTTCGAACAGGAATTAAAAGAAGTCCAAGAACAATTTATCGAGATAGCCAATAGTAGCATCAACGCTCTTAAAATAGCATTTGAAGCATTATTAAAGCAAGATTTAGAGACATCTTTGAAGATTCTTGAGGACGATTTAATCATCAATCGTCTTGAAGAAGAAATCAATGACCGTGTTATTTTAATGATTGCTAAGCAGCAGCCTGTAGCTACTGATTTACGTCGTCTCATGGTGCTAATCAAAGCAGCATCTGATATGGAGAGAGTAGGGGACTATGCAGTGAATATTGCAAAAGAGACGATTCGTATTGGCAAAGAGCCGCTTATCTTTCCTACAACAAATTTGCAAACGATGTGTAATAAGACTGTAGAAATGCTAGAAAGTATTATTAAAGCTTTTACAGAAGAAGATACTGTTCATGCCAAGGAAATTGCTGAACTAGATGATTACGTCGATGATTTATATGGAGCAACAATCACGCTATTGCTACGCGCCGGAGCTGAAAATCCAGCACATATTTCTCAAATCACACATTTAACCTTTGTTTGCCGATATTTAGAGCGCTCAGCTGATCATGCAACAAATATTGCAGAACACTTATTTTATTTAGTCAAAGGTAAACATTATGAATTAAATAATTAGTAACAGAAGAGCCAATTATAGGCTCTTTTTAGTTTGTCGACATAAGAATAAAGTGTATCAATAAACAAAGGTTGATTTTCACTCCGAGTTGGCGCTTTCCGCTGGCTTGGCCTCAATCTCCTCGTCACTTCGTTCCTGTGGGGCTTTCAGCTCAAGCTCATGCCACTCTCCGTGAAAAATCAACAGTTCCAATCGACAGTATGAGTAAATATAAAACTTTATTCATTAGGAGTAACGTTTGTTTTGCAGTCTGATAAGAGCCAATTATAGGCTCGTTTTTTCATAGTGTTGAAAAACAAACGCTTAAGGATTTGTAAATATGGCATAGGGTGATTCCGTGCTACTAATTCTCCTGTGAGTCAGTGTCGAACCCTTTGTTAACACTCCACTTTTGCACATGTCTTTTGATGCTTCATTTTCGCACATAAAAAGACCCTGGAACGAGCGTAGCGAGTGAAGCGCCCCAGGAAAGCGCTTAGTCGGAACGTAAATCAACCCCTCGCCTTGCTGAAAAGCCGTATTGTAATAATACTAAGTAACAGCAACATTTTATTAAAAATAGCGTCAAAATATTGCAAGCGTTATTGTATTGTCAAAAAATTATTTTGGTTATACTATAGACATTATCCGAAAAATTGTGCTGAGGAGGTGCTGCTTGTGAAAGACGCTGTAGAATCACTCTTAGAGAAATTTGATCTGGAATTCACGTCAGAACAATGTGACTTTTTTCGTTTTCTATATGAAAACTTACATCTTGAGGAATTAAGTAACATCGAACAACATTTTTTTATAGATTTTTTTTACAAGAGTGAAACATTGCGAAATATGGCAGCATTTGCACTTGGATTGGCAGATATCATGCATGAAATTTATGAAAATATACCAGCTGTTGAGCAAGCCGAACGATTGGCCAATGGAAAAGAGCAGCGCTTGTATTATGAGCGAAAGTGGCAGATAGCTAGGCGTCGAAAGCTTCATCGTCAAACAATAAAAAAAGGAAATATTCTATATGTTCCGTTTGATGAATATAAAAAAGAAACAGGTCCAATTATTATCTGCCTTGAGCAAACAACTGGTATGGCGGCATATTCTGAGCTTTGTAAAAGCATAATTTTACCGTTATTTATGAGCGCGCATCGTGAACGTCGAGATTTATATATCGTTCCATATGACTGTCAAGTTCATGTACATTTTCGATTTGAAGACGGGCATTTAAATTTATCCGATTTTAAGGATTTTATTGATTATAGGGCAAAGGGAGAAGCGGAGGTACTGCCTGTGCTCCATTTTGTAAAGGGCTTGCTCCAAGAAAATCAACATTGTACAGAAGCAGATATTATTATTTTTACAGAAGGTACTCCTATTGATGGGCAGCATCTTGTTGGGAAGCAAGCAAAGGCTGTACTTGAGGAAATGAAGCGTAAGTACCATGCTGAATTTTCGGTCATCGTTATGCATGAACATAATTTTAATGAGCAGCAATTTTGGTTTGCTAATAAGGCTTTTTTTGCGGATGATGCAATTCAATAAAAACGGAGCTGATCGTCATTGTTGATCGGCTCCTTTTCTGTGAATATACATAGTAGTTAGAGGAGAATGAAATTTGAATTCATTGAAATGGTTATTACCTAATATTTCAACCCCAACGTGGATGGAAATTATTATTGCCGTTGCACTTTGTGTAATTGGTTGGCTTTTTCAACAGTTTGTTATAAAGAAAATTATTAATCGTACTGTTACATTTTTGAGAAATCGTCAGCGTTACTTTCAGGGAACAGTACTCGCACAATTTAATAAAGCAATTCGCTATGCTTTTATGTCTGTCGTTATTGTACTCAGCTTATCAATTTTATTAGACATCTTTTTATTTACACATGTAGCAACTAAAAACTTTGTATGGTCTATTATGGTCTTTTTTGCGTTCAAAGGCGTATACGATGTTTTAAATTATTATACAAAGCAGCCACTACCGTTGAATAACGATGAGGAACCAAATGTTCTGTTACCTTTTTTTCTTCGTATAGGAAAAGTGCTCATTATGATATTGGCAATGTTTACGATTGCTTCTTTCTGGGATTTTAATTTGAATGGCTTTTTTACCGGGATTGGCTTAACTGGTGTCGCGATTGCTTTTGGTATTCGAGATACACTAGCACATGTTTTTGGTGGGATGTCAGTCGCATTAGATAACCCATTTCAAATTGGCGATTGGATAGCAACGGAGGACCAAAAAATTGAAGGAACTATCGAAGATATTAATCTTCGGAGTACTTTAATTCAAACGGGGGATAAAGGTCTAGTTTATGTACCTAACTCTTATTTGGTAAATCGACCAATCTATAATTTATCGAGACGAGAAAAACGAAAATGTGAGCAATTTTTATTTGTAGCTGCTGAAAATGAAGAGGAAAAACTACGAAGTGCTTTAAGTACCATTCAAAAGGAAATTTATTTGCATGCTCAAACAGAAAAAGAAATGATTCATGTATTTATAGATGAGTTTTATCCAACCTCGTATCGCGTCCTTGTACGTTTCTATGTAACAACAAATGATACGGCGGAGATGCTAAACGTGCGACAAGATATTTTATTTGCTATACGTCAAATCTTTCAAGAACTAAATATTATACTAGCAAATCCAGCTGAAGATGAATGGCTTCGTAATAAAAAATAAATTGAATTGTTAGTTTTTTTATTTTACAATGAATACATGTTATCAGCTTTGATGAAGAGTAGTAACTATTATTATTTGTTATAGAGAGCTAGTGCATGGTGGAAACTAGTACAAATAAATAGTGAATGGACTTCGGAGCTCTAATCCTGAATAAAGTATGGATTAGCGTCTGCCTACGTTACAGGGTATAGAGTGGGTCTTTTAACTCTTTCAGCGAGTATTGAAACGTCAGCTGAATATAATTATGCTGGGGCATAATTGATGAAGACCAATGAAGGTGGCACCACGGCTTTTCCGTCCTTTTGTGATGGGAAGGCCTTTTTATATGTTTTGGCGGAATGACTAGTGTTTTACACAGTTTCAAATTCCGGACGCAATGTTTATAGAAGCGAAAGCTAACGAAGCGGTAGCGTCCATTACGCCGAAGCATAATTGATCATTTTTGGTGTAGAAGAGCAGAGCAAAGAAGAGGAGAGAAAGAGTATGACAGTTGAGCTTAGAAAGTTTGCCATGAAGGTATTACAGGGTGATATGATGACGCCAATTTCCGTTTATCAATCACTTGAAGGGGAGCATAAGATGCTTTTCGAATCGTCTGCCAAGCATGAAGAAAGTGGGCGTTACTCATTTATTGCCGTCAACCCAATTGCAGAACTGATTGGAGATAAGAATGGTTATTCTTTTTCCAAAGGTGGAGAAACAGAAAAATCGAGTGCCAATGTATTAGTAAAATTACAGCGAGTTATGCCATTTCATAAGGCGCAGTACCCGTTTGCCTTCTTCGGGGGAGCAATCGGTTTCTTTGGTTACGAAACAGCATTTTATACAGAGAAAATAGGCGAATACTTACAGGATGATTTAGAAATGCCGGATGTCCATATCTTTTTCTATGATACATTCATTGTTTTTGATCATTTAAAGCAAGAGATTACACTAGCAGCAATCGATTTATTTGATGAAGGGCGTTCTCTTGAAGCGATGGAATTGGCTATTTCTATGATGAAGGAGCAGCTTTATGCTGGAACAACATTTGACGACACGACGTTTGGAAAGCTAGATTTCAGACCAATGATCGCCAAGGAAAATTTTGTAGCACTGGTTGAACGTGCAAAACAGCATATTCGTAAGGGTGATATTTTTCAGATTGTTTTATCACAACGCTTCACTTCACCATATACAGGTAATCCTTTTGCTTTATATCGTCAATTACGTACTTCTAACCCTTCACCATATATGTTCTATATGGATTTCGGTACGTATACCATTTTAGGAACATCTCCCGAAAGTCTCGTTAAGGTGAATGATCGAAAGGTAACGACCAATCCTATTGCTGGTACGAAGCCAAGGGGTAAAACAGTGGTGCAGGATAACGCGATTGCGGAAGGTCTCTTAAATGATGAAAAAGAAATCGCTGAACATCGTATGCTGGTAGATTTAGGGCGAAATGATCTTGGACGTATTACCAAAGTGGGTTCAGTGAAGTTGATGAAATATATGAATGTTGAGCGATATAAACATGTTATGCATATTGTATCAGAGGTTATCGGAGAATTACATGATGATGTACATGTTTTGGATGTTCTTCGAGCTTGCTTACCTGCTGGTACAGTATCAGGTGCGCCGAAAATCCGCGCTATGCAACTTATCAATGAGCTCGAGCCTGTGAAGCGTGGTGTCTATGCAGGTGCAGTAGGCTATATTTCTGCTACAGGTGATATGGATTTAGCTCTAGCTATTCGAACAATGATCATAAAGGATCATCGTGCCCATGTGCAGGCAGGTGCTGGTATTGTTTACGATTCAGTGCCGTTGTCTGAATACGAGGAAACGTTAAATAAAGCTCGAGCGTTATTGGAGGTGAAAAAATGATTTTACTGATCGATAACTATGATTCATTCACATATAATTTATTTCAGCAAATACGAATGCTTGGGAAAAATGTAAAAGTAGTACGGAATGATGAAATAACAATTGAAGACATTCAGAAAATACAACCTGAAGCCATTATTTTATCGCCCGGTCCAGGTACGCCAATTGATGCAGGAATAACAGTGGATGTTATCAAAGAGCTTTATACGAAGTTTCCGATTTTGGGCATTTGTCTTGGACACCAATCGATAGGGCAAGCATTTGGAGGAAACATTGTTCAAGCTAAAACTATAATGCATGGAAAATTATCGACTATTCAATATGAAAAAACAGGTTTATTTGCTCAGTTAGACGGTAAAATCGAAGTAATGCGATATCATTCTCTCGTCATTGAGCAAAGCACGTTACATGAGGATTTTAATATTTTAGCAAAGTCCAGTGATGATAGTGAAATTATGGCAATTCAACATAAGGAGTACCCACTCTTTGGGCTGCAATTTCATCCAGAATCCATTGGGACAAAAGAGGGCAGTATCATGATGCGAGCTTTCATCGAACATATTTCATAAACGAAACAAAAGAGGCTGTCATCGAAAATCAGTAGTTGTGATTTTTGATGACAGCCATCTTTACTAATGGAATCGTACTATTATTGCTTTTTCCCTGTAATTAATTTTGCAATTTCCTCTAAAGACATCGAAGAATTGACTTCGTAAGAGCCAATTTGTAAGCTTCGCGCGTATTTAGGGTTAGCAAGTAGCAGTTCCATTTCAACACTATTGTCGATAATGCCACCATCTTCAAGCTTTTGCGCCACGATATATGGTGTAATACCACTGTAAATTTGGAGTGACATAGTTGTATCTTTTGCCGGTGCATCTGCCGATTTATGATTTTCTTTAGTCGTTGTTTTAGGAGTATCTGTCTTCTGATTAGTTTCCTTTGAAGCTTGCTTAGCTTGTTCCTTTAATAATGCAATTTCTTTATTTGCCTGGTCGAGCTTTTTTTGTAACTCCTCAACATTTTCTGTATTTGGGGAAGCTTTAGTTGGAAGACCGATATTGAGATCGAAACGCGCCGCTAAAGCTAGCAAAGCTCCGACAAGAAAAAGCGCAATACCAAATGCACGGATAGCGGACATTTTCATGAATTACCGACCTCCGTTTGCAATTACTTGGCGGACTTGCTCTTCAGTTAAATTTGAACGAATACTGATATCTGCTACAGAAAGACCCTGCTTATTTAGTTCAAGCACCTGACTTACAATGATTTGATGTATAGGTTTCGTTTTTGGAGCAGCTTGTCCTGTTTTCGATGCTTGAGCAGCCTGTTGAACAGCTTGCATAACTTGTTGAACCTTTGGGTTTGGTATCGCGTTATTTTGCACTGACGGTGACTTAACCTGGAACTCTGGCTCTAATAACAGTTCTTCCTCAACAACTTTCAGACGACGTTTTAAATTATTTGTTTCTTGAAAAATAGAGATGGATAGCTCCTCTACATCTTGTTCGATCTTTTTCGCGCTATTTTTGAAAAAGAACGAAGTAATAATTAGGAGAATCCCTGCAATCATAAGTATGATGGATAAATCCAATAGTTTCACCTCATTAAGTATGTAATTATAAGGTATTTTACCATATGCAAACTTAATATGAAATGAAGCTAGATTTTTTTTTATTTTATGTTATAATAGGTTAGTCGTATAAATCATGCTCAAAATTTAAATTCTTGATATAGAGTGGGAGGGTTAATAATGCGCGTAAACATTACTTTAGCTTGCACAGATTGCGGCGAACGTAACTACATTTCTAAAAAGAACAAGCGTAACAATCCAGAGCGTCTTGAACTTAAAAAATATTGCTCTCGCGAGAAGAAATACACTCTTCACCGTGAAACTAAGTAATCGCTCATTAAGCCAAAACCACTTGTGGTTTTGGCTTTCTACATTTTAGGAGGTAGCTTAGCATGGATAAAACAACTTTGCGGAACGAGGTAAAGGAAGCACTTGCAAAAATTAGCGAAGTAGCTTACCACGATCAATCAAATGCTGTAGTTAAAAAAGTGCTACAGGAACCATATATAATAGAAGCAACTACAATTGGCATTACTATTTCCAATAAGCCAGAAGTCGACACAATTCAATTAATTGAAGAACTATGGCAACTTGGTAAAAAAGTCGCTGTGCCTAAATGCAACTCAAAAACAAGAGAAATGTTATTTTACGCCATTGACTCGTTTGCCCAGCTAGAAACTGTGTATATGCATTTGCGTGAGCCAATTCCAGAGAAGTGTGAGTTTGTTGACGCAAATGAAATGGACGTCATACTTGTTCCAGGAGTTGTTTTTGATAAGTTCGGCTATCGTATAGGCTATGGCGGTGGTTATTATGATCGCTATGTATTAAACTATACAAAGGGTAAGCTCATGTCTTTGTTATTTAATGAGCAGCTATATGAACGTGTACCTACAGAAGCACACGATTGCCCAGTAGATATCATTGTGACACCGACAAAACGTCTTGACTGTGTAACACAACGAGGAGCGAACGAAAATGGATAAAATGTTAGATATTTATGAATTATTAAAAACATATGGTACTTATATTTACACACGAGATCCCATTGGTGATTTGATGTTAATGGAGGATGAAATTCGTGAGTTGTATAAAGCGAATGTACTAGATATTAAAGATTACCAAATGGCATTATTACTAATTCGACAAGAAACAACAAAGCTTCGCATGAAAGAAAAAAATAAGTAATGTTTTAAATATAATTCATTTGTGGTATTGTAAAGATAATGTAACATGTATGTAATATTCTTAAAAAACAGTGGTTTTCCACTGTTTTTATGATTTACGAAACTTTTTACAAACGAAAACGTATATATTACTATCCGGCCCATTTACGAACAAGGGGCACAGTTTTTCCCAAAATATATCTATTGATTATCTGTAAAAAATGGATTAAGATATATTTTGTTTCAGTAACAAATTGTTAAAAATATTATTTTTTTGTAAGAAAGTAGGGAGGATGTTAGGGATGAAATCAATAAAGTGGCCTAAACATTCATTTATGATACTAGCAATTGTAGCAACTTGGATAAAAACGGTCATTGTTTATCACACAAGCTTTGAGATGAAAATCGAAAATGCGATGCAACAATTTATTTTGTCTATTAATCCATTAAGCTTCGTGCTATTTGCTTATGGTATATCGTTATTCTTTAAATCGCCAAAAGTTAAAAGTCGTTATATAATAACTATCAGTGTTATTTTGTCGATCGTCTTATACGGGAATGTTGCGTTCTATCGCTTCTACAACGACTTTATTACGTTACCGGTATTATTCCAAACAAATAATTTTGGTGATTTAGGAACTTCAGTAGCAGCGATTGTTAGCCCTTGGGATTTATTATATTTCGTTGACGTACTTATTCTTATTTTAGCTAATAAATATTTGCCTATGATGAAAGATGCAGTAAAGGTAAACGTAGAATTCCGTCGCGCGTACTTCGTATTAGCGATTGCTGTGTCGTTCTTAAACTTAGGATTAGCTGAAACAGAGCGTCCACAATTGTTAACACGTAGCTTTGATCGTGAATTACTTGTAAAAAACATCGGTACTTATAACTACCATTTATATGACATTTATATTCAATCAAAATCTTCTGCTCAACGTGCATTAGCGGATGGCAGTGAATTAGTAGAAGTGAACAACTATATTCGTTCTAATCAAGCAGCAGTCAACCCTGAAATGTTTGGTAAATACAAGGGTCGTAATTTGATTGTTGTATCAATGGAGTCTTTACAGAACTTTGTGATTAATAACCAAATGGATGGTCATGAAATTACACCATTCTTAAACTCTTTAACAAAAGATAAAGATACGTATTATTTCAGTAATTTCTATCACCAAACTGGATTAGGGAAAACTTCTGACTCAGAGTTTATTGTAGAAAACTCATTGTTCGGCTTAGGTCGTGGTGCGGTATTCTTCACACATGGTGGAAATACGTATAACTCAATGGCTGAGCGTCTTGGTGATAATGGCTACTTTACAAATGTCATGCATCCGAATAATAAATCATTCTGGAACCGTGACATAATGTATCAATCATTACACATTAATAAATTCTATGACATAGATTCATATAAGATTGGTGAAGGGCAAGCTGTTAACTGGGGTATGAAAGATATCCCATTCGTAGAGCAATCTGCAGCATTAATGAAAGATATGCCACAGCCGTTTTATTCTCGACTAATTACTTTAACGAACCATTATCCATTCACATTGGATCCAGAAGACGTAATGATTCCTGAATACACTTCAAACTCAGGTACATTAAATCGTTATTTCCAAACAGTTCGTTATATGGATGAAGCACTTAAAGACTTCTTCCAAAGTTTAAAAGATCAAGGTGTATATGATAACTCTATTATTGTAATGTATGGTGACCATTACGGTATTTCAGAAAACCACAACAAAGCGATGGCTCAATATTTAGGAAAAGATAGCATTACACCATTTGATAATGCAATGCTACAAGAAGTACCTTTATTTATCCATATTCCTGAATCAGGTGATGGTAAAGAAATGACAGAGATTGCTGGACAAATGGATTTACGTCCAACAATTCTACACCTTCTTGGCGTTGAAACTTCAAAAGATATGCAACTTGGTGCAGACCTATTCTCACCAGAACATGAAGACTTCATTGTTTTCCGCGATGGTCGTTTTGTAACAGATAAATATTTATATGCTGGTGAAGCTTGTTATGACAAAGCAACTGGTGAAGAAATTGATGGTGAGCCATGTCAGCCATACGCTGATCGAGCTACGAAAGAACTTGAAAATTCGGATGCCATCATTAACGGTGATTTACTCCGCTTCTATGACCAAAAGACAGGTAATTTGAAGCAAGGTGCAGCCAAGTAACAACAATTGAGATCTCATTTAATGAGATCTCTTTTTTTGCTTTATATCAAATGCTGAGGTGAGGCATAATGGTCAATTTTTATTAGCAGAAGTGATGAGGTATTTACATCCATATTATAGGTGTTGCAACAAGTGGTAACCCATTACCATAGCGTGAGGTTGATTTCCGTTCCGACTGGGTGTTTTCCTGCGTCCGTTGAGACGTCTTCCTTTAGGGTCTCTGGTTATGCAAAAGCGCAGTAGCGGTAGCGACACGCTAGTGGTTACGAAGACGTTATCACAGGACTTGATGCACAATCTTTGTTGATGAGCGCAAATGGTAAAACCCTTTTTGTACATAAATAGGGGAATGTAACTATTTTTATGTATACTATCAAATTGAAATATAACGTTCAGGCAGCCGAAATAAACAACTTGGAGGAAAGTGGTTATTATCGTTTAAGGGAGGCTGAAGTAAAAACGATAGAAAAAGAGCAGCCTCGAATGGAGGCTGCTCTTTTTTCTGTCTAAATTTTAGTGTAATTTTGGTGGGTATCCGCTATTAATAAGAGTCATAATTACGAACCAACCGAATACTGCAGCACTTAATAAGTTGAAAACAACACTTAAAAGATTCTTTTCTTTAAGTGCTTGGAATGTACCAACTACAGCTAAAATAGCAACTAGACCAAAAATAACCATTAATAAGTTCATTAGAAATTGACACTCCTTTCGACATCAGAAAATGAATGTCGTAAACAATATTCCTCCTTAATTGTAAACGTTCTACCTGTTTTTGTCGAGAACTAATATAGACTAAACTATGAACATTTATCGTCAAATTGTGGCAAAGGCTGTATAATTGAAATAGAGGTGATAACAATGATAAACGTACGAAGTTATTCTCTTGGACCTGTCCAAACGAATTGTTATATCGTATCGAATAAAAATAAGGAATGCTTAATATTTGACCCAGGAGAAGAAGCAGATCGAATCATCAAGGCTATTCGCAGTAACAATCTTAAACCACTAGCCATCTTTTTAACACATGCACATTTCGACCATATCGGTGCAGTGGACGCTGTCCGCGAGGCTTTTAATGTTCCAGTATGGATTCATGAAAAAGAAGTAAACTGGTTAGGAGATCCAACAAAAAATGGTTCTAGTAAATACGCAGCATTACCAGAGTATATTGTCGGTGCCCCAGCTGAAGAAAATATTATTAAAAAAGAACAGCTATTTGAAATAAGTGATTTTTATTTTAAAGCAACTTTTACACCAGGACATTCACCAGGTAGTATTTCATATATATTTGAAAATGATGGCTTCGCTATTGTTGGTGATACACTATTTGAACAAGGTGTAGGTCGTACAGATTTACTTGGAGGCTCGACAAAAGTATTACTTACATCCATTCATGATAAGCTATTGACACTTCCTGAGGATACTATTATCTATCCTGGTCATGGGAACTATACAACGGTCGGTGCAGAAATGGAGACAAATCCTTTCTTGAATGGTTTTTAAGGTTTGGCGATAATTAAAAATGGTTCATCACCATAGCGAGGGTTGATTTCCCGTTCCGGCTGGGGCTTAGTTGCTGACGCTACGCTTTCGCACAGAGCAAAGCTTCCTAGGGGGCGTCCGATGAGCCGCTTCACTCGCGTTGCTCGATCCAGGGTCTCATCTGTTCTCAAGGAGTCGCCCAGCCTCTACTCCAATCAACTTATATATGGCATAAAACTACATCCTAAGACATTTGGTGATGGACTTAGAAAATTTATACAGTTATACTCATTTATGATAAAATAAAAATAGGTGATGTAAATGGAATTATTATTGCTATTATCGCTTATTACTGATTTTAGTTATTTAGTACAACATAGTCCATTTATTAAAATATACATTTATACTATTTTTGATAAAATTGCTGTCATTGACGCGAATCTTGACGTATCAATTGATTTAACTGTCAATGTCAATTTCGAAAGTAGAATTTATCCTTCTCACATGTTTCTTAATAAATGGTTGAGAAAAGTAATTTACAGTAAATCAGATAATGACGAAGAATTAGTGTCCCTTTTATAAGAAAAATTATTATAAAAGGGGAGAAATTAATTAATGTTTGAATTTATAACACAACCACTGACAAATTTGCTAGATACTTTCTTTAATTTTACGGGGAGCTATGTAATTGCCTTAGTAATTTTAACAGTGCTAATACGCTTAATTTTGATGTATCCAAATTATAAATCTTTTAAATCCCAACTAACGGTTACACAAAAGTCGCTAGGTAATAAGGAAAAATTAAGAGAGCTACAATCAAACTTAAGCAAGGCTAAAACAGACGAAGAACGTAAAGAATATCAGTTGCAAATCTCTCAAATAATGATGGAAAACTTTTCAGGTATGAAAACAGGTTGTTTAACAGCGTTGATTCAATTTCCAATTTTAAGCGGACTGTATTATACCATTACAAAAAGTAATGCTATCCAGCATGAGAATTTCTTCTGGTTTAATCTAGGGTCTGCAGATATTTTTATGACAATTATCGTAGGTTTAACGATGATGATTCAAATTTATATGTCAGTTAAGCTATCTGATAATAGCCATCCGCAAATGAAAATAATGATTTTTATGATGCCGTTGATAATTGTCATTTCTTCAATTTTCATGCCATCAGCCATCCCATTTTATTGGACTATTTCATCTTTGTGGGTGATTTTACAGAGCTTTGTGTTTAATAAATTAAAGCCTAAATTAACTTTATAAATGGAAAAAATCCCCCTAGTATTTTGTAGGATAGATAGAAAAACCATAATCTATCCTATTTAATGCAAAGGGGGATTTTACTATGTTTTCATAAATGATTCATCTATAATTTCTGCATCTGATGAATAAATTTACATAAAAAAAGCATGTCTCATACTCAATGAGACACGCGTTTTTCTTTGTATTAATGACCGCCACCAGGTACGTGAATAAATGTTGTATAGTACGTGAAGCCAGCAAAGAATACAGTTAAATATGCTCCGAAAATGTACATGTACATACGTTCTGAAAGGTTTAAGAAGCCTAATAATAAGAATAAACCTGTATTACCTACGAATAATAGCGATACTTCGTTCATACCACCAAGGTAGAACATGACTGCAAAAATACCTGTCCAGAATGCCATAACTTTATACATATTATCCATGAAGATTTCCCCTCCTTTTGCCCACGACACAATAATCTCATACTCATTATAAATGATATGAAAGGTATCTGTAAACTGGAACTTCTTCTTCTTTGTGACAAACAATTGGATATTTAAAAATTAACTATCAATTTCTGTCACGTTTATTTCATACTTACATAAATCACAATTATGTATCATGCTATCAATTTGTACAAATTCATTGCTTGCATATAACGCATCAACCTGTCCCTTTAAATAGGATTCATGTAAAGAACAAACAATTTCTGAATGACTAGAAAGCTGCTCATGGAATGGACAATTAAAAATGGAGAAAGTCACACTTTTACCATGCTCTGTTTGTTGTACATGAGGAGTATAGCCAATTAATGCTGCATTGTCAGTTAATAGTTGGAGCTTTTGTTCGAAGGAAAGGGTATTATTTAGTTGTAACTCAGCATTTACATAATTTTTCATTTGTTGGTAGCCGTCTTGGTAGCTTATTTCCTGGCATTTTTCTAATGCAGATGGTCCAAATTCTTGAATTAATTGGATTGTCCATTTTAATAATCGATCTTCATCACGTCTCGGGAACGTTAATGATACACCTTTATCTGAGGCCTTATAAACACGCCCGGGTCTACCACCTTTCCCAGTTTTGGCAAAATCAGCTGTAATTATATTTATTTCTGAGAGTTTTGTTAAATGTAGCCGCGCAACATTTGGATGGATGCCAAATTTATCAGCGATATTTTGGACCGTTACAGTTTTCTTCTCTTGCAGTATGTACTCATAAATAGAATATCTAGTTTCATCGGCCAATGTACTAGTAATTTTTAATGGATTGATCATTTGCTTCACCTCTATGTATTTTTTGAATTTTTAGCTGTTCTACCAAGTGTAGGAAAAAAATCATGTTAATTCTATTATATTGCATTATTGAAAAAGATACAGTTCCTTTAGTCATAAATATTAACTTTTTCATAAGATTATGTTCATAGTTAGTGGAAATTTGTATGTTATCCACATTTTTATAGCAAAAAACATGTTTGACAGGAAAATTTATATCAAATTTTTATTTTAAGAAAAGGGCTTTTCACTTAACAGCTTCCTATCTATACTAGGGAATAACGAATAGAGCGGTCATATTCGAGTGAACCAGAAGAGGGGTGCGAATATGCAAAATTTTGAAACGGTTGTTGAGCAAAAATGTGAGCAACTTTTATTAAAGGCCTATCATTTCGGTGCATCAGATTTATTATTAGTTCCAGAACGTGAACAATATCGTATATATTTTCGAAAATATGATAAGCTGCTCCAAGCTGGTGAATTACCGAACGAGCTTGCAGAGCGAATGATTTCCTATTATAAATTTTTAGCGGCATTAGATATTAGCGAGCGACGCAAACCCCAAAGCGGCTCCTTCCAAAAAGCTATGGAACAAGATCAATATGCCTTTCGTGTTTCTACACTTCCCTCAGTATTTTTAAAAGAAAGCTTAATTGTCCGATTGTTTCTACAAAATCATGCATTCCCACTTACTTCCTTATCCTATTCCAAATATGTAGCAGAAATGTTAATGGAACTAGTGAAACATCAACAAGGACTTTTATGTTTCACAGGTGCAACGGGCTCTGGTAAATCAACATCCTTATATTCTTTAATCCATTACTGTTCGACAGAACTAAATCGACATGTCATTTCATTGGAGGACCCTGTAGAAAATAACCAAGCTAACCTTTTGCAGATTCAAGTAAACGAACGAGCTGGCGTTACATACGCTACAGGACTAAAGGCTATTTTACGCCACTCACCTGACGTCATTATGATAGGTGAAATACGTGATAAAGAGACTGCGAAAATCGCAATCGAGGCAGCTTTAACAGGTCATTTAGTGGTTTCGACAATTCATGCGAAAGATTCGATAAACTGCCTTTATCGATTTATTGACTTAGGCGTTTCAGTGGAAGAACTTCGTCAAACTGTGGTGGGTATTGTTGCTCAAACACTTTTCCAATCACCAATAGTTCAGGAAGAACGCCGTGCATTGTTTGAAATATTAAGCGATGTTCATCTTCAAATGGCTATCAAAGCAATTATGCAAAAAACTAGCTTTGAGTTACCGCATGATTTAACACTTACAGGGCAAAAAGAACTGATGGAGAATCAAATCTATGCGAATACAAAAGTTTTTTGAAGGAATTCGATTAGATTACAAAAAGGCGACAAAATGGCGAGTAAGGGAGCAAGCTCATTTTTTTAGCCGATTAAGCGTGTTAATGCAGGAAGGTTATTTATTCCCACAAGCTATATCTATTCTATTACCCCATCATATTGAAGCGCATGAAGAAATACAAAAGCTAGTCAATGAAAAACTGAGGCAGGGTGCCGGTGTTTTAGGAGTTTTTGAAGCGTTGCAAATTCCAAAGCAGCATTTAGTAGCTATTACAGTTGCCGAAAACAATGGACATATGATTGAGACCTTAAAAGGTGTGGCAAAGCAAATGGCTTTAAGTGAATCGACGAAGAGAAAATTAATGAAGTTACTCTTATATCCAGTAGTGCTCATTATATTTTTGATGCTGTTGTTTTTAGTGTTTCGCATCATATTCTTTCCTAATATAGAAAAAATGGTGACAAGTCGAACTACTGGTACAGAGGAGACAAGCATTGCTTTGTCAAAAGTATTATTGCATTTTCCTGATGCTTTAATTGTCGTAGGAATAGCAGTAATTTGTAGTATTTTCTTTTTTCACCTTTATCTCAAACGCCGTCCGATTGCTCACCGGCTAAATATTATCCTGAAAACGCCATTGATTCGGATATATATACGAATGTCTTTGACGAGACAATTTGCTGCTTATTTAGGAAGTCTACTCCAAAGTGGATTTTCTTTACAGGCAAGTCTACAAATTTTAGAGCAACAGCAACTTCAACCGTTTCTACAATATCTGGCACGATGTATAAAGGAGCGTGTTGTTTTTGGTGATACGCTGACACAAGCTGTTCATTTGATGACGGTTTGGCAGATGGATTTCTCAACATTTGTTGAACATGGAGAGCAAAGTGGCTATCTAGGAAAAGAGCTAGTACTGTACAGCGAATTATTGACAGAAAAGCAAGAGCAACTATTGCATAAAATCCTTGCGTTTGTGCAACCTACCTTCTTTATCATTATTGCAATGTGCATAGTTGCTGCATATGTAAGTTTATTATTACCAATATATCATATGATTGAACTAGTATAGGAGGATAATAATGAAACGGATAAAGCAGCAAGCTGGATTTACGTTGATAGAAATGCTCATCGTTTTGCTAATTATTTCCATATTAATTTTAATAACAATCCCTAATGTTACGAAACATTTTGCCACCGTCGATGAGAAGGGCTGTAAAGCGTATATCTCTATGGTGCAGGGGCAGGTAGAGGCGTATCGCGTAGATTTTATGGCTTATCCAACAATTGAAAATCTGGTAGAAAAAGGCTATTTAAAGAAGGATGAAACGACCTGTCCTAATAAAGAAGAGATAATGATCACTAATGATGGAGAGGTACGATTGGCGAAGATTTCTTCTAATAATGGCTCTAGTAACTGATGGATACTATAAAAAGTGAGCGTGGTGTTACATTTGTTGAAATGCTCATTGTATTGTTTATCGTTATGTGTTTGTCGGCGATTGTCATAAAGTACTCGGTTAAAGCAGAGGAAACTAGAGAGATTGAGCGATTTTTCACACAAATTCAATTAGATATACAATATATACAAACGTATAGTATGCACAAAAGAGAATACATTTCGATAAAATTTGAGAGCTCATCAAAAAGATATATCATTAAAAAGGATTTTTATACAGAATTATTTGAACGACCTTTCCCAAAAGGGGTTGAGGTCGTACTTTCTTCAGGTTCAATTAACACGATTATATACAATTACAATGGAAACGTCATGACCCCAGGGACTGTTTATTTTAAAACGCCTCAGGGTACTAAAAAGGTTGTGATTACGTTAGGACGAGGGAGATCGAGAGTTGAATGAATCTGGCTATTCATTTGTAGAAACGATTTTATCAATAGTCATTGTTATGTTATTATGCACGACATTAATACCGATCAGCTACATGATGAAGTCGACTCTTTATAACAAGAAGTTAGAAGTTATCGCAGCTGAAACCGCCTATGAAGGCTTAAAGCGTTATCGCTATTTACAGCAAACTGAAGGCACTAATACCGTTGAAAATGTAAATTTCCAATGGTCTATGAATGGACAGGGAATTTGTGTAAGTTTTCAAAATACACGGGAATTACGTAAAAAATGTATACAACTGACAGGTGAAGTCGATGAATGAACGTGGCTATACATTATTAGAAGCCTTATTTCAATTAGTTGTTTTTGTGCTTATTGCACACCTTGTTGTGTTCATTATGCTTTGGTTTGTAGAAATGAAAACAACAGTACTATCTGATGAACAATCGAAGTGGGAGGTTTTTGTTTATGATTTGAATATGTATTTAAATGATATTTCTTCATTTACGATTCGACAAGACCAAAAGAGAATAACCTTCCAGAAAGGAGATACTATTCATAATATTGATTGTTATAGCAATTTAATTCGTGAACAAGTAAATGGTGGTCATGTACCAATGCTAATTGATATTAACAAATGTCAGTTCCAATTTGAAAAAAATATGTTAACAGTAGCTGTAGAACTTCCAAGTGGTATCAAAAAGGAGCGAACTTTCTATGTTCCAGTTATTGAAAAGTGACAGAGGGGCTATATTTTTAATCGCAATTGCATTATTATTTTTTGTAACTACTTTTGTTCTTACGTATTGTATGTCTTATGAGATTCAGTTTCGAACATATAATGACCTAGAAAAGCTGAATATTCGAGCTACGATAAATTTATTAGGACAAATTTTGTCAGACAGTGTAGAATCGTAGTTATAAGAAGGTGATTCGAATGCGAAAAATATATTTAGTTGGTTTTATGGGCTCCGGCAAAAGTGCGTTAGGAAGACGTTTAAGCTATTTGTTAAAGATGCCTTATTATGATATGGATCATGAGATCGTTCGGCAGCAGGGAATGACAATTCCACAGATATTTGAAAAATATGGAGAAGTACGTTTTCGAGAAATAGAAACAGAATTTTTGAAAAATTTCCGAGACGAAGCTTGTATTATTTCAACAGGTGGTGGAGTTGCAATCAATGCTGAAAATCGAAAAATAATGAGACGCAGTGGGCTCGTGTTTTTTTTAGATGCGACATTCGAAGATATATACAAACGAATACAGCATGATCCGAACAGACCAATTGTACAGAGTTCAACGAAAGAGGAGCTAGAGAAGCTGTATCATTACAGAAGAAGATTCTATCGTGAAACTGGACATATACAAGTGTTAACAGAGGGCAGAACACTCCGCCAAATTCTTGAGTATTTAGTATTCCAAGTTAAAAGGTTAAAAGGCGAACGTTGATTAAAATAAATGAATCAAACGTTCGTGTTTTGATATAAATTAAAAAATGATTGCCTTTTCAATGCAATTAATGTTAGGATATAGACAAATAAGTAACTAAATGTTCATTGAATACTAAATAGTACCAAGATGAATCTTGGGCGGATGATTGTGCGGGGAGAGCACGTGTAGACGTCACCGAAGGAGCAAATAACAAAATGTTATGAATCTCTCAGGTAAAAGGACTCGTACAAGACGCAACTCTGGAGAGAGCTGTAGTACTACAGCCACCAAAGGGGAAAGCCGGCTGTTTGGCATTGTAGGTATGCGAGCCAGTCTGGTGTAACTTTCAGGTTTAAGGACAGAGAATCCCGAAAAGGGGTTCGTCTGTCTTTTTTTATGTCTAAATGTTTTGCCTAATGTTGTTAGTTTCTATTCCTTAATTGAATGAACAAACAGGGGAAGCATGATTGCACTTATAAAAAGCAGACGAACTACTACCAGTAAAAAATGTAACTACCATTTAAGGGGGCAAAAATAATGACGAATGAATTAAAGCGTACACCTCTATTTGAAGAATATGCAAAGTATGGTGGTAAAACAATCGACTTTGGCGGATGGGAATTACCAGTACAATTCTCTTCTATTAAAGAAGAGCATGATGCAGTTCGTAATCGTGCTGGCTTATTTGATGTATCACATATGGGTGAAATTTTAGTAACTGGACCTAATTCACTAGATTTTTTACAAAATCTTTTGACAAATGATATTTCAAAAATTGCAGTAGGTCAAGCGCAATATAATGCAATGTGCTATGAAGATGGTGGCGTTGTTGATGATTTATTAACGTATAAATTAGCAGACAATCATTATTTATTGTGCGTAAATGCGGCAAATATTGAAAAAGATTATGATTGGATGATGGAAAACCAACATCAATATGATGTAACGATCGACAATCAATCAGATGCTTATGCACAAATTGCCCTTCAAGGTCCATTAGCAGAAGAAGTTCTTCAAACATTAACAGACACTGATTTAAAAACGATTAAATACTTCCGTTTCCAAGCAGACGTTGAAGTTGCTGGTCATAAAGCATTAGTATCCCGTAGCGGTTACACGGGGGAAGATGGTTTTGAATTATACGGCTCTCCAGAAGATATTAAAGCTTTATGGAACGAAATTTTAGAGGCTGGAAAAGACAAAGGCGTTATACCAGCAGGTCTAGGATGCCGTGATACACTTCGTTTCGAAGCAGGTCTTCCATTATACGGTCAAGAGCTATCAACAACAATTTCACCTCTAGAGGCTGGTATTGGTTTTGCTGTGAAGTTAAATAAAGAGGGCTTTAATGGCCATGATGCATTAGCGGCACAAAAAGAAAATGGACTGTCACGTAAAATTGTTGGCATTGAAATGATTGATAAAGGAATTCCTCGTCATGGCTACAAAGTGTTTAAGGATGGTCAGGAAATCGGTGAAGTGACAACAGGTACACAGCTTCCTTCTTCTAAACGTAATGTTGGTCACGCATTAATTGACAGCCAATTCGCAACTATCGGAACTGAATTGGAAATCGAAATTCGTGGTAAGCACTTAAAAGTAGTAACAGTTGAAACACCGTTTTACAAGCGTTCAAAATAATATTGAAAAGAGGGACCTACATTTATGAAACATCGTTATTTACCAATGACGGAGCAAGATAAACAAGAAATGTTAGACGTAATCGGTGTATCCTCAGTTGATGAGTTATTTGGGGATATTCCAGAAAAAGTACGTTTTAAAGGCCTATATGATATTAAAGAAGCAAAATCTGAATCAGCTTTATTAAAAGAATTAACGGCAATGGCTGCGAAAAATAAAGATACAAATGCTAACGTATCGTTTTTAGGTGCTGGCGTATACAACCACTATAAACCGGTTATCGTGGATCATGTTATTTCTCGTTCAGAGTTTTACACAGCGTATACTCCATATCAACCTGAAATTTCACAAGGGGAATTACAAGCAATTTTTGAATTCCAAACGATGATTGCAGAGCTTACAGGTATGGATCTTGCAAACTCTTCTATGTACGATGGAGGAACAGCATTAGCGGAAGCAGGTATGCTTGCAGCTGGACATACGCGCCGTAAGAAAATTTTAGTATCGGAAACGGTTCACCCTGAGTATCGTGATGTCGTTGCTACATATGCATACGGTCAATCCATTGAAATTGTTACTGTTCCACAAAAAGATGGTGTGACAGATGTAGAAGCTTTAAAGGAATTAATGGATGACAATACGGCAGCTGTTATTGCACAATATCCAAACTTCTTTGGTCAAATAGAGGACTTACAAGTAATTGGCGATATTGCACATGAGGCAAAAAGTTTATTTGTTGTATCTTCAAACCCACTTGCACTAGGAATTTTAACACCACCTGGTAAACTTGGGGCTGATATTTGTGTAGGGGACGCACAGGTCTTCGGTATTTCTGAAGCATTCGGTGGTCCACACTGTGGTTTCTTTGCAGTAACAACGAAGCTAATGCGTAAAGTTCCTGGTCGTCTTGTTGGTGAAACAGTAGACGGTGAAGGACGTCGTGGTTATGTTTTAACATTACAAGCACGCGAACAACATATTCGTCGTGATAAAGCAACATCTAATATTTGTTCGAACCAAGCGCTTCTTGCACTTGCCGCTTCTGTAGCAATGACTGCTCTTGGCAAGCAAGGTGTTCGTGAAATGGCTATGCAAAATATTGCGAAAACTCGCTATGCTAAAAATGCCTTTGAAGCTGCAGGCTTCACAGTAGCATTCCAAGGTGCACACTTTAACGAAATCGTTGTAAAGACAAATAAATGTGTGAAAGAAATTAATAAAGGCTTAATTGAAAAAGGTATCATCGGTGGTTATCCTTTAGGTCAAACATATGACTCTCTTAAAAATCACGTGCTAATCGCTGTAACAGAATTACGCACGAAAGAAGAAATTGATGCACTTGTTGCGGAAATGGGGGCTCTTAATGCATAACGAAAATCAATCACTCATTTTTGAAATTTCCAAAGAAGGTCGCGTAGGTTACAGCTTAGAAGCACTTGATGTACCAGAGGCTGATCTCGCAGATTTACTGCCAGCAAACTTAGTACGCGCAGAAGCAGCGGAATTACCAGAAGTATCTGAGCTTGATATTATGCGTCACTATACAGCACTTTCTCGTCGAAACCACGGTGTGGACTCTGGCTTCTACCCTCTTGGTTCTTGTACGATGAAATATAATCCTAAAATTAACGAGGCAGTTGCCCGAATTTCTGGTTTTGCAAATGTTCACCCATTACAGGATGAGTCAACAGTTCAAGGTGCGATGGAGCTTCTTTACGATCTACAAACCTCATTAGTTGAAATTACAGGTATGGATGAAGTGACATTACAACCAGCGGCGGGTGCACATGGTGAATGGACAGCATTAATGATGATCCGTGCCTTCCATGAAGCAAACGATGAAGGTCATCGTAATAAAGTTATCGTTCCTGACTCTGCTCACGGTACAAATCCAGCGTCGGCAACTGTTGCAGGCTTTGAAACTATCACTGTTAAATCAGATGAAAATGGTTTAGTAGATATTGAAGATTTACGCAAAGTAGTTGGTTCTGATACAGCTGCATTAATGCTAACAAATCCAAATACACTTGGTCTATTTGAAGAAAACATTATCGAAATGGCAGAACTGATCCACTCTGTTGGCGGTAAAGTATACTATGACGGTGCAAACTTAAATGCAGTTATGAGTAAGGCACGTCCTGGTGATATGGGCTTTGACTGCGTACACTTAAATTTACACAAAACATTTACAGGTCCTCACGGTGGCGGTGGCCCAGGTTCAGGTCCAGTAGGTGTAAAAGCAGATTTAATTCCATTCCTTCCAAAACCAGTTTTAGTAAGAACAGCGGAAGGAACATATCACTTAGATTACGACCGTCCACAATCAATCGGTCGTGTTAAACCTTACTACGGTAACTTTGGTATCAACGTACGTGCATACACTTATATCCGTACAATGGGTCCAGATGGCTTAAAAGCTGTAACAGAATACGCTGTACTAAACGCAAACTACATGATGCGTCGCTTAGAGCCATTCTACGATCTACCATATAACCGTCATTGTAAACATGAATTTGTATTATCAGGTCGTCGTCAAAAGAAACTTGGCGTTCGTACTTTAGATATCGCAAAACGTCTGTTAGACTTTGGCTACCATCCGCCAACAACTTACTTCCCGTTAAATGTGGAAGAGGCGTTAATGATCGAGCCAACAGAAACAGAATCAAAAGAAACATTAGATGCATTCTGCGATATAATGATCCAAATTGCAAAAGAAACAGAAGAAAATCCATCTATCGTACAAGAAGCACCACATACAACAGTCGTTTCTCGCTTAGACGAAACACGCGCTGCTCGTACACCTGTGCTTCGCTACCAAAAAGCATAATTAACTGCCTTAAGGCGTCCAATGAGTATTTAAGTACTTGTTGGACGTTTTTTCTATTCTTTTTTTGATAGTAAAGTGACGGGTAGGAGACAGAGCGATGGAAAGAAGTGCCGAAGAGAGGAAAAGAAAGTCGAGAGCGACGGGAAGCTGGACCAATGTGACGGAAAGAAATTAGAGCGACGGAAAGAAGAGCCGAAGAGACGGAAAGAAAGTCGAGAGCGACGGAAAGAAGGGCCAAGACGACGGAAAGAAATTAGAGTGACGGAAAGAATGGTCCAAGTGACGGAAAGAAAGTCGAGAGCGACGGAAAGAAGGGCCAAAGCGACGGAAAGAAATTAGAGCAACGGAAAGAAGAGCCGAAGAGACGGAAAGAATGATCCAAGCGACGGAAAGAAAATCGAGAGTGACGGAAAGAAGAGCCAATGTGACGGAAAGAAGTTAGAGCGACGGAAAGAATGGTCCAAGTGACGGAAAGAAAGTCGAGAGCGACGGAAAGAAGGTCCAAAGCGACGGAAAGAAATTAGAGCAACGGAAAGAAGAGCCGAAGAGACGGAAAGAATGGTCCAAGCGACGGAAAGAAAGTCGAGAGCGACGGAAAGAAATTAGAGTGACGGAAAGAAGGGCCGAAGAGACGGAAAGAATGGTCCAAGCGACGGAAAGAAAATCGAGAGCAACGGATAGAACCATCAAAAAGATGGATAGAACCAGCAAAGTGGCAGGAAAAAAGAACGCAACGGCTTCACATTGTGCCTACCCCCACTATTCGATGTAAATCTACTAAAAGATAACTATTTAATAAAAGGGTGTATATTGATATACTTACATTAATTTGTATTTTAGTTAAAATAACGGATTGTCATCAAACGTTGTGGATGCCTTCGTGACCAACTTCGTGCTGTTGCGCTGCTGCGTCGCAATCGCGCAGAAAAACCCTGTAGCCACAGCCGCGTCGCAATCGCACAGAAAAACCCTGTAGCCACAGCCGCGTCGCAATCGCGCAGAAAAACCCTGTAGCCACAGCCACGCCGCAATCGCACAGAAAAACCCTGAAGCCGAAGCCGCGTCGCAATCGCGCAGAAAAACCCTGTAGCCACTGCCGCGTCGCTATAGCGCGGATAAAACCTTTGCGGGTCGCTACGTTAGCACTACGCTTTCGTGCAAAAAACATCTGTTGGTCCGAGACCTTGCAGTGAAGCGAAGTGGTATATCGGAAGCCCCTAGTCGGAACAGAAATCAACCACACGTTATGATGATAAGGCTAAAACAATATATTTCGTATTAAAAATGTAATAAATTGTTCATAATTCAAATGTTGAAAGGGATGATTGAACGAAAATGCAAGCGACTGAAGTTGAATTGGGCTTACCGGCAAATAGCGTTTTGAACGATACATATAAAATAAAAGAAGTTATTGCTAGTAGTAAATTGTCCTTTGTTTATAGTGCAGAAAATACTTATGAAGGGAATCAGGTAATTATTAAGGAGTTCTTCCCGAATGACATTGCTTTACGGGATTTGGATAATAAAACAGTCGTTAATCGTTTGCCTTCAACAAAGGAGAAATTCGGGAGTTTAAAAGCTATTTTTCTAAATGAAGCGTTAATTATGCAGCAAATAAATCATCGTAATTTGGTCAAATATATTGACCACTTTGAAGAAAATGAATCGATTTATATCATTATGGAATATTATGAAGGAATGTTATTGGATCAATATTTAAAGGATTATCCCATTAATGATAGAGTTCATTTATACACTAATATTTTTCTCCCTCTTATTGATGCTTTAAGCTATTTACATAAAAAAGGGATACTCCATCGTGACATTAAACCAAATAATATTTTGATCGATTCTGAAGGTAATCCATATTTACTAGATTTTGGTTCAGCGACTTTTTATAAAACAGGCGACAATTATCAAATATTTACTAGTTCAGGATTTTCTCCTCTTGAGCAATATTCGACTATATCTGAGCAAGGTGTATATACAGATATTTATAGTTTAGCAGCAACATTTTACTATTCTCTGACAAATGTTATTCCACCTAATATATCGCAGCGGTTGATAGAGGATAATATTAAGAATGTAAGAAAATACAATAATAAGGTGAGTACTCTTTTATCTCAAACTATAATGTGGGGGCTGGCCGTGCAAGCGAGGAAGCGATGTTCTTCATTAAAATATATGAAGTTAGTCATTACTATTGAAGATATTGTCAATAGGATAATGAACCATTTTAGGGAAAATAATTCAAATTGACCAATGATTTGGGTGATTTGATTCTATGTTATCATTTTACAGTTAAAGGTAGGTGCTTACGAAGCAGTTTATGGAGTATAAAAAATACGCTATAAGCTGTTTTTTAGTAAAAAAAAACGAATACATACACTGTCTTCGTTAAAATATCATAAATTTCTCAATGCTTATTTTTTACCATACACCCAATTAAATACATTTATTTTACATAATATTCAAATGTAAATATTGACAATAAAATTAGATATTGTATAGTTACTTTGTGATACATAATGTCATCAGTGATGTAGAAGTCGGAGGTAAGAATACAATTCTAGTTTTACTAACTGTAAATTCTTTATCTTTAGTTACCATTTTGTGACTAAAAAGTTAATTTTTATTTGATGCTTACTGATGATTATGCTTACTCGAAATTCGTTACAAAAAGGAGGGATGGCTGTATAATCATACGGCCGACTGAATGGAGATTATTAGTCAAACAAACAGAACCATGCTCTTTGAGGAAATTAATCCTGAAAAAATGGATTTAATTACGCTTGTTGGAGATGTAAAAGGGATTGACAGCCTAAGTGATGAAAAAATCAAAGAAATGAATGAATACCTTCTTGTCAAAAGCTTCGATGAATTTTTAGACAAGTTTTCTCCAACGGTTTACTCATTCTACAATGCTGCGAACCAAAAGGTTATGTATGCATTAAAAAAACCTGAAGGAATTCAAGATGACTGTATTTCTGAAATAGCCATTGACCAAAATAATGATTTTTTAAAAATGCTATTTACACTTATCGATACGAAAAGAAGTCAGGGCATTGCGAACGTTGATTTTAAGTTTGAAAATTTGCTCGATATGATCTCTCCTAAAAAGGTTATGGACGATATTCGACAAGTCCGAAAAGAAATCCATTACCTATATGGTGAATATGACAAATTAGATGAAGACGATCCAAAAAAATTGGATACAGGGGACAAGCTAAACTTGATGTTTGAAGTGGCGAGTCGAAATTACAACAATGTCATGGCGATGCTTCCTTTAGCAATTGAAGATATTAAAACAAGGCTGTTGTTAGGTGTTAATCAAGATGAAGATGAATCTGAAAAATTACAAATTGGGACACTATCTATCGGTGATAATGGTGAATTAAAAATCATTGAGGCACCTCAAAATAATAGCTCAGAACTAATGGTTATTGAAGAAAATAGTAACTATGGTTTGAGCACAGTTTTTGAAGAGGATTATGAGGCGATTACAGAATCACCATCCTCCTATGTTAAAGATTTAGTCGTAAGAACTTTCTCTCCTTTGCCAGCTGTGAAGGCAGAATTTGATGTAGAGACAGAAGTACAAAATTACAATACATACTTAGAATTCTATAAGGATGCTAAGGATGAATTTGTAAAAACAGTGAAGCCATTAGTGGAAAAGCTATTGGGCGTAAAAATGTACTTTGATCAGTATACAACTAAAAACAAAGGTATGCAGCCTTCGTTACTTGTAACGAACACAAAGTTAGATATGCTCGTTAAAAGTAATAACGTACCACGATTACGCACGTATTTAAACACAGTTAACGCCAAAAATGACTTTACAGATACGGTCTGGTATGGAATTGTTCCTGCTCTGGAACTAGAGGCATCTGGAAAAATGAAAGTAAGCAGAGCTAGATTTAAAGGGAACGATAAAGTGGCTAAGCAAGAAGGCAATACAATGGAGTCGTTATCTATTCTTTTAGATACTGTGAAAGATTATAAAGTACAGATCTTCTTCAACTTCATGGCGGAAGAAGAAACGACATTCAGTGGAATTGCTACTGCAGGTATTGATCGCCTAATCGATAAATGCTCAGTGCTTGTTCGAAAAGATTATAGTGAGTTTGCGATACCATGTTTACCGAACTTCACGATTATTCCTAAAGATAAATCAGGTGTAATCATTGATACAAGAATGCAGACAACAGAAAATGGAGCACGATTATCTAAAGAGAAAGAGGATATTTTAAAGCTTTGGATAGAGGGCGTCTATGTTGGTGCTAGCTATGTAGCAGCAGGTATCGTTTCCGCTTATCAATGTCCAGAATATTTGAAAGACTCATTCAGAAATGTTCAAAGAAATTATCCTGGTGTACGCTTCGATATCGAAGCGGGTGATAACTCACTTAAAACCGTTACAACAATGGCAAAAGAAATCTCAGGATTTACTAATAACATAAAAGATGCTATTAACAGCAGAAGCTTTGGCTTTGTATTCTCTTCTGAAAATGCGCAGCTGCAAGATAAAGATATTAAACGTATTACTGTGTATAAAGCTAGAAGTCTAGCGATGGAAGAAGATGGATTTGATTCAATCTACAAAACACAAGTTAGTACGTATATTGAGAGAATTTTACGATTCCAATCAGGTGACTTTAAGCACGAAAATATCGTTCGATTCTTTAGTAATAATCCAAGTAGCCAAAAAAGCAAATGGCTTCAAGAGAAAGGCTTTGTAAACTCCATTATTCACGATGGAGATGATATCGGCTACATTATCGATGAAAAAACAAGCACATGTCAGATTGACCTAGTGTTTAACGGTAATGTGAAGAATCTTGAAGTCATGATTACAAAGGCAAGTAGTGCTGTTAAGGCCTAACAAGTTTACACAGACAATCAAAAACTTTTTAAGTAGTATGTTTAAGATTTACTCATAAATCTTTTAACATAAATAAGAATCTTCCATAAATTTGCAGGGGGAAAGCATTACATATTTCTCCATGCTTCATGTACTTGCATTAAGCATGTAGGAATGCATACAGCTAGTTATAAATTTCACCTAAAGCAGTTTTTGAGAAGATTCAACAAATAATAGGAGGTACTAAAAATGGGTTTTGTATTAAAAGTAGAAGGATCAGAAGCAATTGAACTAGGGTTAGATAGCATTATGACTGTTCAGTATGAAACAGATACTCCAAATGACTCTAACGCACGTTCTACAGATGTAGGAGCAACTTTAAAAGTGAGAGGTAAAATCCTTACTGCAACTGATGGTGACAATTCTGATGATACGATGAAATTAGGATTATGGTCATTAGTACCAGCTGAAAAATCTGACTGTTACCGTAAAGTAACATTAGAAGTAATTTCTGCTGATCAAGTAGTAAGAAAAATTAATTTCCCAAATGCTTTTGTCGTTGACTATTCAGAAAAATATGGTGACACAGAAGGTATTGGTGAATTTTTCTTATTCATTAAGCAAAAGAAAGACAAAACAGACTTGGCGAAAATCGAAGGCGGCTACGCTGTCTAAGATTGTTGCTTGATAGACACTCAAAATTATCTAAGGGACTTTCATAGTTCCTTAGATAATTTTGAATAATCCTAATACTGGGGATGAAAAACATGAAAACGCATTATGAAACGTTAGGTGTCAGTAGAGATGCTACACCCGAACAAATAAAACTCGCTTATCGGAAACTATCAAAAAAACATCATCCGGACGTGAGCGGTGGAAACAAAGAATCTGAAAAGATTTTTTTAGCAGTGACAGAGGCATACAAAGTACTAAAGGATCAAGCTTCAAGAGAAGCATATGATGCTCGACTAGATGGAGCTAGTCAAAGTTGGGACAAGGGACAGACATCTGAAAAACAGTCTTCACGCCAACAGTCTACTGAAAAAAAGCCAGATTTTAATATGAACAATATTGAAAAGAATTTTGAGCATTTTTTTGGCTTTAATCCTAAAACAAAGGAAACGGGAGCAACTCTTAATAAGAATGCAAAGAAGAATCCTCTAGATACAACAGATTTATTTGAACGTTTTTTTAACAAGTAAAACGAAGCCATAGCTAGTATGAAGGAGTGTGATACCATGTATGGTCAAAATTCAATGGATACATACACTGAAAAAGCAAAGAAACAAATGATTATAAAAGTTATGGATATCATTATTGTCATAATCGCCTTCTTTTTCATTCTTTACGTATTTGTCATGAATCAGGATTTTATGTTGAAAACAATTATTGGACTTATGTTGGTCATACTAGCAATTGTTTATGGCTCTGTTCAGTATGAAGCAAGAGATAAAAAAGATGATGTGACAAACAAGAAAATTCGAAAATTAGTTCTCCTCAATGATCGAGGAGCTGAAATAGATGAATGGGAGATAGATGACCAAACATCATTACTTATTGGGAAAAGTTCAGCTGACAATAAGGCAGATATCGATTTAAGCGGTACAGAATATGAATCGCTTATCAACTATGAACATGCCGTATTAAACAATGTTTCTGGCGTATGGTACATAGAGGATATTGATTCAGTAAATGGTGTTGGTATAAAAAAAGCTCATAAGCGCGTTAAAAATAGAATACAACACGAAAGCCCTTACCCAATCGGTAATGGAGACATGATATACATAGCAAATACGCGAATTTTAGTGAAATAGAGACAAGTAAATTCGTAACATAGACGGGGGATAGCGAAAATGAGTTTGATTAGATGTACGAATGGTCACATGTTTAGTTCAAGAAGACATAGAAATGTTTGTCCATATTGCAATGTAATGGTGGAACAGGAGCAAAGACCAAGCGGCCAACAAGTAGCTGTAGCTGAGGTAGATGATAAAACTATGCCATATCTCGGAGAAATGGATGGCATTGATCCGGTAACGGGATGGTTAGTTTGTATTGAAGGGCCTCAAATGGGTCGAGACTATCGGATTTTATCGGAAAAAAACTTTATTGGTAGAGCAGAGGATATGCACATTCGCATTGTTGGAGATAATTCAATCTCTCAGCGTAACCATGCAGTCATTGTTTATGATCCTAAAAAAAGAAACTTTTATCTACTTCCAGGAGATGCATCAGGCTTAGCTTATCTTAATAATGAAGCGGTTTATACGCCAACAGAGCTCGCTGCATACGATGTTATTCAGTTAGGCAGAAGTATGTTTCTTTTTATTCCCTTATGTGGTGTTCATTTTGAATGGGAAAACAACAACAGTGAGGAATGATGACAAATGGATCCGAAACTACTGCCTTACATAATTTCGCTTATTTTTATCGTTGTACTTGTTGCCTTATTAATCATCCGAAACATGCTTGCGCAACAAAATGAAAAAAACAAAATAGAAATTGGAAATGGACAAACGATTGGCAGACGTGATGAGCAAGATGATTATTTCTCTACAGCTGAAACGAATGATGGGACAATTGCTGTCCTAGCAGATGGAATCAGTGGTTTAGCCAACGGTAGGATGGCAAGCACAGTTGCTGTCAATACATTTATAGAAGAATTCAAAAAGCTTAGCGGTCTAAATATGCTAGAAAAATTTTTTAAGGAGGCTGCTTTTGCAAGTAATCATATGATTGTCGAAAATTTAAATGGCTCGAATGGTGGTACAACATTAGTAGCAGCCGTTATTGATGATAACGGATTTCTTCACTGGGGAGCCGTTGGAGATAGTGTCATAACCATTTTTCGAAATGGAGAATTTACGGCAATCAATCAAAAACATATTTTTGAATCAGTGTTAACTGAGCGATATATATCTGGTGAAATATCTCAGCTTGAGGTGCAGGAAAATCCTTTGAAAAAGAGACTTATCAATTATTTAGGGTATGAAGGCTTTAAAAATATGGATATAGGAAAAAGTCCGATTCAGCTAAATAGAGGGGACAAGGTATGTTTATTTAGTGATGGAGTCTATGACACTTTAACAGAGGTTGAAATGGAGAAAATTCTTTCTCAGCAAGCGACTCCCTATGATATTGCTCAAGACATTATTAAAGCCGTTGAACAAAAACGCTTAAAAAATCAAGATAATGCAACCATCGTTATTCTAGAAAAAACATGGTAATCATTTTACTTGTCGTCTTTAAATGAGTCAGTAAATAAGGAGGAGTAATCATGAGAAAGGAAAATAGCAACTTTAAAACAAGCTTTTTATCCGAAGCGGGCTCATTTTTGCAAAATAAAGATTACTTTGCCTATACAGAGCTGGACGATATAGCCTGCTGGGTAGCTATAAAAGGATTAGATTCTGATCAGGAAATAAGTAGTGCAGAGCTTGCTGTGAAGGCAATTTTAGAAAAATTTATGGAAAAGCCATCCATGTCTAGAAGAAGCATTAAAAAATATTTGAAAAATGCGCAAGACATACTTCAAGCTCAAAGCTTAAGGGTAAGATTGAAGGCTAGTATTGTTATGGTCGTCTCAGATTACTCCAAGATGATTGTGGCAGTTGCCGGAAATTCGAGACTGTATCATTTCCGGAATGGTACTTTATCGTATAAAAGCACGGATCAAAGCTTAGCGCAAGAGATCGTGAATAATAGGAATCGTTCGCTCGATATTAGCCAGCATGAGGAAAGAACCAATTTATTAAATTATCTTGGTAAACCAAAAGATTTTCAGCCTTTTGTTTCTAAGAAAATGAAATTAATGGATGACGATGTACTAGTGCTTTGTACAGCTGGCTTTTGGGAAGATGTCAATGAAATTGAAATGGCAGATGCGTTGGAAGAAGCAAAAGAGCCTGAACAATACATTGATTTATTAGAAGAGATACTGTTAAGTAGGCAAAAGAAAGTTGTCAATAATTACACAATCGCAGCTATATTTGCTAACAAGGTTTATCAGGAAACAAATAAGAAAAAAATGAAATACATCAAAATGATTGCAGCTGCATTAGTGTTAGCTTTAGTCGTAGGTGGAGGCACCATTTTTTATCAGGTGAAGCAAGCTAAAAAAATGGCTGAATTAACCGTAGAGATGAAAGATCATGAAAAGAGCGGAAACCAGTATTTTCAAGATGGAACTTATGATAAGGCACTGTTGGAATATAGTGAGGGCAGAAATGCGGCCAAAAAATTGAAGGATCCAATACATAGAAATTTACTAGCTAAAAAATTAAGAGTTACCGATTTGATTATCAACGGAGATAAAGCAGCGGAAGAAGGTAAATTTAACGATGCGCTTGAGCAATATGAAAAGGCTAAAAAAGAAGGAAAGCTTATTAAAGACTTTGGGAAAGGAGTAGTTGAACAAAGAATCGCCAATATGGATACTATTGTACAAATTGCTGAAGCTGTGAAAGATGGAGATTTCCGATTTGAGGCAGAGGACTACAATGGGGCTCTTGAAACGTATCAAAAGGCAAGAAAAAAAGCCTTGACAATTGCCTATACGGGCGAACCTGAAATAAAGACAAAAATAGAAGATACAGAGGCTAAAATTGCTGAATTGAAAAAGGCCCAAAAGGAATTAAAGGCAGAAAGCTTAGAAAAAAGCGGAGATCAGAGCTATGCACGCCAAGAGTTTGGGAAAGCGATTGAATATTATACACTTGCACAGGAAATTTATCAGGAGACAGAGCTGCTGTCGAAGGTTTTAGGTCTTGAGCGAAAGGTTATGAATGCCAATGATAAATTGAATCCTCCTCCTCAACCGCAAACTGCTGATAATGCAGCGCCACCTACGAATGAAGGGACAGCTGCCAGTGAGCCATCTAATGCTGAAGTGATGAAAGAGGGAAAATAAATTGATGAAAGAGCTCATGATTGAACGGTTACGCAAAATAGAGGATTTAGAGCAACGTCAACTGCTAAAGGATATTGTCAGTGGCGTTTTTGTAAATTTAATCGATTATCAGGATGACATGAACAACAGGCTCGAGGAGCGCATATTCAACGAAATGGATGATGTTGAGGATAGGTTTGATATTTATGTGACGCTAAGTTCTAAGGAGGATGTTGACCCTATTCATGAATGCTTATTCCCGATGCGGCCAGCTGATTTAGAAAGTAAATCCATCAATATAAAAAAAATACTTGAAGCGTTTAAAAACAAGGAATCTGCAGAACTGTTCACATTATTTCTAGAATGTGATTCCATGCAAATTCAACAGTTACTTGCTGAGCAGCGACTCTTTAGTGGAAAGCTAGTAACGACAGAAGGACAAGTAGAGATAAAGGTCAGCCTTACCCAAAATACGGACTATTTACAAGAGATGAACAAGCTATATCCGCTTTTCCAAATAAATGGCCTACCATGGAAAACGATTAATCATCCATTCATTTATAAATTTTTTAATGTCAATTTAGAAGATTGCCCACCTTTAAATGAGGATGCTGAAATTACTGAAATAATCGTTGATTTAGAAGAGTATGAGGACAAAAAACGCTTAAATATGGTTCCACTATGGAATATTGAACGTCATGAGGTCAAAAATGTCGGTTTTCCCATCCCTGCAAGCGATAAGGTGAATTATGAGCATGTCCTTTCCATACGTAAAATCGGCAACGAGCATGGCTATCTTGTAGAGGCCGATGAGGATAATGTTCGTTACGTTAAACGTTCAGACAACGAATTAACAATTGTCTCACCCCGCGATAAGTCGGGGGTCTGGCAGCTAATAAAAATTGCAAAAATGGCAGATGAGAAAATTGGGAAATTACATTACGAGCTTGTATCAAATAGAAGAATTGAGCATTTTATACACAAATTTGCTAACAAGTATACGGCTACTGTTAAAACGAAGGGCGAAATTACGCGTATGATTAATTCCTTCGAGGCTGCTAACAGCTTTGAGCTTGTAGATATCGAAATAGTGGACGCCTATTCTGGAACAAGCTTTACTCATTCTGCGAACACTTTCTTAACGGAAATGATAGGAGAAAATAATCATAAAAAAACGATGCTACTAAAGTTTAAGGCGAATGAGGAGAGAAACTTTATTGCAAACGATATTTTAAGCTTCCTCGTTTCAGAAGTGCAACGCCATTTCTTCGAATATGAATGTGTAGGTGTTTGGCTATGAACTATATTTGGGATTTGCTTATTAAAGCTGAGGATGAAGGCCTTTCTAACAAGGATATATATTTTCATCTTGCCGAAGCCTATTCACCTTATATGGAACTTAGTCCACAACTATTAAATGCACAGTATGTTGAACAGCATGTTGAAGTAAATCCGTATTATCGTTATTACGGAATTTTTAATGGTCTCTTCCATCCAGATAATTTTTCAGATTTAGAGTTTAGAAATTATCTTTTAGATACCGTATTGCATTTTTTAGCTGAAATTGATCGTATGCAAGGCATGAATAAAAGAGAGTTCTATATTCGTTTTATTTTAAGAGAAATCGAAGCGAATGTATTTGGAAAATTGGTACGCGACAATATGCATGCCTTTACGAAAAAGGAGCAAGAAATAGTTGCACTAAATATGCTAAGGCTTTATCAGACAGGTGAGGAAATTTACTTATTAAAGGATACGCTGAAAAGGCTCTTTAAAAATTGCATGATTTATGTGAAATCGGAGGAGCAGGATGAGCTGCTTGTATACATCCGTCAAAAGCAGACAGAACAGAATGAGGGAAAGGTCCGGCTTGTACAAGAAATTTTCCTGCCAATAGGTTTTCATATGGAGGTTTATTGGCAATATCACTTCGGCATTATTGATGCAGAGGAAACTATGAAGCTAGATCGAATAGCTCTTTACTAAATAGGGCAGAGGAGGTATTCCAATGACAACTAAATATTCATATAAGCTGTATGCCAATAAGCGTAATACAGACAAGAAATATATGACCTATACACGAGTAGAATTAATGGAAATGACAACCTTCCAGCTTAGAAATATTTGCTATAAGGAAAAGCTTGTGACAGGGCTTATTAATACACTGACAAGAGATGAGTTAATCGACAAGATTTTAAGATATCGTGGCTCTGAAGAAAACCCTCTTATTAGGGAAAAAAAGGATGGTGGCTTTGAACGAGTAGAAGCGGCCATGCAAGAGTATTTAAAAACACCGATGTCTGACAATGGTGACATTAAAATTCCTGCCAAAATGAGCTTATATAGTGGGATGAAGATCGATAAACCCGATCAGTATTTCGTTGAAACAGGCGGTTTTCTTGTTGAATCCAATGTACTACTAGTCAATGAGCAGCTAGATCTTTGCGGCATTCTTAATATCCTTAAAGACGACGAAGTCCCAAATCAATATTATTTCGCAGCTGATCAAGCAATTGGTATTCGGAAGACAAATAATAAAAACTACAGCTTTATTTTTTTAAGAAAGCAAGATTCCGAATATATCTTTAAGACTTACTATCAGGAAACCCCACTTCCGCCAACAAATCTTCATTACTATAAGGTGCCAATACCAGATTTAGAAATAAAACAGCTGGAAACAACTAATGCTATTCTTGCTATTGATTTCGGAACAACAAATACAACGGCCGGTGTCTATTTAGAGAGTGATTATGTATCCTCTCCTTGTAGTCATGATTTATTAAATAACAGAATTCAGCTAAATAGCATTAATTTTGTACAATTTCCAGATCCACTTCATCAAAACGAATGGATTGAAGTAGTGCCGACAGTCATGACTGTAGCAGATTGCTCCAATGCAGATCAAGTAGGCTATCACTTTGGTTATGAAGCATTAAAAATGATGAAAAAAAATAGCTATACATCATTGGCTACGAAATTCCAAGGTATTAAACGCTGGGTTAGTAATTATGCCAAGCTGGAAGAGGTGATGGATGCTAACGGGAATACGGCACTTGTTCCACGGAGCCAAATTATAAGAGAGTTTATGCTTTATGTTATTCGAATGGCAGAGCATCAATTTAAATGTCGCTTCAAGCATTTACATATTTCCAGTCCTGTTAAGCTGAAAACACAATTTTTAGATATGTTTCGTGCGATTTTGCCTGAATATCAAATTGAAACGGAGCATGCTCTCGATGAAGGAATGTCGGTTCTTTATAATACGATTGCCAATCAAATAGAGAATAATAGTTTTCTCGATGGCAAGGAATATAAAGCACTCGTGATCGATTGTGGAGGCGGAACAACAGACCTTTCTTCCTGTAAGTTTCGGATAGAGGACGGACATATTTCTTACAAAATTGATATTCATACTACCTATGAAAATGGAGATACGAATTTTGGAGGCAACAATATTACGTATCGTATTTTCCAATTTATGAAAATCGTCTTTGCCAATTATTATAGTCGAGGAAAGAATGATTATGATATCGATGCATTAATCGATATTCCAGGTAAGGATATTTATCGATTTGTAGACGATCATGGTGTGGAAGCAGTGTACGAGCAATTCGAAAAAGCCTTTGTAGATGCCGAAAATATTATCCCTACACGCTTTAAAGAATATGAAAATCGCACGCGTGATGAATACCTACGTGTCCGCAATAATTATTATTTCTTATGGGAAATGGCAGAAGAGATGAAGAAGGAGTTTTTCCGCAAAACGGGTATATTAAGAAGTCGTTTTTATGCGGATAGCGATATGCAGCATGATAGTGATTTAAATGTCACAGCAGTAGACCGCTGGTGCCTGTCGTTGGTGGAAAATAATCAATTTAAAGAAGTTTATGACTTCCCAAATGTCTTTTTCAATATTAAAGAAATCAATCATCTCATAAAGGCGGATATTTATGATATCGTGCGAGAGTTTTTAGAGGAATTTTATGAGAATGGCATACTGAGTGACTATTCCATCATTAAATTAACGGGACAATCCTGTAAAATAGACGCATTTCGCGAGGCTTTAAAGGAATTTGTCCCAGGACGCAGCATTGAATTTAGACAAAAGGCAGAAAACATTGGGAAAGTTCCAGAGTTAAAGCTTGCTTGTTTAAGGGGAGCACTTCGTTATTTAAATGCCAAGAAAATCGGCATGATCGAAACAGAAGTGACGAATCATGCGCCAGTTGTCCCTTATGCTGTCAGTGCCTTTACACATAATCGTCAGGAAAAATTACTCATTAGTAGCTTAGAAAGACTGAATCAAATTCACGGTACGATTTCTCGCCCATGGGGTGTAAAAGAAGTTGAGTTTTTCCTAACGGGTAGTGACAATCACACATCGTATAAATACACGTACTTTAATCGTCAGGAGGAATATGTGCCTGTTCTTTATGAGAATATCGCGATGCATTATCAAGATAAAATTCCGCAGGACGAGACGGACTCCATCACGAATGGAGAAGTGAAGTTCTTCGTCTTTGCAGGCGAGGATCATTGGGGCTTCCATGTAGTTCCTGTAGCAAGGAAAGACGAGCAGCTGTTTATCGGTAGCAAGGAATTCTTTGCCTTTGAGACCGATTTGTCTGAGCTAGATTTCTTTGATGGATTAAAGTAAACAGTGAAAAACAAGAAAAGAGGTGGGTGACAGCTTGTTTGCCAATCAATATCCACATTTTCAAAAAGGCCGAATTTTAAAGCGAGAAATGCTAGAAAATTTACGAGATTACCCAAGAGAATTTTTAGATTTATATTTCCAAGATTATTCGAATGGCATTATTTCCGGTGCCAGAATTATTGTAGCAGATACAGGCCTCATCATTACAAAAGGCATTATCAAGCATAATGGAAAGCTCTATATGTTGCATAGTAGCTATGAGCTTCCTTATGAAGCAACAGGAAGTGAAACGATTTTAAAAGTACGATTTGCTGAAGAAGTGAATGAATTAGATTTTAGAAACCTTACGACAGAGATTGTGCTAGATGATTCGCTAGAGCTTGCACATAATGAGCTAGAGTTATCGCGCTTTAAATTAAAATCGGGTGCCAAACTGCGTTCAGAGTATATTGATTTTCTTGATTTTGCTACAGAATACAATACGGTCAATTATCTTCACTGTCAGTATGCAGGTTTTCAAAAAAGCACATATCATCCAATCATTTTGCACTATTTTGCACGAGAGCTGTTAAAAAATCGGCCAGCGAATCCGTATGATATAGCCTTTGCTTTAGAGTGCTTAAATCAAGAGCGCATTCAACGAGATGCAATCGATTTCTATATTTGCAATCGGCTAGAGCTTGATTACCAAACATTTTCTAATAGTCAAATTCATAAATACTTGAACCGTATTTTATTAGAATCAAAGCGCGGTGGTCGTATGACAGGGCACAGTCAAGGGCGACCTAAGCGCATGATTGTTGACTAGCTGATGGTCTGTTGATGAAAAAACGTTCAAGAAATGGAAGGTGAATGGGTTGAAATTTTTAGATGAACAAATTATCGCCCTTAGAAATGAAATGCGAGAGCAGGAACAACATGAATTAGCTCAAAAGCAAGCTGCTTTAAAAGCGGAACAAACACCGCCTGAGGAGCCTATACAAGAGGGACAGTCTGAGCTTGAAGCAATTGACCTTTACAAGGATTTTGTCAATATAGACGAGCAGGAAGTGCCGGTCTTTGATCAGCGTGTGATGGATGGAAAAATTTCGTTCCGAATGCCGAAGCTCTTTTCAATCATGCCAGCTGAGTTAGCCTCATTAAAATACCCGTCAGAGCGAAGACCAAATATTATTTATACGGATGAATCGTCTACTATTAATTTAGCCTTCAACAAGACATCACATTCTTTACCTGATGAGGGTGTAGCTGAGTTTCAGGAAAATATGATTGACGTTCTAGAGCAAGCTCAGCCTGCAGCACAATGGTTTGATACAGATGTGATCAAAATAGATGACAAAACAGTTGGCTTTATCGAGGTCATGACACCTGCCATTGATGGTGAGATTTTTAATTTAATGTTCTTTGTATCGATTGATGGGAAAGCGCTTATTGGTACGTTCAATTGTACGGAGGAGGATACTGAGACTTGGCGTCCTATCGCTAGAGCAATGATGGAAACAATGCAATTCGCTTCTAACGGAAGGGGAGGGGGCGTATTACGATGAGTGGATTAGTAACTGCCTATCATAATATACAAATATTGCCATTCAAGCTGGTGAGCATTCAAGAGCTTACACTCACAAAGAAAATGAATGAGCACGCAACTTTACACTTCACGGGCATTGTACCTGAGGAAGTTCGAGATCAGTACGTGGAAATGACAGAGGTATATTCATCCATCGAAGTGAATCAACTCGATCATTTAGGTGCACCTACCCCTTTATTTAAGGGGGTTATATTAGGCGTCAAGATACATGCGGTTAGAGGGATATACTATATGGAAGTCGAAGCTGCCTCCAACACCTATTTCCTCGATATTCAGAAGAAAAATCGCTCCTATCAAGATAAAGAGCTAACCTATTCGTCTCTATTCAAGCTCATGAGTCCATATTATCCTGGTCTCGATGTCATCGATGAGGCTACTAAGGGTGGGAAATTAGGCAAGTTTACCTTGCAATACCGAGAAACCGATTGGGAATTTTTAAAACGTCTTGCCTCCCGCTATAACACTGAACTAGTTCCTGCTGCTACTTTTGATAAGCCAAAGTTCCATTTTGGTGTCCCTTCTGGTCATGCAAAAGGAAAGCTAGAAGACTATCATTATACGACAAGAAAAAAACTAGCAGACTATCTTCTCTATACATATAACGGCAATCAAGGTATGGGAGAGCATGACTTTTTATACTATGAAGTGGAAACCGATAAGGTACTTGCTATAGGAGACTACGTAACATTTCATGAGCAAACACTCTATGTTTGTGAGGCCTCTACGTCGATGAAGGATGGCTTACTTAAGCATTGTTATACACTTTCAACGAAGAATGGTATGAACAAGAGTGAAATATTCAACGATGAAATTTCTGGTGTCTCTATTGAAGGTAAAGTGTTGGAAGTTGCCAAGGATCATATTAAAGTCCATCTAACTATTGATGAAAAACAGGATAAAGGTAAAGCGCATTGGTTCCTTTATGCAACGCCTTATACAGCTGAGGGGCATAGTGGCTGGTATTGTATGCCTGAAATGAACGACTTTGTTCATGTGTATTTCCCTTCGTATCGAGAAGAAGAGGGAATTGCTAGCAGCTCGATTCGAAAAAATTTAAACAGCACCGCGACTAATAAGCTAGATGACCCTTCGACGAAATATTATAGAACAGCCTTTGGCAAAGAAATTAAGATGAGCCCAACAGAAATTGTCATTACAGCGAAAGATAACGATATTTTTATTCGTTTAAATGAAGCGAGTGGTATCGAAATTTTTAGTAAAAAGGAAATCAAGCTTATATCCGAGGCAGACATTTCAATCAATGCAAGCAAGAAAATTCTGTTGTCTGCAGAGGAAGAAATTTCGTTAAAATGCAAAGAAAGTAAAATAACGATGGATGGCAGTGTGCAAATTTTCGGGAAAGAAGTAAAGGCCAATTAGAAAGAAGGAGACACATATGCAAGCAGAAGGAGTTTTACAGCATTTTTATGAAACAGAAGTAGAGAAAAGACGGTTGACCCATCTCTTGGGATTAGAGGATTTTTTCCAAGCCTCCAAGGATGTGCTTGCTGAGGAATTTAGAACATCCTTTCAAAGCATTTGTCAGCAGCTACAGCAGCAACAATCCCTTCAACAGAAAGGACCAATTGGACATATTACGTATTCCATGCTGCGCACAGAGCTACTGGAGGGACGCCATCACTATCTAGTAGAGGGGACAGATGAGGATTGGTTCTTTGACGTCCGACCTATTTTAACGACCTATGATGCAAGCTGGGCTCTAAGTTTTTTAGAGCAATTCGTTGAAGAATTATATGTATACAGCAAAACATTCATGGGAGCAATTACCCAAGCGGATATTGAGCACATCAAGCTAAAGGAAGCGACTCATTTCCATCAATATGTTATTAGCCTTGCTAGATATGCATTGCCTGACATTATTAGATGTCCAGAATATTTAGCACTTGATCGGGATGATGCTGTAGAAATTCGTATAGGTGAATTTATGGACGTCAATGAAGTTGTCTATAGTGAGGACTTCTCCTCGAAGGATATTGAAGAAATCAAAGCTTGGCTGGCTCAAAAATTAGAGGATGAATATCCGTATGAAGTATTTAGCAAATTAAATCTAGCTGGTGGCAACTATGAAAACTTAGATATTCGATATGCCTTTTTCCAGAAAACGAATTTAGCACATAGCCAAATGCGTAATTGCTTACTCATTGGCGCCAATCTTAGGAATAGTAAACTAATGGACGTTGATTTAAGCTTCAGTACGATTCATGAGGCTGATTTTAGCAATAGTCAATTGCAAGGTGCTAACTTCCAACAGACTCAGGGAGCAAGCGGACTAACTGATCGACAGAAGTGGGAAATGCCAGGCTATCTCCCAGTGAACTTTACTGGTGCTAATTTAGAGGGTGCTGATTTTGAGCTAGCTAATTTACGAGGTGCTTGCTTTATCGGGGCTAACGTCAAGGATGCTCATTTTGAAGGAGCTAATTTAGAAAAAGCTGTGTTCTCGAAGGAAGCACGGGAGCATCTGAAACTAGATCCATTCCAAATAGCGAGTGTCATTTGGAAATAGATGTCGTGAAAAAGGAGACCCAAGATGAACTATTTTATTCTATCTCAGGATGAGCGTATTTCGAATGCTGTAGAACCAGTTGGACTATCAAAAATTATTAAAAAAGAACTATTAACAGTGGAAAGAATGGAGGAGCTAGAGGAGCTAGATCGTCAATTTCCTGTATTAGATAAAAGTGAAAATGACTATATCGATTTTATCGAAAAGCCAATTGCTCTTTTAGCTGATCCCGTAAAGCAGCTAGTAGAAAAATATGAGCCACGCCTACCGTTTAAACCAGTTGTTCTCGTGGATATGCCGAAATTAAAACAGACGTTATATTGGCTTTCCATTCCTCCAAAAGTGGCCTGTCTTTCAGCACAAACCGAATTTCATCTAGATGGAACGCTAAAAAAGCTCGTTATTGATGAGACTTTAGCCGCACCATACACTTTCTTTCAAATTGAAGGGATAAAAGAGGATTATATCATTGTCAATATTGAGCTCGCAGAAAGTATATTGCGCCGTTCGTTTCGAGGTATTCGATTACGCAAAGTGCAAACGGAAGGTAAATGGAACGAGCTCCTTCAAGCCTAGAAAACTAGTAATACATAGAGTAGGAGAACATTAACATGAAAAAAAGGTGTGCAACGGCAGCTTTCGCAGCATTAGTCTAGCGGGTTGTGGGTCAGGCGAAGCTGAAAAAGATGAGAAAAAAGAGCCAGTAGCTGAACAGAGTAGTGCAGTTAAAGTTGATATGAGTAAAGAGAATTTGGCTAAAAGCTTTAAAGAAGGCACATTCAAGGCAGATGTCATGGCAATGGGTCTTACAAAAGACTTAAACGAGAAAGTGGAAAAAATTACAGCAAGCCGGGCTAGCTAAAGGTGAGAAGTTTCCCTATGATGAAAAATTAGGCCTTACAGAAGACGAATATAAGTTTTTCCTAGAGCTTGATCAGCATATGAGGCTTGGAAAAATTGGTGAAAGCGACATTACCATTACAAAAGAGAATGATCAGTTAACGATACAAAATCCAACAGCTACAATCGTTAAGAATTTTAAAATTAGTACAGATGGAAAAACACTACATAGCGAATTAGGTGACCTAACATATAAAAATAAGATTGAAGCGTCTGACGAGCAAAAAGTTACAGGCAGGTGGAACGGTCTTACCTATCGTATGGGAGGAAAAGATACAATGCAGGTTTTACAAATTTCAATTGGTCAGCTAGAGGAAAGCAAAAAGAAAATTATCTATACAAAGTCATTTGGCGAAAGTCAAGAAATGCAAGAGGAAATAATAATTTTCTAAAGTCATAAAGTTTTAAATTGATGTTTAGGCATTCGCGCTTCGCGATAAAGGATTCTTAAAAGCGAAAATAGTAAAGTCTTTGTTTCGTTTTCGAATGTGCAAAGTGAATGTACTTTTCTTATAGAAAGGGTGATTTCCAATGGCAGATGCAATGCAGACAAAAGGCGATGAGCAGCGCAGTTATGTAGTTGCTGGCGCCCAATTATCATGCTCACAGGGCGACCAAACAAGCATTTTAAAAATGCCAGTAAGCCATGGCGTTTATACAAAAAACAAGGCACAGATGAACACAATGGATTATAAACCCAATGTCAACATCCAGCCCTTTGGTTTATGTCAAACATTATCAAATCCTACAGTGGCAGCAGCAACAGCGGCTAATAATGGTGTTTTGAAACCGATGCCCTGTACTCCAGTGGTCACGATGCCATGGATTAACGGAAAGTCTGATCAGTTGATTGAGCGTTTTCCCGCACTTACCAATCAATCTACGAATATGTGCCTATATTGCGGGACGATAAAGGTAGAAGATGATGGTCAAGAATAAGCCATCATCCCATGAGGAAAGAAGGGTATTCATGTGAACACGTATGAGGAAGTTATTGGATACGGAGAGCTTGAGCTCGTATCCCCCTATGAGGTTCAAACGTTGCATGATCTCAGCTTGACCCAAACAGTGAATGACCATGCAAGGTTATCAATTACGGGATTTATCCTGGAGGAGAAGAAAGATCGCTGTATGCAGATTGCCAGCAGTTCAGATCAAATAGAGCTCTATGAAAAGCGCAATGGACAGCGTGTACGGCCGCTTTTTAAAGGGCAAGTATCCGAAGTGGCAGTTCGTATGGTGAGAGGCGTGTACCAAATTGAGCTAGAAGCGGTGTCATCTACATTTACCTTGGATTGTAAACGCAAAGCTCGCTCTTTCCAGCATGACAAGATGACGTATAATACTATGCTCAAGCAAGTACTTGCTAACTATCCAGGTGCAGATGTTATTGATACTGCATCGAAATCTACTCCTCTAAAGCAATTTATATTACAATATAGAGAGACTGACTGGCAATTTCTAAAGCGCATGGCCTCTCATTTTCGAACAGTACTCGTACCAGCAGTAGATGCCGATAGACCTAAGCTATGGTTCGGTCTGCCGGAAGGTCGATTAGAAAAACTGTCGGCTACTAGCTATACAATCACCAAGGATCGCTCCAAGTATTTACATACGCTGCAAAATGACATTGAGCGACCAATAGAGGAGCGGGATACAGTATCCTATGTAATCGAGTCCAAAAAAACATTAGCGCTCGGTGACCGTGTCCAGATCCAAAACAAGAAGCTAGTTGTGGCCAAATTCATAGCACGCATGCAACAAGGTGTCCTTACATATGAATATTATTTACTGTCTGAGTCAGGCATTCATCGAGAAAGACTAAACATTCCTTCCCTGTCAGGCATAGCAATTGAGGGTAAGGTAGTAGAGGTCAAGAAGGATCAAGTCCGCTTACACCTATCCATTGATGAGGCACAAAAAAAGGAAGAAGCCACCTGGTTCTCACTTGCTACGCCGTATACAGCAGAAGGACATAGCGGCTTTTACAGCCCACCAGAGGAAGGCGATAGCGTTCACCTTACATTCCCGACGCATCGGGAGGAAGCAGCCGTTGTTCGTCACAGTGTACGAAAGAGCGGCGACTCCAACCCAAAAACAGCCGATCCGAGAATATCCTACTGGGGCACACCAAAAGGCAAGGACATCAAGCTAGACCCACAATCGATGACGTTTACCGCACAGGAAGGCGCTGTTTTCCTAAAGCTTGATCAGGGAAGCGGAGTAGAAGTACATAGTAAGCATCCGCTTACACTAAAAGCCAATGATACAATCACCTTTGCAGGGAAAAGCATTTCCATGAGTGCTACAGAATCCATGCATTTAACCTGTGGCTCCAGCAGTCTCGTTCTTGACGGCAACACCGATATGCAAGGGCAGATTGTGACAATGGAAGGATCGAACAAAGCACCTGTGTCCATGTCCAATGCACCAGAAGACGGAGCAGACCTTGAATCTGCCCTAGACGTCATGGGCAGTATCCCTGTTGGTGGGGGTGGCGCTTAATGGCGAAGAAGGGGAAAAGTAAGAGTATAGGTTTTTTTGGAGCGATAGGCAGCCTCCTTGGCTGTATTCCCGCTGTTAGGAATGTTAAAAAAGCAATAGGAAAGGCCTTCAAAAAGAAAATCAAAAAGGCGAAAAATAAATTAAAATTAAAGAATCTCTTCAAAAAGCTTAAGAAGAACTTTAAGAAGAAGAGAGGAAAGGTTTTTACAAAGGCCAGGAAGCTTAAAAATAAATTATCCAAGAGAAAATTGTCCAAGATGTTTAAAAAGGCTGTGAAAAAAGCAGTACTTGCACAGAAAAAAGCTGATAAAAGGGCTACTACAAAGGGCGGAAAGGCGTCAAAAGCTGCTGTCAAACAAGTCAAAAAGTATGAAAAAGCTCAAAATCTTAAACTAATTTCTATGGGGTTGAATTGTGTTCCTATTTTTGGAAATATCAAAGCCTTATATGAAATGGGCACGGGTAAAGACTTAATTACTGGGCAAACTAAACAAACTGGGAAAAAAATCATAGATGAAGCAGAACTGGAGAAATACTTAAAAGACCGACAGTACGTATCAAACGGAAATAGAAATTCAGTGAATGCCGGAGAGCCGATAACAACCTTAGAAGATTTACAAGCAGTAGTGGGTGGAGGGCATTATACATTACCCCAAAGCAAACCTACTATAGTAGAACGTTTTATACTCACCTTGTTGTTTGAAGATATTGTTACTCTTGTTGACCCTAAATCCACAACTGGTGAAAGGATACTAGCAGGACTATCTATGTTGCCTACATCTAAGCCATTTAAAATAGTTGATGCAGGATATGATACATATAAATATTCTAAAAAAACAACGAAAATAATAGAAGATAGTAAAAAAACGTATACAAGTAATAACAAAAAAAATGATGTTCCAAATAATAATAATATACCAAATAGTAATTCTAAGAAAGAAGATAAGGCTCCAATAGTTGAAGTCACTGAGAAGGATGTCAAAGAACTTGGAGAATATATAAAGAATATCGATAAGGGTACTAGTAAAGTTATAAAGTCCTTAGATCAGTTATCACCAAAAGAATTAAATAAAATGTCTTTAGATGATTTACAGAAATCATTACCAGACGGGTGGACATTTAATGCGAACGGTCCAAATGGAACTGATTTTGTTCATGTAAAAGATATTAATGGAAATTATCGAGTTAGAATTGATCCACCAGATAGAGTAACTAAGTATGACCACATGCATACTTATGATAAATCAGGAAATTCTCTTGATATTAATGGGAATATTGTAGATAGTGACAGTCCAGCTGCACATATACCTTATAATAGATAAAAGGAATGGTTATAATGCATAAATTTGAAGAAGAACTCGTCAATAAAGGTATAATTGACTCACCTTTAACTAAATTCATGATTAGTGATTGGTATAATGAAGTGACAATAGAATATGAAAAAAGTACATCTATAATAAAATGTACTTTTATAAATTGTTTTGAGACAAATTTTAAACACGATATATCTTATTCAAAGGATGAAAATAATTACAAATATTTTGTTCAAGACATTGAAATAAATGAAAAGGATAATTTTTATTATACTCATATTTCAGCTTGGCCTTTTGAAGGAAAAATTGTAAGTAAAGAAATAAAAATTGAATGTTTCGATAAATGAATTCAATAAATTGAACCTTGATTGTGAACTGCGCCCCAATTGTTAGACACAGCTAACAATTGGAGGTGCAGTTTTTGTATGGTTAAAAAGTAATCTGATATTTGATTCGGAAACTCATGAAGGCTGGACCATCAAGGAGTACTATGTAAACAGTGGTTTAGGAAGAAAAGTGTGAGAATTAGGCGAGATGACATTTTACATGCAACGGCTTATTGGAGTTATTAGATCAATACCAACGGCTTGAAATTGAGCTGAAACTAACGAAGGGAAGAAAAAAAGCAAAGGAAGGTGGGTATTTTACAACTTAGTCATAAAGTAAGTACAAGTGGCAAAAGGAAGTAAATTGCCAAGAATCCATATTCCATGCATACTATCAACAGAAACTAAAAGAAGGCAAAACAAAGGACAAGCATTAGTTTGTATAATGAGACGGCTTGTAAACATTATATACGGCATGATGAAGTACAAAACAGCCTATGAATTGCCGATAATAAAAGAGAAAGAAGTAGTTTATTGAGATTTAACATAGATTGTTTTTTTATTAGCAGATTTAAAGATTACAACATAGGGTACGGGTAAAGGTGATGACTTTGCAAAAGAACCATTTGTACCTGATGAATATTGGCATAGGAAAGCACCCGATAATGCAACGCCAGGTTCAAAAATAGAGCATTACAGAGATTATAAGGAAAGAGAGGGAAATCCACTGTAATTTATGATGACTTCGGTAGACAACAATATCGGGTAGATCATCGGACTATAGTGTGCCACTAGACAATTCCGTTCCACATTTACATGAATATAAATTTGACGACCCTGGATACTCTGAAAAGAATTTAATTCAGGTATAATTTTTTTGAGGAGAAAGAGAAATGATAAATGAGTGGTATGAAGGAACGGAGTTAGAAAATAAAATTCCTAATTTCAAATCAACTGATGTTAAATTTATTACTGATTTCCATTATTTTATTGGATACAATTCTTATTATGATCAAGTTTCATTTTTAGAAATTAGCTTTTTATTAGAAGTCGATTGTAGGAAGTTTATTTTGAAAATGAAGTTTAATGATGTTAACTTTAGATTTATTAGGATTTGGAAATAGTTATAATCAAATAACGGGCTTTAGAATTAATAATTTGAAAGATAAAGGTTTTGAATTACCAAAAAAATATTTAGTAGAAGATTATGAGAATAACATTATTAAGTTTTTCTGTGCAAGCTTTGAAGTGTTGTCATTAGTAGAAACTTCTTAATTATAAGATACTTATATACTAGCTGTAATTTATAATGAGAGTTTACAGAGGCAGTACTATCATGGTGTTTTATTTTACATCTGGGCTAGGAAGAAAACGTGAGAACTGGCGAAATGAAATTTTTAAGTTAAGATATGATATGGAATAACTACAAACTATCGAGAATGACAAAGCTCGTGGCGATAAACAAGGATATAAATAGTTTAACTCATGATGTACCGCTACCATCATCTATTAAATCAAGAGAATACTTGCCAGATGGTACTGAAATAAACCTGATATGGCTAGAGTGATAGTGAAAGAGGATGGTTGAATTAGGTCTGCTTTTCCATTTAGCAGTGCTCATCCTTCAGGAATAGGAAAATAATACAAAGGAGAAATAACTATGGAGAACCTATACCCGGAGTATGTTACTAAGAGTGCTATTGAAGGTCTTGTAAAGAAAGTGAAACTACCCACTTCTGATGAATTTACCCAAGATTGGGAGTATGAGGTGTCGGATTCTTCAAGAATAACCGAATTCATATACGCCTATGAAAATATCGAATTAAACAAAGAAGAAAAATTCGCTTTAATGATTATTATTATTGCATCATTCAATGATGCAATAGTAGAAGGAAAGGCTGAGGAGAAATCGGCTAGCTTGATTAGATATCATCTTCTTCAAGACATTAGTATTCACAAGAATACTATTTATTATTGGTCGATGTTGGATGAGGATGATCTGGAAAATTGTCATGCTGTTACGTCTTTAATAAGAGAGGTTGCATATGTCGCCGAATTAGATGGTCAAGACTAGAGTTGTTAGAGGGGAAATAAATATGTGCGGAATAAGTTGAAATTGAACAAATGATAAAGTGGTGGTAGTTGGAAGGTCTGACTGCCATCATTTCTATTTCACCGACAGGAAGTAGCTTTGTCCGCTACAGTGAACGAAAGGGAGACTCCTAACAAAAAAAAAGCCGATCCTAAAACGTCCTACTGGGGCACATCAAAAGGCAAGGACATCAAGCTAGACCCACAATCGGTGACGTTTACCGCACAAGAAGGCGCCGTTTTTCTAAAGTTGGATCAGGGAAGCGGAGTAGAAATACATAGTAAGCATCCGCTTACGTTAAAAGCCAATGATATCACCTTTGCAGAGAAAAGCATTTCGATGAGCGCAACAGAATCCATGCAAATAACCTGCGGTACTAGTAGTCTTGTCTTAGATGGCAACACCGATATGCAAGGACAGGTCGTGAAAATGGAAGGCTTCATCAAAGCGCCTGTGTCCGTATCCAATAAATCGGAAGACGGAGCTGACCTTGGCTCTGCATTAGACGTCATGGGCATGATCCCTGTTGGTGGGGGTGGTGCTTAATGGCGAAGAAGGGCAAGGGGAAAGGTGGTAAAGGCAAGAGTAAAGGTATATTTGGAGCAATCAGCAATTTCCTTGGAAGTATCCCTGTTGTTAAGAAAGTTGTAAAAGTAAGTAAAAAATTGTGGAAGGGAATCAAGAAATTAGGGGGAAAACTAGGGAAATTTATAAAAAAGTTTAGGAAAAAATTGGGTAAGCTTTATACAAAGGCACGAAAAAAAGTAAGAAAGCTCAAAAAGTGGGCTATCCGATTGGTGAAACGTACTTGGAAGACGGGAGTGCTTTGGTTAAAAAACACTGTTCAGAAGGGAAAACGATGGGTACAACAGAAGTCAAAACAAGTGTACCAGAAAGCAAATCAGGTATACCAGAAAGTAAATCAGGTATACCAGAAGACAGAACAGTTAGTAAAAGAACAAGTAAAAAAAACAGTTGAAGAATTGAAACAAGAAATGAAAGGAGAGTATGAGTATTTAAAGAGAGATTTTGAGTATTCAAAGAAAGATCTTGAGTTTTTAAAGAAAGATTTTATGTTAGCGAAGGACGATATTGTAATATGGCTAAAGAATAATGGAAGATCTTTCAATGAGAGATGGGAAGCATCAAAAGAAAATTTCAAAAAATCTACTGAAAATTACAAAGAATCCATTGGAAATTTCAAAGAATCCTTTGAAAATTTCAAAGAGGGTACAGGGCAATCAAAATTTCCAACCAAACAAATTGATCCTAAAGTAGATCAACATATTATTGATAAAGTAGCGGAAGCTAGAGGCCAATTAGGTAGAAGATATAAGGAAAAAGGTAACTTTGCTTATGCAGAAGTGAATATTTCAGGAGTTAGTAAGAAAGATTTTTATGCCCATAGTAGAATTCAAGATCGCGAAAAAAATATACCTGGTGCTGAAGAGTTTTCATTTAAACCAGATAATCCAACATTTAAAGCAATTGTTGCTCCTGATAAATCAGGAGAATCTTTTTTAAGAGACGTAGATACAGAGTATAAAATTTTAAATGATTTAGCAGAGAGAATAGGAACTAATTATGAAGCAAAGGGTAAAGTAAAATTATTTACTAAAAAAATTTGTATGTGATAGTTGTGATCAGGTAATCCAACAATTTAATACAAAGTATCCGAATATTGAAGTCGAGGTAATTCATAATAGTGATAATTCTATTTCACCAAAATAATCAAGGAGGTTTTTAAATGGTTTTTAGTTATGATGAATATGAAGAGGATATTTACGAAGATTATAATGAATTAATTGAGGAAGAAAAAATTAGTAGGAGAGAAGCGTTAGCAAGGAATTTTTATGACTATGATATGTTGGCTAAAAAAAGTGAAACAGATAAAGCAATAATTTTTGTGATATTTTCAGAAATAGCAGTCTCCCATGTTAAAATTCTACATTCTTTCAAGGGTTATTTGGAAAAAAATCTAACTGAATTGAATTTTAAAATAATTCAACAAGAGAATAAATTAACACCACAACAATATAGTGATTTAGCATCGCGAAAGGAACATGTTTTACAGAAATTAAAAAACATGTCTCTAGATTATTTTCCTAGAGCTTGTTGGTATTACGACGAATTAATAGAAGAGGTCCAAAGATATATTAACAATTTTAAGTTAGAAAATGAAAATACTGATTCAATAGTTACTACTGTGTTGCAACGGTTTGATCGAGATTGTGAAAATACAAAAAGTGAAAAATTCATTGTCTATACAATACTTGCTGAAAATTTGTACAAACAAGGATTAACTGGAGTGGATGGTATTGAAGATGTTAAACATATGTTGCAATCGTTCAGTATCGAAGATGTATCTGATGAGCAATTGACTGAAGATGAACAAAAAAAGTTAGCTGATCGAATTAAAAGTGTTTTATCTAATTTAAAATGAAATTATTGTTGTTTAATCGCTAAAAGGCAATAAGTTAAAAACTATAAGATATTAAATTTCTTAATATCTTGAGCCCATAAACCATATATAACAGTGGTTTAATGGGCTTTTCTTATTTTTTTATTTATTAGAATCATGATTCCTGTGAAGGACATAGCGGCTTTTACAGTCCACCAGAGGAAGGTTAAAGGAGTGTTTGTTATGAGTGAGGAAGTTTTTATTATAGAAGAATTTTCAGAAAAAGTTGAGTTGATGCGTCTATATTACATAATAATAGGTGATGGGAAGTTTATGGAAGCGATTGATAATTTCAAAAACAAACAAGGTTTTGGGATTGATCCAGTATGTTGTATTTTTGCAAATGAATATCAGCCAGGAGAAAAAGAGTATTTTGGTGAAACTGGTGTTAACTTCAGTATACAACCTCCTATGGCAGAAGTTGAGGAAAATGCTATTGTAGATGAAAATGTATTTTTCCAATATTTAAAAGAGGCCGTGGAAGACTATTTAACAAGACGACCTCAAGATCAAACAAGAGTTGAAGCTTCCTTAAAAGAACTAAAAGAAATTTTAAATTTATCATAATATGAGATAGAGGAGAAATAGATATTTTAAGACAATTTACTAGATTTTGGATTAAACAAAAGTACTTGTATTCTGTCGGACACTCTCGTCTGTATATTTTCCTAACCACTATAAGTTGAAATTCTAAAGTCGTACTCTTTTAACCATAACAAAAAACCTTGAAAGGTAGTTAGCCAATCAAGGTGGTAGTTAAATATTCAAAAAATGATTTTATTCCTACTCCAAATCTAACATTTAACCCAATTAACCCAAATAATACTTCTCACATATATGCACGGAAGAATATGACACACTTTGATACAACATGATATTTGAAGCGACCAACGTAAACGGAATGGTTACTGTAAGATTCATGATAAACCGGATAGCAAAGAATAAAGGAATTTATTTAGCGCATGAATTAAGCCGGAAAGAAAGAGAACAAAAAAAGCAAGAAAGGAAATCGGGCGATACACCCTTTATTTTACAACTTAGCCGTACAGCAAGTACAAGTGGCAAAAGGAAATATGCTGCCAAGGAACCCAGTATACCATGCATACTATCAACGGAAACTAAAAGAAGGCAAAACAAAAAGACAAGCATTGGTTTGTATCATGAGACGGCTTGTAAACATTATATTTGGTATGTTGAAGCACAAAACAGCCTATGAATTACCGATAATAAAAGAGGAAGAAGGAATTTATTGAGGTTTAAGATAGATTGTTTTTTTATTAGCGGATTTTAAGATTACAAATAGGGTACGAATTATTCTGGTAAGTTACCGAGTCAAGGTATGGTTGATGCAGGTATAAATGGAGTACCAAAGTAGATGCAGGAAAGCAAGGTAAGCATGTGCCAGGGCATGGTAATAACGTTTCAACCAAGTCATAATGGCCTAAAGGTCAAAATGGTGTACAGTTAACTCAAGAAGCATGGATGAATGGTACTCCGGTACGAGCAGATGGAAGTGTAAAAACTTATGAGATTTTGGCAAGCCTGCTGGATCAAATGGAGAAACTAGGGTCAAGGTTCATATTGGTAAAAAAGGCAATATTCATGGCTTCCAGTACAATAATGGAGGTATAATATGAAAGAAGTTTTACTAAATACAATTGACAGATTGTATGGAAAAGGTGATTTTCAATATATACTTGCTAAGTATATTGATAAGGAATATTGGGTTAGAAAGTTCAATGATGAGGTAGAACAGATATTCATTGATAATCTTACCGACTTCAGTTATTCAACGTGCTTTTCTTATTTTATTCAATCATCACTAAGTCCGAACTTTAGAATAGGTAGTGACGAGTTTAACGATTATCTTAAGGAAAAGCATGAGGTAACAGGGGTTATGGTTTTAATTTCATTAATTGCTCCGTATTCAGTAGTTAAATATGTTAGGTACAACTACAATGATGGGGCTGTACAAATACATGAAGCATATTCTCCACTTAATACAGAAACAGAGCGAATTAATATAAGGATTTTAGAAATATTAAATAATAATGGAATTCAAACGCTAGACGAAACTATTCTTAATGTTGTAGTGCCGAATATTTCATTAGAGTTAAAAGAGGAAGACGTTACAATATTTAATTGTCTTTTTGAGGATAGTTAATTGGCAGTAGTAAAAGAAGGTGGTACGTTTCCTAATAGAACAGCTTTTGAATCATAGTAACAAAAAAAAATTTCCTTGATTGGCTAAATGCTTTTCAAGGTTTTTTATTACATTAAATTAGCTTATTTTGGGTGAGACAATAAGAAAATGATTTGTTTGAGAATCGAGAGCTTTTGAAGGCTGGACCATCAAGGAGTACTATGCAGTGGTCTAGGAAGAAAAGTGTGAGAATTAAGCGAGATGAGATTTTGCATGCAATGGCTTAATGGAGTTATTAGACCAATACAATGCCTTGAAATTAACGCACTAACGAAAAATTAAAAAAGCAAAGGAAGGTGGTTATTTTACAACTTAGATGTACAGCAAGTACAAGTGACAAAAGAAGGTAGGCTACCAAGGAATCCCAGTATTCCATGCGTACTATCAACGATTGTAACGGAAGAAATATAACACAAGTACAAGTGTCGCCTGGTGGAGGAAGACATGGGGCTAACCCTTATGTAAAAATCAATACAAGTGACGAAGGGATAATTAAAGTTGCAGATGGGAAAAAAGATACTTATAAAACTGATGGAAAAGAGACTGCTAATATTATTTTTACAGAGAGGTGATATATTTGATTGACTTACAGGCCCCTATCATTCCTTGGGTAGGAATGGGAAATGTAAAGTTATATAGTCATATTAGTGAATTTTATTCAATAATAGAGCAACAATGTGAGAAACCAGTATCCATAGGAAATTTTTTAATAAGATACGAAATAAATAATTCGATTGATTTATGGTTTAATGTATTAAATGGTAAGTTATTTAAAATTACTGCATTGAAGAACTATACTGGAAAGTTATTTGATGTAATTTATATTGGTATGCCTATTGACAGGGTTTTGGAAATAGAACCAAGTTTTGAATATGATGATTTCGAAGAAATATATTGTAGTCCTAAAGGGATTTATATCGAGACTGACCCTATTGAAAATACTGTAATATGGATTTCAGTATACATTAAAGAAATTGATAACGAGGACTTTGATATAGGAAACTGGTAATAGAATTTTGACCTTGACTGGTTATATGAACTGCGCCCAAATTGTTAGACACATCTAACAATTTGAGGTGCGTTTTTATATGGTCAAAAAATAACTGCCAAAGATAAATTACAAGCTGTTAGCGTTACTTAAATGGAAAGGAAAGTTCCTATGATATAGCTAAATCTATGGAGACTGATAAAAAAGCAATCCTTAAATGGGTTAATGAATCAACCAGATTTAGATGCCGATTTAAAAGAGGAAATTAAAGCGATTCATGAAGAACATGAAGGGCGTTATGGCAACCATTTTACAGTATCCATAAGAAAGACCCCAATAATTTTTTGATAAACAGCTTAATGGAGTTATTAGACCAATACCAACAGCCTGAAATTGAGCTTAAACTAACGAAGGGAAGAAAAAAAGCAAAGGAAGGTGGGTATTTTACACTTAGTCATAAAGTAAGCTTACAAGTGGTAAAAGGAAGTAAATTGCCAAGGAATCTATATTCCATGAATACTATCAACGGAAACTAAAAGAAAGCAAAAAAGGGCAAGTATTAGTTTGTATAATGAGACAGCTTGTAAAAATCATATACGGCATGATGAAGCACAAAACAGCCTATGAATTGCCGATAATAAAGAGAAAGAAGTAGTTTAATAAGATTTAAGATAGATTGTTTTTTATTAGCGGATTTTAAGATTACAACATAGGGTACGGTTGTAGCTACTAAAATACCTGGAGTAGTGCAAAATCGAATAAACATTGCTAATGGATCTACTAGATTTAGCACATCTAAAAACGGAGGATGGGGGTATGTTGTTGATCGTCACTTTACTCTTGGAAAAAACGCAAGTCAATTTACCATTTGTCAAGATGAAATGAAAAATATTTTAGGTAGAAAGGAACTATTCAATCTCCAGCTACTGTTTTAGAAACTTCAGGGCAGTATTTCCCATATAGTTAATAAGGAACAATTGTAGGTACTGTAAAACCATGTATCCAAGGTGTTGGAGACACTGAAACTATATGGATACAAGTAATAACTGATAAAAGCAGAAGTTTACATATCCAGTCCCTGCAAATAATATTTTCATTTTTAATATATAAATTTTTAACGAAGGTTGTGGAATATGAATAAAAGAAGAATGAATATATTATGGTCTGAAGCTTTGGAACTGTTTTCAGAAAAACAGAATTTGGATTTGGATACCTTTTTACTAAGATTAATTGAAATAATAAGAAATAATCGAGAAGCAATTGAGCATTTTCTGAATAATTCCCAAAATAACAATAGAATTAATACAGAGGATGAAAAATTATATTTCCAATGTGTTATGACGATTGAACCTGAAATGTATATTATTGGAGCGACTGGTGATGATTTTGATTTGATTATTAGTAATTATATTAACCTACTACCTAAATCAGATATTGAGATTTGGCGCAGGTTATCAAATCTAATAAAAGATATTATAACATTCGTCTCTTCAACAGTATGTCCTCAATGTAAAAGTGATCATCTTAGAATTTTATCTGATATTGAAGGCATTAATTTGTATAGATATTGTGAAACATGTTCATACACTGAAGGTGATGAAAAAGTTTTTAATAGTCATGAACTTCTAGTACCTGCAAATGTAGCAATGTTAAAAAAAGTTAATTAAAGCCCAAATATAATATCGATTTTTAGAGCTATGTAGATGAATGGATTGTAATTGGCTTTGAAATGTAACTAGATAAGGGTACGGGAAAATATATTGGAGGACATAGAGAGATTTGGATGATTTGGAAGGAGATCCATCACATGGAGGAAGAAATGAAGGTCATGGAATAAATGAAAGAGAGATTGGATTAGAATTGGAAAGTCGTGGTGATTTAGGGAGAATTATCAGAGGCCAAAAAGCTGATAAAGGTGCAGAGTTTATTGATACTGTTACAGAAAAAAATGGGATGTAAAGAGCTTTGAATCGTATCCTAATGGTCATACTTCACCCAAAAAAGGTGCTTTTACAGTTGATAACGCTATGAAAAAAAGAAAGAAGGAGTTTGAACGCGGGCACAATGTTATAGTTGATGATAGAAATTTGACCCAGAATATAACAAGCAATTGAAAGAGGGATATCAGACAAGATTAGTTGTTATCCTTAGAGGGGAGGCATCATCATTAATAATCGCAAAAAAGAGGACTTAATTCAACTTTTAGAATCACATAAAATTTGGCTTGATTCTCTAGGATTAGAAGGCAAGAAGTTAGTTCTTGATGAAGTAAAGTTGACAGAAGTAGATTTGATAAAATATCCATTAAATCAGGCTTATATTACGGATTGTATCTTTAATAATATGAACTTGATAAATATAGAAATGTGTTCTTCAACTATTTGTTCTTCAAGTTTTGTGTCTGCGAATCTAGAAAATGCTGATTTCTATAAAACAGATGTTTCTTATGCAAACTTTACAAACGCAAACCTTCAAAATACAAGATTTGCTAAGAGTGATTGTATTGAAACTATATTTAATAGTGCAAACTTAAGTGATGCAAAATTAGTAGCAGCCCTTTTTGAAAATGCAGACTTTCGTAATGTAAACCTTCAAAATGCAGACGTAAGCGAATCGACGTTTGAAAAAGTATTGCTAAAAGGAGCTAAACTAACAGGGGTTCGAGGGTTGGAAGAGGCTTTTATTAAAAGTATTAATATTGGGACGCCAGAACGACCAAATATTCTAATAGATGGAGAGGCTAGAAAGTGGTTAGAAGTGATGAGCAATTGAAGAAAAGCAAAATAACTTTTTGGATATAAGTAATTATAACCTTGATTGGCTAACCATGCTAATGGAATTCTGTATAAAGTGGAGAAAAAGGAACCACATCTTTCTGTCCCGGGTGAATACGATGTGTGCTACAAGATAGGAAAACAAGAACGTGGCGTATATACAAGTGAATTTAAAGCATCAACTCATAAAAAGACAGTTAACGATGAAAATGTGTTTACTGAAGAACAAATGTATAAATATTGTCAAGAGGCAATGGATAACTGTACTGAATATTTAACTAGAGGTGGGCAGGTAATACAAGGCATATAAAACGGAATAAAATCCATATAATGGAAAAATTCAACAACATGAGAAATAGAAAGTGTATATCCAGTATAGGATTGAAAAATTATGGTAATTAGGAGGGGTTTCATGTTAATAGACAAACAGCCAGTCATCCATGATTTTTTTCTTTTTTAAAGAGTGATTTACTTAATGTACTAGAGTGTTTATCCAAGAGAGAGCCGTGGCAAGATCATATGATGGGATATGAACTTCCAGAGCATTCTGAGGAGATTGAATTTAAAGAAGGCATAATGATATTTATTTACACAGCAAAATATAACGAAATCATTATGAACAGTACTGATTTCTATGGTTGTTTGAAAGAAACATGTAAGGAATTTGTTGGTGAAAATCAGGAACAGAAAATCCAGGTGTATGTATTAATGGACAAGATAAGGGCTATATTAAATTTGTGAAAATTTCACACTCAGTTGAGTAAACCTATCAATCAACCAAAATACACGAAAAATAGGTAGGTCTAGTTGAAACAGAATCTGAAGAGCATCAAATTGTATGAATTTCAGTTATCAAAGAAATAGATGATCCAGATTTTGAAAGAGGAAAATGGTAGAAAAATCTTTAATACCTTGATTGGCTATATGCCTTTTAAGGTTTTTTCTTAACTCAAAGAAGCTTATGAAGCTTATGGTTAAAAAGTAATCTGATATTTGATTCGCAAGCTCATGAAGGTTGGACCATCAAGGAGTACTATGTATACAGTGGTATAGGAAGAAAAGTGTAAGAATTAGGCGAGATGATATTTTACATGCAGTACAGCAAGTACAAGTGGTAAAAGGGAGTAAGCTGCTAAGGAACCCAGTATTCCATGCATACTATCAACGGAAACTAAAAGAAGGCAAAATAAAATGAACAAGTATTAGTTTGTATAATGAGACGGCTTGTAAACATTATATACGGCATGCTGAAGCACAAAACAGTCTATTAATTGCGGATAATAAAAAAGGAAGAAGTAGTTTAAATAAGATGTAAGAGAGAATGTACTTTAATAGCGGATTTTAAGATTACAACATAGGTACGTGTAAAGTTATTTCAGAGGTTTCTGAATTAGGTAGTAATAAAATACATCATATATTACAGTATAAACATGCTTGGGATAAAGTAGTTACGGATAAAAACAATTGGGATGAAGTATCTAAGGTTATTTCAAATGCTATGGAGAATGGAACAGAAGGTCCTTATAAAAAATCGGCTCTAAAGAGATCCATATCAGTGAATGGTCAAATAGTAGAAGTCACTTTTGTAAAGCTACCAACAAATCGAAAAATTAAAATATCAGATGCGTGGGTGAAAACAAAATGAAAACAAGATTAGAAAAATTAATTATTTCGTTAAATTTTACAGAAGCTAAAGCTTTAGTAGATAGTTTGAATAAAGTTGAATTAGAAAATTATATGTTGGAATTATGCTATGAATCAGAGAACATCATATATTATTCTTTTGTTTTTGATATGTTAAAAAGAAGGAAACTTCATTCCTTCACTATATTGCTTCAATTATATTATCTCAACCATTAAGTCATTTAGAGGGAGCATTATCAGGCAGCATTTTATCATGCGAAAAAAGCAGTTGAATTGGATGAAGAAGATATAGAACTTAAAGAATATTTATTATTTTTTAATGACATTCCCGATAAATTACTAAGTAATCAAGAAGCTAAAACAATAGCTGAAGAAATAATAAACTTAAATCCTAAAAGTAAGGTAGCAAAGCAATACATTTAATATGAACAATTTTGAAGATTGCAATTGAAATATTTAACCACTAGTGATAATAGTAAGTTTAAAATTACATAAGTTTGGATTGAAATGATAGGTGGTCAAGGTAAAAAGCTAGGTCTCATTGAAATAAGATTTTTGAGTTTGATTTAACAGGATGCGCTTTAAATCAAGCATATTTGACTGCTTGTAAATTTGACTGTATAAATCTTAGTAGTAGTGATATGTCCTAATCATTGTTATGCTCATCAAATTTTATGTAAATGCTTATTTTATAAAGCAGATTTATTTTACGCAAATTTCAAATGCAAATGCCCGAAATGTTAGTTTTGCTAAAACAGATTGTTCTAAAGTAACTTTTTAAACGCCGATCTAGAGAATTCAAAGCTAATAAATAAAGAGGTTTTAATTAAATTATAACTGAACTGGTTTTAGCAACCTAGCTTAATAAAAGGTTTGGTATAATCGTTTCAAAATGGGGGATTAACAATGTTTGAAGAAAAAGTTAGAGCTGTTTTAGGTGCACGAGCATTACTAGATGATAATGACCCAAGAATTGAGCAAAAATGGCAAGAGCTAATTGCTTTACTAAGTGAAAATGAAAACTTGACTTTGAATTTTTTTCAAGTTTGTACAAAAACCGAACTTTCTTTTTTAAGTGAGGTTTTTGAAGAAGTGGCATATAATTTGCAAAGTAAAAAGTATATTGAACTACTATATCGCCTAAATCTGAGATACCCAGACTTAAATTTAAAGAGAAGTATTGAGATTGCAGAGAAGTACATAGGTTAAATTCGAGGCATCATAGTTTTTGAATCCAATAAGTTAATCGGGAAATACTTAATCTAAACTAGTTTTGCATTAAAAGAGATTAATCCTTATTCCGATGCAAACCTTGAATAGCAATATGCTTGGCAAGGAATGAAGAACCTAATTTTTCAGTTAGTAAGTCTGTTAATAACGGAATACGAGGAGGGCTACTTATGAGTAAAATTCATGATAGTAAGATTTTAAATTATCAAATAGATTTTGAGAATTCAAAAATTGAAATGAAAGTGGAAAACGTACAAGAAAAACCATTAACAATTTTATTTGAAGATTTTTTTGCTTTTCATTTTGAAAACCAACTACCTGATAGCATTCTTTTCGATATAGCTAAAGGAGAGGTCGATTCATTTGCTTTAGAAAACAAAGAATTGTTAGATAAGGAGAAGGATTATCTTTGGCCAATGGATTATGAAAAGGTCGAGGATTTAATTAAATATATCAAAGGAAATAATTATCATTACTATAAAATTTACGCTTCATATGGATTAAATGGATGGATTCTTTCCAAAAGTGTGCTCTTTGAAGAATAAAATAGATGAGGAAGTAAATATTCATGATGGTTGCAATGTCCATGAAAAGCGACTCTAAAAAATTTTTGGTTGGGTGGCCACAGTAACTTCTAGCCCTATCAACTATAAGCCTAGTAAAACCAATACAAGTAATTATAGAATATTTCTGTATGTACATTAAAGTTTGATTTCATACCCTTCTTCTTTAGAAGGATGAATTTTATACAATTAAGTTGGATTATTTGGTATCCATAAGGGATTTAATGTGATGATTGATATCAGAGAAATTATCGCTAAATTAAAGGTGCATCGTCTTTGGATTGAAACTATTGGGGAACAAGGAGAAAAACTGGATATAGATGAGATTGATTTGCGGAATGTGGATTTGTCCCAATATCCACTTGATCAAGCGTATATAACAGATTGTATCTTTGATGGCATGGATTTAATTAATAAGGATATCTCGTCATCTTTACTATGTTCATCAACTTTTATATCTGCAAATTTAGAAGGAGTAGATTTTTGTAAATCTAATGTCTCGTATGTAGACTTCACAAATGCCAATATGAAAGCTGCTAGACTTGCTGATAGTGAATGTATTGAAACTGTATTTGCTAAAGCAGATCTATCAGACGCTAATTTAGTAGCTGGTCTTTTTGATGAGGCGGATTTTCGTAATGCAGTTTTATTAAGCTGCAAACCCCTTGTTTAGCTCGTCAAAAGATAAGGAGATTACGTTAATTGGTTGCATTTTTCGTAAAGAATGAGCTTATTTTATTCCAAATTTATCTGGAGAAAGTGAAGTAGAAGTACATATATTTTATTGATAGTCGTGGTAATTTAGTAACAGATACACAGGGTAAAATGTTAATAAAAGGAGTGGAAACGTGAAACTAATTGGTAGTAAGACGGAACACGATCTAAGAAAGATACTTGTAAAATCTAATGAATCACTTTTCAAGAGTGAAGAGAATAAAAGATTACTTGAAGTGATAAGAAGTTTATATCCAGAAATTTATTGAATTTAAATCTATTACCCAGTATTTACAAGGTCTAAGTAAGCAGAATCAAATTAAGTTAGGAGTGGCCCTTGATTTAGCAAGTAAATATTTGGATAATATGAATAGTTAATAATAAGTACCTTGATTGGCTAAATGCCTTTCAAGGTTTTTTTTTAATTAATATTTAATCAGCTGATATTTGAGTGAGACAATAAGAAAAAGATTTGTTTGAGAATTGAGAGCTCATAAAGGCTGGGCCATCAAAGAGTACTATGTAAACATTGGCTAGAAAGAAAAGTGTGAGAATTAGGCGAGATGACATTTTACATGCGGGAGGTAGTTTTGTATGGAATAGTGACTAAATAAACGATAAAGATAAAGCTCGTGGTGATAAACACCGGTTAATGTGAGAGAGAATTGTTTGCTTTATATAGTCAAATATTTTTAAGGTTGTATTTTTACTAGAGACGGTCGTATAATACTCGCTATTCGTTAAAAGCGTTACGAAAATTACTATTTATGTAACTGTAGATTGAGAAATCGATCGTTGTTGGGTATATATGTGTCCCGACTCAAGGGCAAGCATGAGACGATTATAGCTTGAGATATCAAGAAGATGAAATTAAGGCATACTTAAGGAACAAGGCTTGAACTTGGGACATATCTAGAGATGAATGAGACGACTTGTAAACATATTTAACCGAATTGGATTTAAAATGAGCACAGTGGGACTTTGTTTGTGACCTGTTCCAAAACTAGATTTAGGTTATTATGATCATGCTCAAGAAGTTTCTGTTTTTGATGGATATCGTGGGATTTGAACAGAAGTTGGGAAGGGATGCTCAAAAATCCTAATTTAGATAATGAACTTCGACAACTTTACTCGTTACGATAAAAAAATTGAAGATATTTTTGCCTTCAATCTCGGAGTCTATCTACCTAAGTAATGATTGGAGTAATGTATATGATTAATAGAAAAATGAAATTAAAAGAGTTTTTGACTAATGAAGAATATGAAGGTGTAATACAAAATGCAATTCAATATTCTGATATATCACTTCCTGTATGGTACTTAGAAATTACTGGGAAGTGTCTATGTGAGTTATCAAACTTTGATTTGATCCGTTGTATTAGACAAGATGTTTTTAAAGATTTAGCAACGTTTGAAATTATTGAAAGGATTGATAAACAGAACACATCTTTCTATGCTGACATTGATTCAATGGAAATGATGGAAAAATTATCATCCGTTAGTCCAGAAATGCTCTTAGCACATAAGAGTAAACTAGATAGAATGATTGAAAATGTTGAAAAGAACAACTTAATAGATTTTGCAGATATTTGGATGTTCGATGAACAGAAGGAAACGTTTCAAGGTTATATTAATATAATAAAAAATAAAATAAAAATTTAATGATATTTTGTGAGAGGGCTCCCCAGTACCGGACGGTAATGTAACAAAATATACACTTACGGACCTGATGGTAAAATTGTCAAAGAGGTACGTGTTACTGGAAAAGAACACGGAGATATTCCTAGACGAAACGTTAAAGAGCCAAAATACAATACTAATCCGGGAGAAGTCTCAAAATGGTTATGAAGTTCGACCAGCTGACCCATCTGAAATAACTAAAAATATTTTATAAAAAGATTAGGATGTGATTTACTTGTTCAATGATGAAATAAATAGCGAATTTATGGAGTTTAAAGATGTTAATCAAGGGAAATTTACATGGTGGAGCTATGTAAATATGAAATCAGATATAAAAACAGCACTTGGGTTTGCGAAATTTTTTTATCCGGATGTTATTGAAGTCGAAGGATGTTTTTTATTAAAAGATAAGTTTTCGGAAAAATATTTCGAAATGTGGAAGAAGGAATGTCAAAAAAATAAAGTTAATATAGAAAAAATGATGAACTTATATCAAATTAGAGATTTTTTTCATATTAATGTTGATGAGGATGAGAACTTAGAGGAGCAAATACAGACTTTAGGAGAGGTTCTTAAAATATTTTGGTCACTTAAGCTTTAAGAACAGATTCCCAGATCGGGAGATAGTAGTAAGTGTGTTCAAGGAGGAGAACGAAGAATTATTCATTACTGTATATGAAAGATGAGTAAAATAAAAAAGTATTGATTTGGGAATTGAATCCGAATGTAAATTGTATCGCCATGAAGTATAGCGTCGTCCAATATTAAGACTCAGATGACGTTTTAGTTAGGATTACTTAAATTGAAATAAACAAATGATTATAACCTTATATAAAGCGAGGTGATTAATTTGAAAGCGAAGCATATTCAAAGTGAAATAGAAGCTATACATTATTGGGATGCAAGAGTCTTGCAAATGGACACTAACTTTTTTGGTGACGAGATTACTATTATGTTTGAGGACACAGATTATAATGTAAAATTACTATTCACAGGTTGTTCAAAATTTCTATTTATTACAAGTGTTGAGGATAGATTAAAACCTTTAAAAGAATTAACTAAACTACAGATTCCTTATTTTATTCAGAATATTGAAATCAGTGAGGTGGAATTTGAGGATGAAGAAAACTTATTGAAGTGTAATATTTTAATGCCACCATTAAATGTGGAAGTTGTATGTACTAGTATATTTATTGACAAAGTATAATTAAAAACTTTAATTGCGATAAGGTACCGTGATAGTAAGAATGCCTTATTCTACAGCCGGTCAACGGTATTGAATCGGCGAATGTTCTTAGAAATTTTTTTATTAGAAGGGGCGAAAATTATGGGAAAAGAATATTGGCAAAAATGGCAACCTTTAAATGAGTTTCCCAATATAGATATTTCTGTAGATATTCTTAAGCAAAACAAAATAAAGTACGATTGGCTTACGCTATATGTAGGACTAGAACTTGGTCAAATAAAATATACTGACATAACGAATTATGCAGTTGAATTTCTGACTAACCATCCAGAAACAAGTAATCAAGATGTTATTCAGCTAGCTTGGGGTGAGGGTGATTTTGATTATAAAAGTTTACTAGTAAATATATTAAATGAGTCAAATTTCAATGATTTGAACCTAGGTGCTGATGTTTGGCAATTTGAAAAACGAAAATGGAGATTTGGGATATTGGCTTATTTAAAAATGAATCATCTAGATGATTTCGAGGAGTTATTAAACAAGGTTACTGAAGTTTATGCTGATTTTAATTATCCGGAAGATATGGATAGTTTTATTAATTATCTCCCTCCGAAAGACGGGTATAATCCTTCGCAATACTCAAAAGATGAGAATTTAGTTAGATTAAAAAACTTATTTAATGACTTTCTAAACAAGGAACGACAATATTTGCAAAATGATATGACCTTGACTAGAGGTGGATTGAAAAATAATTTTGACAGTAATAAAAAGGAAATTTAGCTAGCAGAAGTAGAATACGGTGGGTTTAAATTATAGAAATTTCAATTGAATTCTTACGTCGAATAATTGTATTTTTTTACAGTTGGTTATTCTAGTAGATTAAAATGGGGGTGTAATATGGAAATAATTGAAATTGAAAATCTACCTGATAGAATACCAACGGAAACACTAATATCAATGTTTCAAAATGCATTAGATCAATTTAAAAATAATAAAATTGAAAAAGATAAGTTTTTATTAATACTTAGTCAACTAACAGACAGGAAAGTTATGACATATGAGCTATTAAGGTGTGATGTAAAAAATGATATCGATAGAATACTCACTAAATTGTGGAATACAGATTCCTATGATGAAGTAGATATCATTCTTTCTATTGTAGTAAATCTAGGTCTAGAAATATGCTTTAATAAAATCAAAGAATCATTGCAGCGGTATATGGATATAGATAAAGCGATTCTAGATGAGATAAAGGAAACAATAGATGAAGTGGGCGAGAATATCTATAATCCGTATTATAGTTTAGGGAAATTTGAATAGTTTTACATATTATGGGGGAAATTGAGATAAATAAAGATTAGGAAGTTTTCCGAGTTAGAAGTTATACCAGATAAAAATTTTGCATCTAAGTTCTATTTTGATAGAGCTGCTCAAAGATTGGCAGTTTGCCTAGTTAAAGAAGATGGTGTGTTCCCGGATAGAACAGCTTTTGAATCATAGCAATTAAAATTTGATATTAAGGACGTATAAGATTAGTTTAAATTTTCTTGCATACGAGAAAAAGCTCGTTACGATAAACAAGGATATAAAAATTTTATGGAATAATCAGATTTGAATTAATAACTCATAAAGACAAGCTATCAATAGTTGCTATTTTTAAGGGCGAGAATAGGCGAGATGACATTTTACTTACAAGTGCTACTTATGAATGTAATATGCAACAGATTATATAAGCATAAGGATCTATATATTACACCTGCCAAGCGTTAAAAAAAGATGTCATATGAAAATAATAACTTATTAAAACTTGCAAATATTAATAAGCTTAAAAAATATATGAACCTAAAGCACTTGATTGCCTATAACAGGCGACAGGTGCTTTTTCGCATTTTCATATAAGATGGTGACATTTTAATTAGTGTACTAAGTTCTTATACCCCAATGATTAAAGTTCCGCTTTATCCTTTTCTCACACAGTATATCTAACTACTAAATTTCAAATTTTCCCGATCTTCAGGATTATTTTTTTGTTTATTCCAAATAATAGAACTTATGGATGTTGACTTTTTATCTACGGTTTATTAGCATATTTAATGATGAAAATAACCAATTAATGGTTATATCCCCATATATGTATTTATTACTGGAATATTACTGAAAAAAATTAAATTAATAACAAAATGACCTGGGTAATCGGTGTTATTTAATAGGAAAGCGAAAAAATATAAGGTCATGAGATGGAACGAGTACAGAATCGATATGAAGGAGCGAAAATAATGAAATTTATGGATGAAGAAGTTATTGAGATGACGAAACATGCAAGGCAGAAAAAGCGAATGGAGAACATCGAAAACCAATTATTACATACTGATATCGTGCAAGCGATTAAAGATGGTCAGCTCATGATTGAAGATGAAACGATTGCGTTCAAAGAAATAAGTTTTTATGAGGGGCAAATTCGGATGTGTATGCCTGCAACATTTGACGTGATGGAGACTGAATTAATGGATATCAAATATCCATCCAGTCGTAGACCCGATTATATTTATACAAGCGAAAGTACGTCCATCAATGTCACGCTGAAAATTATGGAACAACAGGTAAAAGAAGGGGAATTAGAAGACTTCACAGAGACTATGAGGAATATCCTTCAAAAAACGCAGCCAACTACAAAAATGTTGGATATCGGCATGGACGAAGTTAACGGTTTACAAATTGGGTACTTTGATTTCATTTCGCCAGCACTAGATAACAAGATTTATAATTTAATGTTTTTGTTTATAGTGGGCGAGAATGTGACGATGGGCTCGGTTAATTGTTTGAAAAAAGAGATGGATATTTGGAAACCAATTGCTTACGGCATGATGGAATCTATCGTTGTTGAAAACAAATTATTAGATGGGGAAGGTGTTGTTGAATGAGTAAGGAAACAGCCTTGACGTATAAAGATATCATCGTGATGCCCTATAATATTCGCGTCAATCAAATCGAAATTACGCAACAAATGAATGAGCATGCTACATTGCATTTAACAGGCGTGATTCCAGATGAATTCGAAGATTCCTATGTATATATGACCGATGCAGAAACGGCTATTGAAGTCGTGCAAATCGGTAGTGGTGGACAAACTATTCCTATTTTTAATGGGTTGGCTTTAGATGTACAAGTGAAATCAGTTTTGGGTACCTATTATTTGGAGGTTAAAGCTGTTTCGCATACGTATGTGTTAGATGTGAAGAAGATAAACCAAACCTATCAAAATGCGAGTATGCCCTATAGTGAATTAATAAATGCATGTATTGCCGATCAAAAAGGTGCAGATTTCATGGATTATGCCTCAAAGGGCGCTACTATTGGACGCTTTACGATGCAATATATAGAGACAGATTGGGAGTTTCTTAAACGAATGGCATCGCGATTCCATACAGGACTAGTACCAGATACGGTTCATCCGGCTGCGAAGTTTTACTTCGGGGTGCCGTTTCAAGCTGGGGGCACGCAGAAGATGGAGGCTATCAATTATCGAGTTAAAAAGGCGATCGGCAATTTCCTTGTGTCCAGTAAAAATCATATCGACGGTATTACCGATAGTGACTATATGTACTATGAAGTAGAATCGTTCCAACCATTCAAAATAGGCAATGAAGTGACATTCCAATCAAAAAAATTGTATGTCTATAAAATCTACTCAACTTTAAAAGATGGCTTGTTCAAGCACATCTACACGTTAACACCTCAGAACGGCTTCAGTGTCCACACTACTTATAATCAAGCTATTATTGGCGCCTCTATTCAAGGCAAAGTAATCGATGTTGCGGGGGATAAAATTCGTATTCATGTCGATTTCGACGAGGGTCAAGATAAAGATACAGCGTATTGGTTTCCATATTCAACAATCTATGCATCAGAAGATAATACAGGCTGGTACTTCATGCCGGAGCTTTCTGATAATGTGAGAATCTATTTCCCAGGCAATCGTGAGGATGAAGGGATTGCGATTAGTTCCGTATCAAAAGCACCACCACAATCTAGTTCGATGTTAGCAGCAACGAATCCGCCTAGTCCAGGAGGCGGTGGAAGTGCTAGTGGCGGAGGTGGCGGCGGGTCAAGACCTGCACCACCCGAGGATAGTCGCCAAGACCCAGCGCGGATGGCCGATCCAGATGTCAAAACACTCAGAACGAAGCACGGCAAACAAATTCTACTTGCACCGGATCGGATTGTCATATCTGGTGGAGGATTAATGATTTCGCTTATGGATGATAATGGAATCTCCATCATAAGTGATAAAAATATTACTTTACAAGCTACAGATAAAGTCGCCATCAATGCGAAGCAAATTATGATTAATGCGAGCGAGAAAATAGAGATGATTTGTAAAGATAGTTCCATCAAGATGGAAGACAAAATGGAGATCAAAGGAACAGAAGTACGAGCAAATTAGTGAGGATGTGGATGCATGAAACGAGAAGAAGCATTACAGCATTTTATGGATGAATGCGTGTCAGTTCATATCAGCCGATTACAAGAGAAGGTTGATCGCCAGTTTCGCCAAGAGAAGGAAATCTTATTAAAACCAATCATTAACTCACTTGATCAGCTGTTTGCAAATATTAGAGAGCAGCAAGAGCAGGGAAGGTTGGCGCCAGTTGCCTTTATTCATCTATCATTGCTGCGAACATCATTACTAGATAATAAGTGTACGTATTTGCTAGAAGCCTACGGAGAAAAATGGTACTACGACTGGGGAGAATGCACGGCACAGTATGAAGCAGAATGGCTTAGTGAGGCGATTATTGATTTACACAAAACGCTTGAAAAAGAAAGAAAGCCATATCTCGCTATCCAAGCAGCTGACGTTCGAGGAATCATTCAACAGACTGTGATTCTGTTTCATCAGTATATCATTCAATTGGTACGCTATCTCTTCCGCTATCAACAAGACAGTATACCTGGAATAGATTTCCAACGAGCTGTGTGCTTGCGATTTCGTGTTGGGGAATATAAAGGATTTAGTGAAGATGTTGGGGTCATCGATGACCGGGAACGGGTGGAAGAAAATCTTCTCTCGTGGTTAGAGAAAAACGAGACGGATAAATCGTATACGTTTGAAAACTTCTCGAGCCTACCATTACAGCAAAAACATTTCGACCAAATGGACTTTTCTTATGCGAATTTCAATGGCAGTGACTTAGAAGGGGCTTCATTGAAACAAAGTGTTTGCATCGGTACTAGTTTTGTAGATTGTAGCTTAGCGAATGTTGATTTTTCATATGCAGCCATTCAAGATGCTGATTTTCGTAATGCCAATTTAGCAGGCGCTAATTTTACGCATGCACAAGGAAAAACACTGATGCTTCCCGATGACGAAGTTGCGTGTTATTTAGGCACTGATTTCAGTCATGCGAATTTGGAAAATGCAAAATTTGAGTTTGCGCAGATTGCAGGCGCCAATTTTACAGGTGCCAATTTAAAAGGAGCTACTTTCTTTAAACGTGATCAAGAGAAGTGTCTATTTAGCCCAGATCAGATAAAAGACATTCATTGGATTCATTAACTTTGCAATCGACATAAATGATAGTTACAGGAGGAAAAGATGGAGTATTTTATTTTACGGCAAGATCAAAGCATTACAAATCCAATCATTCCTTTCAAGACAGACCTAGATGATAACTTTGTCTGTTCATCTGTATTCGGGGAAGTAATAGAAAAAGAGAATGCGATATATCTGGATTATTTAGAGAAGCCTCGAAGAATCGTGTCGGATGATTTGAAAGGATTGCTTGTGAAATACGAGGATAACTTAGAATTTACAGCCATTGTCTTTACGGATGTGAAGAAAGGAACACAGCGCGTACATTGGCTTATGGACATTGTAAAAAAGAACTGTATTTCCGATGAGACGATTTATTATCCAGACGGACAAATAAAGGAGCTCGTGATTGACCCGAAGAAAGTGGAACTAGATTGTATTTTTCAAGTCGACGGCAAAAAGGAATCGTTCACCATCGTCAATTTAGACGTGGCAGAAAGTATGCTACGACGACCATATCTCGGAATTCAGTTGCAGCGAGTAAAACTACAAAGTCGATAGATCATTCTAAGAAAACATTCCAAAACACTGTCGTAGTTTGAAACAGTGTTCAATCGATACGAAAGGAAGGATATCCAATGGCTCAAGTTGTAGAAAGTTTGGAAACAGAAGGTTCGGAACAGGAGCAATTTAGTTATGTCGTACATGGCGCCATCATTTCCTGTGAAAATGGTAGCCATCTCAATTATTTAAATTTGCCGCAAGATCATGGCGTTTATATTAAAGAGAAAGCCGTTATGAATGTAGGGGATCGAAACCCAGAAAACATTCCAACCTTTGGTGTTTGCCTAAAGTTAGAAAAACCGTGTACACCAACATGCTCTATTGATTGGATGGAAGGGATGGAAAATGTCAATATCGAGGGGAAGCAAGCGTTATTAAGCCGCTGCCATACCCAATGCTCAGCAGGTGGAGGCAAAATCGAAATTATTCATGACGGGCAAGAGGAATTAGAAATACCGATACAAGGTTTTTAAAAGACGAGGTTGATGGAAAGGAGGTAAGTAATGAAATCGCTAGAAGAAAAGGAAGTACACATGATTAGTACGTATGAGGATCTTGTGCTCGAATGGAATTATCCGCTTATTCATTTAGATAAATTAACTATTAAACATAAGGGCAATGACCATGCGAGATTGTACTTTACGGGAATGATCGCTGAAGAGCAAGCGCAAAAGTATATTCAGCGGGTTAATCATACTGATGAAGTAGTTGTGAAATTTGGACGAGACAGTGCTGTATTGTTCTCAGGAAGAATAGAAAACGCGGAGTTGCAGGCAGCCCAAGGGGTGCACTATGTCTCCGTTGAGGCTGTATCATTTACAGCAAATATGGATATTGCGAAGCGCTCACGTTCTTTTCAAGATGCCAATATGACGTATGTGCAATTAATAAATAACATCGTGAAAGCCTATCCTAATGGGGATTACATCGACCAAGCTTCTAACGGTCAAGCCATTGGTAGTATTGCGATTCAATACTTAGAAACAGATTGGGAATTTATTAAAAGAATGGCCTCCCGTTTGCACGCCGTTGTTTTTCCTGATTTAAAAGGAAAAGGTGCTCGATTTTGGCTCGGTACACCCCAAAGTAGGAAAAGCATAACGATCGACCATCTGCCTTCTATAGTACGTATGGACGTCGATGCGTATCGGCTGATTACAGAAAACGATGGGACGGATGTGAGTGAAGCCGATTATACTTTTTGTGAGTTTGAAAGCACGGAACCCCATGAGTTGGGCACGTTGGTGCAATTCAAGGGAAGTTCCTATGTCGTAACGGCTAGGGAAACCCTTCTTGATGGGGGTGTGCTGAAGTTTCAATATACTGCCCAACCAGAGAAAAGTATTCGTCAGCGATTAGTACGCAATTTAGATCTCATTGGTGCAGCGTTTACAGGAAAGATCATTGATGTTACGCAAAACACCGTTAAAATTCATTTAGATATAGATAAGAGCCAGGATCAAGGAAAAGCACATTGGTTTGCCTATTCTGCAGATGCCAATGGCGTTATGTATTTAATGCCCCAAATAGGTGCACGTGCCCAATTACATTTTCCAAGTGCGGTTGAAGAAGAAGCAATCGTTATCAGCTCGGTGCGTGTTAATCCAGCCACACCAGAGGGTGGACAAAAGCAGACGAAGAAAATGGCGGACACTACTGTTAAATCATTGGCGACCAATGTTGGGAAAGATGTGACATTAGGCGTTGGTGATATTACCTTTAGTGCAGTAGATGGCGTATTGGACTTAAAGATGGATGATGGAGATGGCGTAACATTTCAAAGTAACAGTACCATCATGCTAGCGGCCGATGAAACACTCGAAATAAGTGGAATGAAAGAGCTAGCTGTAGAGGCGGAAGAATGGATCGCGATATCAGCGAAGGAACAAAGTCACGTGATTATGGCCGCTGACACCCAATTAATTAGTACGCTCATTGATCAAGAAGGTATAGAAAAGCAGAGTCAACCACCGAAGTTAAATGAAGAAGCCATCGAAGCTATGAGTAAAGTTGACTTAATTTTCCCGCAAAAGGCAGAAGAGAAGAAAGAGAAGAAAGGCTGGTTTAGTAGTTTATTAGATGGAGTAAGTACAGCGCTAGATATCGCTGGGTTTATTCCTGTCATCGGTACATTTGCAGATATTGCGAATGCAGGAATTAGCTTGGCAAGAGGGAATTACATGGATGCAGCCATGAACTTAGTAGGTGCGGTCCCGTTAGTTGGTGATGCCGCCAAAGCTGCCTACAAGGTCAAAAAAGGGGCAAAACTCTTAGATAAAGCTGGTGATGTTGCAAAAGGAGCAGATAAGGTAATAGATGCTTCAAAAGCTGTAGCAAAAGGGATGAAGGCAGCTTATCCGAAAATATCTAAAACGTTAGATGCAGTAAAGGGACTAGCGGAACTAGCCAACAAAGGATCTAAGGCCGTGAAGACAGCAGCAGATAAAGTCATCTCATCGATGGATGAATTGCTCGCTGTGTCGAAGGCAGTAGACGGAATGAAAGCTGTGGCAAAAGCCGGGCTAACGAAATTTAATCATGGGGTCTTAAAGAAATTTAATTGTACACAAGGGTTAAGTAAAAAATTCTGTAAAAGAGGATTTGAGCCTGTTGATTTAATTACAGGGCGTATGATTTATGAAGGCATCGACTTTGAACTACCTGGACCGATCCCCCTTTCATGGGAACGCGCTTGGTACAGTGATAGTAGTCGCATTGGCTTAACAGGTCATGGTATGCACTTTACATACGATCTAGCCTTAGAGATTTTTGAAGAAGATGACCTGATTGGGATTGTAGTAACGGATGGTCGCGCAGTAGGATTTCCAATTTTACCAATAAACTTGCCGTATTTTAACAAACGAGAAAGAATGACTTTAACCAATACAGGCGAGGAGTATCATCTGTTTGAGCATGATACACGATTGATTTATGTATTTGAACAAACAACAAAGACGAAATACCGATTAAAAGAAGTAAGAAATGAGCAAGCCCATCATATTCAATTTGCGTATAACCTTAAAGGCTTCCTATCTCAAGTAACGGACAGTGTGGGAAGAGTGCTTGAGGTTACTTCTAATGAAGCAGGCAGAATGACAGAAGTCGCATTACGCAACCAAATGAGTCGTGAAGTCTTAGTCCGCTATGATTACAATGATGGACAAGATTTAATCGAAATCCAAGATGCGTTAGGACAAAGTACGCATATTAAATATGTGAATCACTTAATGATGCAAAAAACAGATCGTAATAAAAATAGCTTCTTCTGGCGCTACGATGGTCCAACTACAGGTGCACGAGTCATCAAAACATGGGGAGATGGCAATGTCCTTGCAGGGGAGCTTGCATATCACGATGGCTATAATGAAATTACGGATAGCTTAGGCCATAATAGTTATTATTATTTTAATGAAGATAATCTCTGTACGAAAATTGTTCATCCAGATGGTAGTGAAGTTAGCTATGAATATAATGGGGACTTTGAATTGCTGCAAGAAGTAGATGAAGATGGTCGTGTGACGGCTTATAGCTTTGATGAGTGGGCAAATCCAGTGACGATTAATCTTGCAGATGGCAGTACCTTCTCCTCTCAGTATGATGAGAGGGATAGGCTGATTCAGGCTGTTAACGCAGAGGGGGGAAGTCGTCAATGGATCTATAATGAAGACAGTACATTACAGGCAAATGTTTTAGAAGATGGCACAAAGACTGAATTTTCCTATAATGAGAAATGTTTAATCGAAACGGTGACAAATACGCAAGGCCATATGGTAAGCTTAGCTTATGATGCTGATTTGAACTTAAGTCGAGTGACATTGCCAGACGGGACGAGTTCAACCTGGACATATGACCGTCGTGGGAATTGTACAGCAACGACAAATCCCTTGGGGGCAACAGAGAAATTCCATTACGATAATTTGAATCGCCTTGTACGAGCAAATCTTTCAGATGGTAACGACGTTCAATTAAAGTACGATGCCTATGAAGATATTGTTTTTGCGAAAGATAACCATACGCAAGTAGCCTTTGATTACACCATTCTTGGCAGTTTGGTGTCTCGAGAACAAGGTGGGAAGAAAGTACAATTCACCTATGATACAGAGGAGCAGTTAACCGCTGTCATCAATGAAAAAGGCGAAGCGTATCAGTTTGAACGTGATGAAAAAGGGAATATCATCAAGGAAATCGGCTTTGATGAGATAGAAAGAACGTATGAGCGAAGTCTAGCAGGATTGGTTCAGCGAATTCAACGTCCAGGTAATCGTTGGACAGCGTACCAGCATGATGGTCTAGGGAATATTATTCGAGCTGATTATTATGATGACACTTGGGAAACGTTTGGTTATGACAAGAATGGCTTGTTAATGGAGACTGAGAATGAGCATGTGACCGTAAAGCTGGAACGAGACCCGTCAGGGCAAGTGATTAAGGAGTGGCAGAATGACCATTGGATTGCTAGTAGTTATGATGAATTAGGCAACCGTTCACAGATTACGAGTAGCTTAGGTGCCAAAATTGATGTTGCTCATAATGAAATGGGTAATGTGTCGCAAATCACGGCTTCTCGCTTAGAGCAAAAAAACTGGACAGCATCAATGCAATATAATGAACTTGGTCAAGAGATTGAAAGAATATTACCAGGGGATGTCATTAGCAAATGGCAGTATGATACGACGGGGAGACCAACACACCACCGAATAAGTAGTCAAAATCGTGACACACGAAGACGCGTTTATAATTGGGACGTCAATCATCGATTACGAAGCATGATGAACGAGTTAACGGGTGTAAAAGTTACTTATGGTTATGATGAAATCAGTAACCTAGTTTGGTCCAATCAAGGCGGTCAATTTGATTTCTTACACCGCAGTGTTGACGATGTCGGGAATTTGTATGAAACAAAAGAAAAGACAGACCGTGTCTATGGTGCCGGAAGCAGATTGCTTGAAACGAGAGAGGCAACCTTCTCTTATGATGATGAAGGTAATCTGATTCAGAAAACTGAGAAGAATGGTGATACGTGGAAATTCGAATATAATGGCAATGGCATGATGTCGAAAGTTGTATGCTATTCACAGAACCAATCAGTTTTAAAAGAAGTTACTTTTAAATACGACTCATTAGGCAGACGAATAGAAAAGCGTTCCGATGAAAAAACAACGAGATTTGTCTGGGATGGTAATACGATTCTGCATGAGTATTCTTTCCAGAATAATTCAGGTAAACTAGAGAACCTAGTTGAGAGTTCTTCACAAAGCAAATTCGAAATTCCAGATAATCTGGTCACATGGGTATTTAATGATGGGTTCATACCATCAGCTAAAATTACAAATGAAGGTAACTTTAGTATCATAACAGATTACCTAGGTACTCCAGTTGAAGCTTACAACGAAATTGGAGACAAAGTCTGGTCAGCAGAGCTTGATATTTATGGTAGAGTTAAAGAGTTTACAGGAGAAAAGGATTTTATACCGTTTAGGTTTCAAGGACAATTTGAAGATATAGAAACAGGATTATATTATAATAGATTTAGGTATTATTCACCTCAAATGGGGATTTATATACAAATAGACCCGATTGGCTTGGCTGGCGGTATGGCTCTTTACAGCTATGTGAAAGATACAAATAGCTGGATAGATGTGCTAGGTTTGCATGGGAATTCACTTACTAACACAGCTAATAGTGCTCTATATCAAATAGATATAAACGGAAAAACATTCAAATATGGAATTGGAAATGAAAATCAAAATCGGGTAACTAAAAACCCAATTAAAGTAGTATCACCAAACGGTACTACAAATGTAATCCCTAAAGGTACATCAACTCGTTTAGCAAGCCAACTAAGAAAAGCATATTCCAATTTCGATGATGTAAAATTTAGTCAAGAACATTTTAGGAATATAACAACTGCAGAAATGCGTAGATTAGAAACTGATAAAATCACAGCACATTTAGATAAGCATGGAAAAGTTCCTGCTGGAAATTTAGGACATAAACACCTTGGTCCTGTTGATGATTATCTGAATGGTGTGAACGATTTAAAGAAGCTAAAAATGAAAAACAATACTCCATGCTCAAAAATATGAGTGAGTAACCCTATTTACAGAAAGGAAAAAAATATGACATATAAAATTAGTAGGCTTTTTAGCCATGAGCCGAATGAACTGCTCGCTAGACCAAGGGTATCGTATAAAATTAGTGAGTATGTTTTCGATTATATAAGAGAAAACATTCTCATTCCCAATAAACTTTTGAAGGATGATAAAATTGATTATAGTTTCACACTTAGTTTTGTAGTATTCGACTCAGAGTTACATAAATTTTTTTATGAAACTCCGTTTAATACAGAAGAAAATAAATTTCGACCAGATACAAAACCCAAAATAATTAATGGGGTAAAGGAAGTTTCTATTAGAGTTGTTTCTAAGAAAATATCTGCGATAATACTTCCATCAGATTATGCAGATATAGTCTATGATATGTTCGGTTCTTTTTTAGTGGCTAGTTTTTCAAAAAAAGTAACTAAGGAAAAACTGGATGAGTTGAAAAAGGGGTTAAACTATACTTATATCAATAGTATTCCCTTTCCCGCACCCTTTGAAGAACAAAAGTATAATGCCGATAGCAGTAGTTATCACAAATCAGTAGATTTTAAAGCTATTACAGAGGAAATAATAATAAAGGATGTTTACAAAAAGCACTTTGGTTTTTGATTATCTGGTATTCTCCCCATGAAGTTGACAGATGAAATAAAGTAACTAGGATATATTTTTTCAATTCCAAAGTTATCTCCTAATAAGGATTCCATGCTTGTATTTCGTCTAGTTATCAAACAAAGAGTTGATGAAGTTCCAAATGAATTAAAAAAGGAAATAATAAATGTAATGAGGAAATTTCTTGAGAAAGAAAATATAGTTGTAGCTACTCACAATCGATTTCTTGAATTTTATCGAGCAATTGAGCAATAGTACAGAAGATTTAAAACATGATTGTACAAATAAAAATGAATTGAAAAAGTAAGAAAGTAGATTAGGTTAAAATTATCTTTAAAAAACACACATAAACGAAGGCATAGAAGCCTGCTTTATGTGTGTTTTTGTTAGAAATGGAATTGTTTTATCCTTTCCATTTTATCCTTTCCATTTTGTCCTTGCTATGATGTCTAAGCAACAAAATGATGATGATGTTAGAGGTAGAATAGGTGGTAATCCTCCAAAATTGATTGAAGACCAAATACCTGATGATTACAGGTTTTATGCAACTCTAGTTCACCCAGAAAAAGAGGATATTATGCTTTCTATTATTATGCATAAGAATTTTGATACTTTATTGGAAAATAATGTTTATCCTTCAATTGAAGTAAGGGTTATAGAGCATAAATACTCCGAAATTGGAAGCAATACTGATAAAAGTATTTTAGATTTAGGTATGAACTCAATAAGCGATTATTCGGAAAATCATGGGAATAATTTTTTGTTTATTAAAGTTTTGGGAGAACCACGTCTTATTCAACCCAAAAGTTATTATTATGAAGAGTTGGAAAATGATAATTATTCCTTTTTTCTGCAAATAGAGGAAGAAGGCTATAGTGATAATATGGATTATGTGTTTATGTACGGTGCATTATATCTATATAGGCATAATGAAACAGGAGAGGTCATTGCTGGTTTCTTGCAATGCTCTTGAAAAACCTAGCTATTAGAGTGTAAAATGCGCACCTGCCGGTTACTTTATTCCAATGCGATTGTGCAAATTGAGTAAAGTAACCCTTTTTTCATTGATTGTGTGATTTTTGGCAAAGACCATTGTATTTTCTTCAGGAGAAATAGCTGAAAACATCCATTATTGAAAACCTTGTCATGGGTTTATGATGACAAGATTTTTACGCCTTCCGCTAAAATAATGGGTACAGACAACTATAGTATTGTTAGTGACTATCTAGGAACGCCTTTAGAAGCCTTTAATGAAGCTGGAGTTAAAAAATGGTCAATTGAACTCGATATTTATGAAAGAGTAAAGGAACAATCTGTATGAAACGAAAGAAAAAAAGAAAAACGAAGAGGAGCTGTCAACCCACAGCCCCTAAGTATTTTTATGTGATTTATTGAGAAGTCAGTTGATTGTCACCTAACCTTGCATTTTTAGATTCCTTTTTAATACCTAAATAAGTGAATGACCTCCAAACATATTCAAGTGGCCCGAAGCGGAATTTGGATAACCAAAGCTTACTAAAAATTACTTGGAAAATAAAAATGACAATGGCGATGATGATGGCTGTCGTTAAGTGGAGTTTTCCGTATACGCCAAATGCAAATGGTCCAAATAACAATGTACAAATGATAGATTGGCCGATATAGTTTGTGAATGCCATTTTTCCAGGGAACGCTAACCACTGTAAAGCTTTCTTTCCTTTCACCGTGTGATAAATAAAGATCAAGCTAATAGCATAAAAGATGGTTAGGAGTGGTGAGCTAATATATTGAACAGCAGAAAAGTTTTCTGAAAAGAAAGGTATGATCCAGCACAATGTTCCACCAAAAATAAATGTAAGCAACCACGTAATGAAAAAGCCTTTTCGATATTCTTCAAAACGGTGAAGCCATTTTTTCTTCGCAACAGCTGCTCCGAATAAGAACATTAGTAAGTACGGAAGATTTGTAAATAAATAAAGTATAGGGTTGCCTAGAGAAAGAACATATAATCCATTACGCATTGTATAATAAGTTCTTTCCATAAAATTAGCATTCATTAATTCTTGAATACTTCCATTTTGATGGGCATCTATCGTAAATTGCATAAGCTGACGACTTTCCTCTGACATTGTCATTGACATCATCGTAGAATCGGAGGATAGAGCTCCTAACGTAAATAATCCAAAATATAAGCTATATAAAGTTACGCTAATGATTAACATAACATTAGGTTTTAACTTATGCATGAAAAGGAGTAATAACCCTAAGATTGCATAATCTGTTAAAATATCTCCGAACCAAATGAAATAAGCATGGATACAACCAAAAATAAAGAGCGCAATAAGTCGTCTAAAATAAATTCCCCAGAAGTTTAGTTGCTTTGCGGCTGCTCTTTCCTGCATAATGACCATTCCAAAACCGAACAACATAGAGAACAGCATGACAAATTTTCCATCGACAAACATAGTAATAATAGTATGAACGGTATAATCGGCTTGATTCCAAAAAGAAGTCCATTCATTTTTAAAACTTAGATCTTCCTGCATATAGGCCGGATAAAGGAACCAAACAATATTGGCTAATATGATTCCTAATAATGCGAACCCCCTCAATACATCAAGTGTTTCAATCCGCTCTTTGGCAGAGATGGGTGAAAGCTTTTGCTTCATATAATCATCCTTTTCCTTGTTATTTTGTTCTTTCAACAAATGGCTATTGTTGAAAAAACCTTTGTTAATGAAACTATAAATAATAAATATCAAGATTTTATAAGGAAATTTAAGGTATTGTAATTTATAAATCGAAAAGTTGGGGAGAGAAATTTAGGAATTTTAGGTAATTTCCTAAAAAGCCGTTTCCCTTCACTAAAGATATTTATAAAACATTGGCATATTCCAACTTTACTATTTGAATGGTAAAAAATTTACAATAGCGTTATAACGAAGTATTGCGAAAATTAGTACATTATGTGAAAATGCTGCGTAATCTATCATTTTTCAGCAATTAATAGAAAATATTGTTGAATGTATGTAAAATAATGGTACAATGAAATTGTAGTTACATTAATAGTTATTAATTCCTTGGAAAAGAATTAGTAAGAGAAGTTTGAATATAATCAATACTTTAAATAATGTAACTGTGTGTAAAAGGTATAAAAAACTAATGAAATGAGGAGATTTTATGATTAAAATGATTCAATTTTTAGAGCAAAATCCGTCGATGGTAACTTTGTTAAAAGAAAAAAAAGCTTCTCTAGTTGGTGTTACTGAGCTTGAGCAGAAGGCAATTTTAGACTCGTTTGATGAAGAGCTGCGCCCAGAGTGGGGTCTTTGGAACTGAGTTTTTTTAAAAATAATTGGTTTTGTAGTGCTATAAGTATCTATTTAATAATAGGTGTCTATTTATTATTTATTACTTATGGCACTTCTTTTTTAGGCATAAAAATAAAACAAGAAGACGGGCATTGGATTGTTACAGATTCATATTATAAAGATTGGGCAAGGAAGCAAAAAATATCGCCTGGAGATATTGTGCTAAAAATAGATGGAAGCTCTATTAATGATATTCAGATCATACAATATGATTTTATTATTCGTTCAGCAAAGGATTTAACAATTTTGAAACCTAATGGTGATGAAGTACATGTACAAATAAAAGCATTCGATATTCCCCAACAATTTTATTATGTATTCGTTGTACCTACTGTATATTATTTCCTATCGTTAATACTTTCTATATATTTGCATATTAAACAGAAGGAAACACCGCTATTAAATCTATTAATTCTATTTATCTTAACAGTGTCATTAGCATATGTAAGTATAGGTGCGTCTGGGATATTAAATAATGTAGGGATCATTGTAAATCGTAGTAGTATGTTGCTATGTCCTGTACTTTTAATACATTTTTTAAGGCTTTATTTTGATTTTTTAAAGATAAAATGGTTGTTTATAAAAAACATAAAGATACTATATATACTCCCTCTTTCGGTAGTATTTTTAAGCATTTATGGTATTAGAAATAACGCCATTCATGTTGTCCTTTCATATGTAATCTTAGGAGCATTTTTCTTATTACTTAGTATCATCCTTTGGATTATGATTTCGGGGTATTTTAAATATAAAGTACCACAATTAAAAATATTATTGAGCAGTATAATCATTCCGTTTATACCTTTTCTTTTTCTATACGCGTTACCAGAAGTTATCTTTCATAAACAAATACTCTCTGCAGATATTTGTTCCCTCTTTTTAGTAATAATACCTTTCAGCTTTATATGTACACAGCTCACTGAACGTATATTTGACATGGAATACTTTATTACCCGTTTACGCTATTACTTTAATTTTTCATTTGTTTTTACGATTTGGTTATTAGTAGGTCTGTATGTAATTACAGATTTGTCTATTTCAAGAATGGCGGAATTATTCTTTTTTGCCTTCTTATCATTAATAGCACTTTTCTATATTAAAGAGAAAATAGATTATCATAAGCGAAAAATTCTTTTTTCAACAAAGGGGGATTATATCCATCGATTGTATACGACAGTTGATAGTATTGGTAGGGTCGTGAAGATTGAAGATTTGCTGGATAAATTTGTTCAAGAAATTGCTTTACACCTTGAGATTAAACATGTTTACGTATTAACCTATGATTTGCAAACACATCAAGTTACTTCCACAAGTACATCAAAAGAATATACTCAAAATCAAATGGACGAAATATTACTTGAGAATCTCCGCATGGGGGATGTAAAGAAAACGGAGCATTTTTATATAGCTTTTATCCACCAAGATGTAAATTATAAAAGAATACTAGTCGTAGACCATAATAAATCGATTTATTTAAAGGATGAGGAGTTATTATGGCTTGAATTATTACTTTTATATGTAAATAATTTTATTGAAAATACGAAAATGGTGGAAGATCTATTAGATCAGTTGAAGCATATGAAAGAGGCTGATAAAAGTCAGCTACCATGGCTCAATAAGCTTCTTTGGCTACGCTTTGAACAAGAAAAATATCAATTAGCGCAAGAGCTTCATGATACGGTTTTACAAGAGCAGTTACATATTGCTCGAGAAATGGATGTATGTATTCATGCGAAGAGGACAACAGATATTCAGGTGAACCTTACTAAGATTCATGATCATATGATTGCATCGTTGAATGATTTAAGAGGCTACTGTGAAAATTTGAAGCCACCATTATTAGATACACTAGGCTTAAATGCTGCGCTTGAAAAGCTTATTCAAAAAGTTCATAAACGTGCGGATTTTGATTTAGTTTACACAATAGATCGTCTCTATTTAGAAGATGAGCGTTTAAACTTAATGATTTATCGGCTTTTTCAAGAGTTGTTAAACAATGCATTAAAACATTCGTATGCCAATACTGTCGAAATTCATTTGATAGAAACAGAAGATGGCTTTGAAATTATTTATTCAGACGATGGTGTAGGATGCAAAATGGATGGCATCATTGTTTCTGATTCAATGGGAATCAGGGGGATGCAAGAGAGGGTACAGGCTTTTAATGGTCAGTTTTCTATCAATACCAATGTAGGAGAAGGAATGTCCATTCGAATTAAAATAAATGAAGGAAATCATACGCATTCCTATGACTACGATACTTATAATAGAAGGTCAACGCTTACTAGAGGATAATATATGAATAGAAAGAAAGATATGAACGATTTTAACACCTCCTAATCTTCTCGTAGAAATTACAGTACGAGTTGGATTGGGAGGTTTTTCATTGAAGTATAAAGAAATCGCAACAAAATGAAGGAAGGGTTTCTACAAAACAACTTCAAAATATGAGGATTTGGCAACTTATCAGGTAAAAAATTTAAAGTATGATTATTTATTCTAGTAAGGAGAGAAACGCACATGCTATTAGAAGAACGGTTAAATAATTGGGTAGATTCTTTTAATCGAAACGGGTATTTGAATGGTACTTTATTAATTGCATCTAATGGGAATATTCTTTTAAACAGAGGGTTTGGTATGGCGAATTGGGAGCATAGCATCCGAAATGTACCAACAACTAAATTTCGTATAGGGTCACTTACGAAAGCATTTACAGCGATGGCTATATTTCAATTGCATGAAAAGCGAAAATTGAATATAGATGATGGCGTAGGAAAATGCAAGATTATTTAAGTAGATAAATAATAATGTTCACAGTGCCTATATGTGTTGACGAAATCACAAAGGAGAAGAGTGATGATAGATATTTTAAAGCTTTTTGTTGCCTTAGCTTCGGGTTACCTTTTAGGTAGCCTAAATACTGCAGTGATTGTAGGGAAAATATACCGAAAGGACATAAGAAGTCATGGTAGCAAAAATGCTGGGCTTACTAATACTCTAAGAGTACTAGGTAAAACTGCAGCAGGAATTGTTCTTGCGGGAGATATATTAAAAGGAATAATTGCTTGTATTATAGGCCTTTACCTTAGCGTTTACTTTTATTCGGGTGAGGCTAGAGATTGCGTTAGTCTTTTAGCGGCAGGCGCAGGAGCTGTTATAGGGCATAACTGGCCGGTATATTTTAATTTTAAAGGAGGCAAGGGAGCGCTTACGGCAGTTGCCGTGCTATTTATGGTTGACTGGATTATGGGGCTTTTTTGCCTTGTCATTTTTGTGATAATAGTAGCTTTAACACGTTATGTTTCTTTAGGAACGGTATGTGCAACATTGCTCGCAGCGATTTTTTCATTTATTCCTATTTTGGGGCATACCTTTTATTTTAATATATTTACTTCCCTAATGGCGTTTATTGTTATTTTCAAGCATATGGAAAATATACAAAGGCTACTTTCAAAAACCGAAAGTAAACTTCGTTTTTGATTCTGTATGACCTCATAATATTAAAATAGTTATCCATTTGAAACAGGAGGCCTTCTCATGAAAACAAACAAAGCACATATCCTCTCTGACAAAGGCGAAGTTTACGTTAACATTGGAGCAATATTCCGCAATCCAAGAACAAATGAAACAGCAAAATCTTGAAGGTGATGTGCTGTCGCTCTTTAAATTCATAAAAGATGGGATAGAAGGTCGGGAGTATGCAAAGTTTATATTTACCAAAAGCCTATCCGAAGCGCTTGAAATGGTCATGCAATTGGGAGTTAAGTACGGCTTTACACAAGAGGAAATGGCATTTATGGACATTTCGGCTATAGAGCGCCTGTATTCTGGCACCGAAGATGTAAAATTTTTGTTAGAAAAGTCAATAGGCGAAGGGCGTAAAAAGTACGAGCAAACTGTGACATTCGCCTTGCCTTTGCTTATCCTTAACCCAAGCGATATCTCCGATGGCGATTATGTGGCACCCTGAACGGGAAACTCAATTTAACAAAGATGAAGTATACTTTTTCACCCATTTTTTTAAAACAGAGATACTGCTAATCTTATATTTAGCGAGAATCTCCAGTAAAGTTAACCTTTCTTGAAGATAATCTTCTACCGCCGCTAACTTTAATTCTTTGGAATACCTCATCCAAGAAGTTGCTTCGGTAAGTCCCTCTACACCGTGCGCTTCGTATTTAATCTTCCAAATTTGAATAGTTCGCTTATTTACTAAGAATTTTCCACATAATTCTCTGTTAGAATAATAGCCTTCTTTTAATAATTGAAGAACGTTTAATTTCATTTCAATCGTATATTAACTTCGAGCCATAAAAAAACTCCCCTTAGATAAACGAGGGCACTGAAAAACTTACGTTTTCATAAAAGCGAACCTTTCTCAGATAAAAATAAGGCACTTCTTGTTCGATTTTGAACAGGAAGCGCCTTAT